>NZ_JBZGBY010000040.1:0-25495 GCF_059159975.1 Cellulosimicrobium sp. BMG9.22 | reverse complement strand
AGCAACCACGGCTCTACCTCGGCGGACCACGGCTCTACCTCGCGGAACCACGGTTCTACCTCGGCAGACCAGGGTTCTACCTCGGCGGGCGGGCGGGGCTCAGGACGGGCGTGCGACGCCTGTCTCGTAGGCGAGGACGACCGCCTGGACGCGGTCGCGGAGGCCGAGCTTGCCGAGGACGCGGCCGACGTGGGTCTTGACCGTGGCCTCGGACAGGACGAAGCGTCCGGCGATCTCGGCGTTCGTCAGACCCTCGCCGAGGGCTTCGAACACCTCGAGCTCGCGGGCGGTGAGCTCGACGAGACGCGGGTCGTCGCGGCCGGTCGTCGCGGAGCCGGGTGCCGCTGCGCCGTCCTCGGGGAGCTGGCCGGAGAACATCTCGAGCATGCGGCGCGTGATGCGGGGCGAGACGGCGGCGTCGCCGCTCGCGACGGCGCGGATCGCGCCGACGAGCTCACCAGGCTTGGCGTCCTTGAGGAGGAAGCCGCTCGCACCCGCCCGCAGGGCGGCGAAGGCGTACTCGTCGAGGTCGAACGTGGTGAGGATGATGACGCGTGACACCGGCTGGGCGGCGACGATGCGTTCGGTCGCCTCGATGCCGTTCGTGCCGGGCATCCGGACGTCCATGAGGACGACGTCGGGCCGCAGCGCCGACGCCTGCGCGACGCCCGTCTCGCCGTCGCCGGCCTCGCCGACGACGTCGATGTCGTCCTCGGCCGCGAGGATCATGCGGAAGCCCATGCGCAGCAGGGCCTGGTCGTCGACGAGCAGCACCCGGATCGGCGCGGCAGCACGGTCAACGCCCTCGGTCATCGGTGCTCCTGTCGTTCGTGCCGGGGTCGAGGTCGAGGCGCAGGCTCGCCCGCACCTCCCAGCCGGTGCCGCTGGGCCCTGCCGTCACGGTACCGCCGTAGACGGCGGCCCTCTCCCGCATCCCGATGATCCCGCGCCCGGTCCCGACGGGGACGCCGGGCGGGTGCTGATCGGCGATCGACGGCGGGAGGTCGCGCCGGTCGGCGCCCGCGCCCTCCCCGGGGCGGCGACCCGCCTGGTTGACGACGCGCAGCTCGAGCCAGTCCGCGCCCGGTTCGGCCCGGCGCGAGACCTCGACGAGGACGACGGGAGAGAGCGGTGCGTAGCGCAGCACGTTGGTGAGCGCCTCCTGGACGATGCGGTGCGCCGTCTGCCGCAGGGCGGGGCCCGGCGTCGGCTGCGGCCCGGAGCGCACGAGCCGCACGGCCAGGCCGGCGGTGCGGAAGCGCTCGACGATCTCCTCGAGCTCGGGTGTCTCGTGCACGGGGGCGAGGGGCGCGGCGGTCTCGCCGCCGGGCTCGCGCAGGACGCCGAGCACGCGCCGCATGTCGGCGAGCGCCGCGCGCCCGGTCGCGGTGAGCTCGTCGAGCGCGTGCCCGGCGAGCTCGGGGTTCTTCGCGCCCGAGGCCTTGGCGCCGTCCGCGAGGGCGACCATGACGGTGATGGAGTGCGCGACGACGTCGTGCATCTCCCGGGCGATGCGCGCGCGCTCCGCGGCGGCAGCGAGCTGCGACTGCTGGTCCCGGTCACGTGCGATGGAGTTGGCGCGCTCGACGAGGTCGGAGACGTGCTGGCGTCGAGCCCGGACGTTCGTCCCGATCGCGAGGGCGACGAGGCAGAGGATCACCGTGACGAGGATGCCCACGACGCGGTCGACGGTCGCGCGGCCGGGCTCGACGGTCTGACGTACGAGCTCGCCGTCGTCCATGGTGACGATGTCGTACCAGAGCAGGGTCGCGGCGGACAGCGCGAGGACGACGATCGCGAGCACCGGCCAGGCGATCCGTGACGGGCGCGACGCCGCGACGGCGTACACGGCGAACATCCCGGCGACCTCGAACCCGGAGGTGTCGCCGGTGACCGCGATGGCCACGACCCCGAGCGCGGCCAGGGCGACCGCGACCGTCACCGGCCGCCGACGCCGCCAGTACAGAAGCACCCCGCCGGCGAGGAAGAAGACGAGCGACAGGGCGGTCGAGCCGCGCGGCTGCTCCGCGAGGAGGACGTAGAGCAGGCCGGGCACGACGAAGAGCGCGACGATCACCCAGTCCATGACGACGGGGTGCCGGGCGAAGTAGCGGCGCACCGGGCCGAGGCGGCGCGCGTCGAGCTCGGTGAACGGTTCGGGCGCTGCCCGCATGGCGAGCGGTGCCGGCGCGGACGGGCCGCTCGGCGTCGTCGTGCTCGGGCGTGTCACGGCCGACGCCGGACGAGCGGGCTGCTCGTCCGGCGTCGGCGGGGTGGTGGACGGGGTGGTCACGCGTCCCGGCGCTTGAGCACGAGGGCCGCCACGCCGAGCGAGACGACGGCCCAGGCCGCCATCGCGGCGGTCGCGGCGCCGGGCGAGAGCACCTCGGTACCGCCGGCGTCGGCCTCCGTGACCACCATCATCGCGGTGGCCAGGTTCATGGGCAGGAACTTCGCGATGTCCTGGACCCACTCCTGGCTGAGGAAGCTCGCGACGAGCGGGAGGACGAACAGGAAGGCGACGAGCGTGAAGATGGACCCGGCCGAGTGGCGCATGATCGTGCCGACGCCCACCGCGAGGAGCGCGACGAGCGCGAGGTACCCGGCGCACGCGAGGATGACGCGCTGCACGACGGAGTCGCCGAGGTCGGGCACGAGGTCGTTCCCGGAGAGCATGGGCATGGTGACGAGGTACGACAGCGCGATCCCGACGAGCGCGACGACGAACGTCACGACGCCGATGATGCCGGCCTTGGCCCACAGTGCGGGCAGGCGCGTCGGGACGGCGCTGAGCGTGGAGCGGATCATCCCGGTCGAGTACTCGCCCGTGACGACGAGAGCACCGAGGACGGCCACGGAGAGCTGGGCGAAGATGTAGCCGAGGACGATCGCCTGGACCGTCGAGATGTTGCCCATCTCGGCAGCCATCTCAGGGTTGTCGGCGGCGAGGTTGAACGAGGCCGCCATGGACATGCTGAACAGCACCATGACGACGATCGTCGTGCCGATGGTCCACCACGTGGAGCGCAGCGAGCGGAACTTGATCCACTCCGAGCGCAGCACGTGGCCGAACGTGAGGCGGTAGGGCGAGGTGCGGGACGCCGTCGGGCTGGTCGCGCCGGGGGCGACGGTGGTGGCGCTCATCGCTGCGCTCCTTCCAGGGAGTCGGTGGCGGCCGGGGCGCCGGCGGGCGCGGTGCCCGTGGCTCCGTGGCCGACGTGGATCTGGGCGGACTCCGTCTGGTACTCGACCGAGTCCGCCGTGAGGGCCATGTAGGCGTCCTCGAGCGTCGACGCGACGGGCGTGAGCTCGTGCAGGACGAAGCCCTTCGCGGCGGCGAGCTCGCCGATGCCGGGCGCGTCCGCGCCGCTGACGACGAGCAGGCTCGGCTCGTCGCTCGTGACGGTCGCGCCGTCGCGCGTGAGCAGCTCGGCGAGCTGGGTCGCGTGCGGCGTGCGGACCTTGACCGTGCGCTGCTGCGTGCCGTTGACGATCTCGCTCACCGGGGCGTCCGCGATGATGCGGCCCTTGCCGATGACGATGATGTGGTCGGCGGTGAGCGCGACCTCGCTCATCAGGTGGCTCGAGAGGAACACGGTGCGGCCCTCGGACGCGAGGTAGCGCGCGAGGTTGCGGACCCACAGGACGCCCTCGGGGTCGAGTCCGTTGACCGGCTCGTCGAGGATGAGCGTCTTCGGGTCGCCGAGCAGCGCGGACGCGATGCCGAGGCGCTGGCCCATGCCGAGCGAGAAGCCGCCCACGCGCTTCTTGGCGACCGTCTGCAGGCCGGTCATCTCGATGACCTCGTCGACGCGCTTCGTCGGGATGCCGTGCGTCGCGGCCATCGCGAGGAGGTGGTTGTAGGCGGAGCGCCCGGTGTGGACGGCCTTCGCGTCGAGCAGCGCGCCCACCTCGGTGAGGGGGGAGCGGTGCTGCGCGTACGGGCGCCCGTTGACGATGACGGTCCCCGCGGTCGGCCGGTCCAGGCCCATGATCATGCGCATGGTCGTGGACTTGCCGGCGCCGTTGGGGCCGAGGAAGCCGGTGACGGTCCCGGGACGCACGGTGAACGAGATGCCGTCCACCGCGGTCTTGGGCCCGTACCGCTTGGTCAGGCCTCGTGCTTCGATCATGACTTCGCCCCTCCGAGGGTCGTTCGTCCGGATGGATCTGGCGCTCGCGGGCGGGGGTCGCGCCGGTCGTGCCGGGGACCTCACCGCGAGGTACGTCTCGAGCCTAGGGACGCACACGACGTCGGGCAGCCACCTTGCGACGTATCTTGCCGCGGGCGTGGGCCGGGCGGCGTACACCGCGCGGCGTACGCGGTGCGCCGTCGGGTGGTCCGCAGGTCGGCACTTTGGCCTCCGCGGCCGCGAAAGTCGCCGGGAACAGTGACCGCGACTCGCACGTTCCCTAGGATGAACGTCAGGCCAGCGACACCCGACTCGAGGCAGATGCCGATGACGAGGCCCGCTGCGAGAGTGGACGCCGCGACCAGGAGGAGCTCATGAGCAATCCCGTCTTCAACAACAGCGCGGTCTTCGGTGATCCGAAGAACCAGCGCGGTGGGGCAGCCACGCAGGCCGGCCCTGCGTACGGGACCCCGCCCGCACAGGGCCAGGGGCCCGCGTACGGCACGCCGCAGCAGGCGGGCCAGTGGGGCCAGTACGGTGCCCAGGCCGCGGACGCGGCGACGCTGAACCAGATGTACGACGCGCCGGCAGCCACGACCGCCGACACCAAGCGCCTCACGTACGACGACGTCATCATGAAGACCGGCGGGCTGCTCGCGCTGCTCGTCGTCGTGGCGGCCGGTTCGTGGTACGTCACGCCGCAGATGCCGGCGCTGTGGATCGGCGGTGCGGTCGTCGGCCTGGTGCTCGGCCTCGTCAACGCGTTCAAGCGCAACCCGAGCCCGCTGCTCATCACGCTGTACACCGTCGCCCAGGGCGTGTTCCTCGGTGGGATCAGCCGGTTCTACGAGGAGCAGTGGAGCGGCGTCGTGCCGTCCGCCGTCGTCGCCACGATCGCGACGTTCGCCGCCGCACTGTTCCTCTTCAAGTCCGGCAAGGTGCGCGTCACCCCGAAGTTCACGCGCTGGCTGCTCATCGCGATGGTCGGCTACCTCGCGTTCTCGCTCGTCAACGTCGTGCTCCTCATGTTCGGCGCGCTCGACGGCTGGGGCCTGCGCGGCGGGACGCTCGGCATCGTGATCAGCCTCGTCGCCGTGGGCCTCGCGGCTGCGTCCCTCATCGTCGACTTCGACTCGATCAAGCGCGGCGTCGAGGGCGGCGTGCCCGCCAAGTTTGCGTGGTCGGCAGCGTTCGGCCTGCTCGTCACGCTGATCTGGCTCTACCTCGAGTTCCTGCGCCTCTTCGCCATCCTGCAGAGCAGCGACTGACGGCCGAACCCATCCGTGGGTGCATGAAATAGTCGCGGTCGAACGCGTTCGCCGCGACTATTTCATGCACTCAGCGGGGGTCAGACGGGGAGGCGGGTGGTCGCCGAGGCGAAGCCGAGCCAGGTGTGACGGTTGCCCGCCCAGCACCAGCCGACCTTCGGGGCGCCGCGGCGCTCGCGGCCGTCGCGACCCGTGCCGTTCGAGATCCAGACGGCGGGCGTGCGGGTGTCGAGCGTGCCGTTCGGCTTCCGCAGGCGTGAGCCGATCGTCATGTAGCAGTGGTTCCGCGCGACGACGTCCGGCACCTGGAGCGCCCAGTGGATCCCCTCGTGCAGCAGCAGGGGAGTGCGCCCGCGACCGGCGATCTCCGGCAGGGCCTCGTCGGGCGACCAGTTCGCCATGTCGTCGCCGCGGTCGAGGCCGACGACGACGTACAGCGGGCCGTCGGGGACCTCGATGCCCTCGATCGGGGAGAAGCGGTCGACGTCCGGCATGTCGACGACGACGAACCCCTCCTTCTCGCCGCCGCGCACCGGGAGCCGGAGCAGGGGAGCCAGGACCGACGGCGGGGCGAGCCGCGGGTCGACGACGAGCAGGGCGCCGTCGGGAGCCGTCGCCGCGAGCGTGGCGGCCCGGGCGCGGAGCTCGTCCGCGGAAAGCCCCGCGATGGTGTGGACGCCGAGCGCGACGAGGCGCTCGGCCTGGACGACGACGTCCGGCAGGTCGGGCAGCGCCGGCGCGTCGGCGGTCGCGGTCTCGGGTGCGGTCGGCTGCGGGACTGTCGTGGTCTCGGGCACGGATCACCTCTCGGTCGGGGTCGGTCGAGCGAGTAACGCTCTACACCGTACGGGAATTCCCGTTCCTCATGACGGGCCCGCGCGGCGGGCACCCGCCGACGCGATGTACCCGTTCCCGGGATCGGGGATGATCGGGAGATGAGATACGCAGAGCACGTCTCCGAGCTGGTCGGCGGCACCCCGCTCGTCCGGCTGTCCCGTGTCACCGAAGGCCTCAGCGCGACGATCCTCGCCAAGGTCGAGTACGTGAACCCCGGCGGCTCCGTGAAGGACCGCATCGCCCTGAAGATGGTCGAGGCCGCGGAGGCCTCGGGCGAGCTGCGCCCCGGCGGCACGATCGTCGAGCCCACGTCGGGCAACACCGGTGTCGGCCTCGCGCTCGTGGCCCAGCGCAAGGGCTACGAGTGCGTGTTCGTGTGCCCCGACAAGGTGAGCCAGGACAAGCGGGACGTGCTCCGCGCGTACGGGGCGCGCGTCGTCGTGACGCCGACCGCCGTCGCGCCCGACCACCCCGATTCCTACTACTCGGTGTCCGACCGCCTGGTCCAGGAGATCCCGGGCGCCTGGAAGCCCAACCAGTACGCCAACCCGAACGGGCCGTTGTCGCACTACGAGTCGACCGGACCCGAGGTGTGGGCGGACACCGACGGCCGAGTGACCCACTTCGTGACCGGCGTCGGCACCGGCGGCACGATCACGGGGACGGGTCGCTACCTCCAGGAGGTCTCGGCGGACCGTGCGGAGGCCGACGGCGGTCGCGTGCGCATCGTCGGCGCCGACCCGGCGGGGTCGGTCTACTCCGGCGGCGACGGGCGGCCGTACCTCGTCGAGGGCGTCGGCGAGGACTTCTGGCCGGCGGCGTACGACCCGGAGGTCCCGGACGAGATCATCCCGGTGAGCGACGCCGACTCGTTCACGATGACGCGTCGCCTGGCGCGTGAGGAGGGTCTGCTCGTCGGCGGGTCGTGCGGTATGGCGGTCGAGGCGACGTTGCGACTCGCGCGCCGGCTCGAGGACGAGGACCCGGAGGCGGCGGCGCGCGCCGTGATCGTCGTCCTGCTGCCCGACAGCGGTCGGGGCTACCTGTCGAAGATCTTCAACGACGCCTGGATGCGGTCGTACGGGTTCCTGCCCGACGAGGAGGGCGTCACCGCGGGGGACGTCCTGCGTGCCAAGGACGGGCGCCTGCCCGACCTCGTGCACACGCACCCGAGCGAGACCGTGCGCGACGCGATCGAGATCCTGCGCGAGTACGGCGTCTCGCAGATGCCCGTCGTCGGCGCCGAGCCGCCCGTGAAGATCGGCGAGGTCGCCGGGTCCGTGAGCGAGCGGGAGCTGCTCGACGCGGTGTTCTCCGGTCGGGCCTCGCTCGCCGACCGGGTCGAATCCCACATGGAGGTGCGCTTCCCGCTCATCGGCGCGGGCGAGGGCGTCGAGGCGGTCCGTGCGGCGCTGCACGACGACGACGCGCTGCTCGTCGTCGAGGACGGCGACCCGGTCGGCGTGCTCACGCGCCACGACCTCCTGGGCTTCGTCGCGGCCCGCTGACCGTCGCGACGTCTCGCCGAACACGACGTTGGTGCCGTTATCGCCCGGATAACGACACCGACGTCGTGTTCGAGGGCGATCAGGGTCGTGCTCGACGGAGCGCGACGACCGCGAGGAGCGCGCACCCGACGCCGAGCAGGACGCCGTGCGCGACCCGGAGGCCCGGGCCGCCCCAGAACTGCGGCAGCAGCAGGACCAGGCCCAGCGCGAACGGCAGGGTGAACCACAGCCGTGCGACGCGGCGGAGGGCGAACGCCGTCAGCACGCCGGCCACCGCGAGGAGGATCAGGCCGGTGCCGAAGAGCGCGACGGCGAGCGTGCCCGAGCGGAGGTCGGTGACGACGTCCAGGAACCCGGTACCGCCCGGGTCGCCCGTGGCGACGGCCGACGCCGCGACCGCCTGGATGCCGAACATCTCCGCGCCGTAGTAGAGCGAGGCGAGGAACCCGCCGGCCCAGACGAGCCCGGTCGCCGACGCGAGCAGGTTCGTGGTGCGGGTCGTCGCGCCGGGCGCGACCACCGAGCGCAGGCCGAGCAGGGCCGGTGCGAGCAGGCCGATCGCGAGGATGCCGCACAGGTGCGCCACGACCCACCGGTCGGACGCGAACGCGGCGGCGAGCTCCGCGGTCGGGCGGGTCTCGTCGGGCCAAGGACGCAGCGCGGGGAACAGGACGAAGCCCGCACCGGCGGCGAGGAACGCGGCGGCCGTCAGGCGCGAGGTCCGCCGGGGGGCGGTCGACGTCGTCGAGGTGGGCGCAGTGGTGGTGGTCGAGCTCATGGGAGCCTCCGGGGTTCGGGGATCAGGACGGACGGGAGAGCGAGGCGAGACCGGCGAGGATCGCGTCGACGTGGACGTCGAAGCTGCGGTCGAGGTCGTCGGGCAGGCGGTAGCCGCCGCCGAGCTCGAGCGCGACGAAACCGTGCAGGCTCGCGCGCACGGAGCGGATCGCGTCGATCGTGCGGTCCTCGGGGAGGTCGAAGCCGCGCAGCACGGCGGCGACGACCTGGACGCTGCGGCCCGCGGTGACGGACAGCGTGGCGTCGGCGGTGTCGTCGGGGTCGGGCGCGACCTGCACCGCGGCGTAGCGCCCGGGGTGCGCGTGCGCGAACCGGCGGGTCGCGTGCGCGAGCGCGGCGACGGCGTCCGGCCCGGCGAGCCCGACGGTGGCGTCCGTCATCGCGCGGGTGAGGTCCTCGACGGACACGATCGCGACCTCGCGCCGCAGCGCGGCGAGCGACCCGACGTGCTTGTAGAGGCTCGGCGTCGTGACGCCCACCTGCGCGGCGACCTTGGCGAGCGTGAGATCCGTGAAGCCGGTCGGGCCGCCCGCGTCGACGAGGTCGAGCGCGATCCGCACGACCGCGCCGTGCGACAGGCCGGCCCTAGCCACGAGTGGTGCCCTCGCCCACGGCGCCTTGGCCGGCGTGCTCGTCGCGCGGGTGCGCGGCGCCGTCGGGCAGGCCGGCGAGGAACGCGAGTGTCGCGGACACGACCTCCTCGGGCGCCTGGAGCTGCGGGTAGTGCCCGACCTCGGGGAGCACGAGCGTCGTCGCGCCCAGGGACTCCTCGGCCCACGCCGCCTCGGCCGCGGGGTCGGCGTAGTCGGGGTCGAGCGCGCCGAAGACGGCGAGCGCGGGTGCCTGGACGCGGGCGACGCGCGGCTCGACGACGCGGTGGTCGAGCTGGAGGCACAGGTCGCGGAACGAGCGCAGGCGCCCGAGCTCGGAGAGGTTGGCCCGGATCGCGGCCTGGTGGGAGGCGAGGCGCTCGGGTGTGCGGCCCTTGTTCAGCGAGCCGTAGAACGACGCCCAGAACGCCGCGCCCCACGGCCGGGCGAGCGCCACCCGGTAGAGCACGCGCATCGCGCGCAGCCTCGCGGGGGAGGAGGGCTCGCGGAGGAACCCGTCGAGCAGGACGAGCCCGCGCACGAGGTCAGGACGGTCGGCCGCGGCGATCACGGCCGCCGAGGCCGCCATCGAGTTCCCCAGGAGGACGGCCGGTCCGGCGCCCAGGTGCTCGACGAGCGCGACGTAGTCGGACGCCGTGGCCTCGTCGCCGTGCGTGGTGAACGTCGTGTCGCTGTCGCCGTGGCCGCGCAGGTCCGCCACGACGACGCGGTAGCCGGCGGCGACGAGGTGGGGAACGACGTCGTCGTAGGTGGCGCGCAGGTCGCCCATGCCGGGCACGGCGACGACGAGCGGGCCGGAGCCCTGGTCGGTGTAGGCGAGGCGCCCCTCGGCGCGGGCGACATGGCGCACGGCGGGCTTCTGGTTGGTGGTCATAACCGAAAGGCTAATGGCATTAGCCACCGAGCACAAGAGGTCTCTTCGAGACACCACGAGCGGGCCTGCGCGGCCCGCGTAGGGTAAGGAGACCCGTGTCCGCGCGGGCGTCCTGCACCCGATGAGAGGCATCCTCGTGACCGACCAGCCCACCCTTCCCACCGCCTCGGGATCGTTCGGCGACAAGCCGACGCTCACGTTCCCGGAGACGGACGCGCCCGCCGGCCTCCAGGTCGTCGTGCTCTCCGAGGGTGACGGCCCGGCCGTCACGTCGGGGCGGAACATCGTCGTCCACTACCTCGGGCAGACCTGGGGCGGCCAGGTGTTCGACAATTCCTACGACCGCGGCAACACCATCGCCTTCCCGATCGGCGTGGGCGCCGTCATCGGCGGCTGGGACAAGGGCCTCGTGGGCCAGAACGTCGGCTCGCGCGTCATGCTCTCGATCCCGCCGGAGCACGGCTACGGTCAGCGCGGCGTGCCCCAGGCCGGCATCGGCGGCACGGACACGCTCGTCTTCGTGGTGGACGTCGTCGACGTCCAGTAGTCCTCCGTGAGATAGCGACGAACCGGGCGAGACAGCGACGTCCAGCACCTCTTCGTGCTGGGCGTCGCTATCTCGCCGGGACCCGGACCGACCGGGTCACGGTGAAGCGGCGGTCGCGCGCGACCTGGGTCGTGGGCCCGACGGTCCGCTCCAGCGCGGGGCGGTAGCGCAGGTGCGAGTTCCACACGCACCACAGCTCCCCACCGGGGCGCAGGATCCGCCCCGCCGCGGCGAACATGCGGTGCGCCGCGTCCGTGCGCAGCGCCGCGCCGTCGTGGAACGGCGGGTTGAGCAGCACGACGTCGGCGCTCGCGTGCGCGAGGGACGCGCCCGCGTCGTCGCGCACCACGCGCACGCGCTCGCCGACACCGTTCGCCCGCGCCGTGAGCGCTGCCGACCGCACCGCGGCGTCCGAGCGGTCCGCCGCGACGACCCGGGCGTCCGGCCAGCGTCGGGCCGCCCACGCGGCGAGCAGGCCCGTGCCGCACCCGAGGTCGACGACGTCGCGCGGCTCGCGCCCGGATGCCGCACCGCGGTCCGTGGCCGGGTCGCCGGACCGCGTGCCGGTGGTGCCGGAGCGGTCGAGCTGCGTGGCGCCGTCGAGCACCGGGGTGCAATCGAGCTGGTCGAGGAGGAAACGGGTCCCGAGATCGAGGCTCGCACCGGCGAAGGCAGCGCCGTACGCCGCGACCGTGAGCCCGACGTCGGGCAGCTCCACCGTGACGGGATAGGTGAGGCGGCGCTCCTCGCGCGGCACGCCGTCGCCGGCGGCGCGCGGCGAGCGCGCGGCGAGCACGCGCGACTTGCCACGCGCGAGGCTGGCGCGCACGTCGCCGAAGGACTCCCGCAGGACGTCGTTCATCGCCGGGGTCATGTGCTTGACGCGGCCGACGGCGAGCAGCACGACGTCGGGCTCGGCCTCCCGGGCGACGTGCTCGGCCACGTCTCGCAGTGCAGCGAGCCCCCGGGGGAGGCGGAGCAGGACGACGTGGGCGCCCCGGAGCAGGGCCGGTCCGAGCGCCTGGCGCGCAGAGGCGCCCGAGAGCCCGAGCGCGGACGCGTTCGCGTCGAGCGCGGCCTCGTCGGTGCACGCGTCCTGGTGGACGCGCACGGGTGCCGGATCCTCACCGGCCGGTGCCGCGGCGCCGGCCGCCGTCGCGTCGAGAGTCAGCGCCGCCGCGCCCAGGGTGAGCGCGCCGAAGCGGTCGTCCACGACGGCGACGGCGCCCGGACCGGCCGCGGCGACGAGGGGGGCCGCCTCGTCGAGCAGCAGGCGGTCGGCGGCGTCGACCGCGACGGGCGCGTCCTCGCGAGCGGGCCCGTCACCCCGAGGCGTCTCGCCGGTGCGCAGCCGCGCGAGCAGTCCGTCGAGGTCGGGCGGGAGGGGCGTCACACACCCAGTCTCCCCGACCCGGGCCGCCCGGGTCTCCACGCCCGGCGCGCGATGCCGAACGTCGCCGCGCCGCGCGCACGTCCGCGCGCTACTGTGCGGGTCCGCCGTCGTGAGGAGAGGGCCCATGGACGTCCCGCGCACCCTGGCCGAGTCCCGTGCCGCGGGTCGCGCGCTGCGCGACCGTTTGCCGCGCAGCAGCCACGGCGAGCTGCACCTGCCGGAGCGGGACCCCGTCGCGATCGTCGCGGAGCAGAACGCGGGTCGGCTCGCCGACCTCGTCCCGCTGCGCATCGGTCGCATGGTCGAGTCGCCGTTCGCGTACTACCGCGGCACGGCCGCGACGATGGCGCACGACCTGCGCCTCGACACCCGCACCGGCGTCGAGGTCGTCGCGTGCGGCGACGCGCACGTGTCGAACTTCGGGCTCTTCGCCTCGCCCGAGCGGCGCCTCGTCTTCGACCTCAACGACTT
Organism: Cellulosimicrobium sp. BMG9.22; assembly: GCF_059159975.1. Classification (NCBI taxonomy): domain Bacteria; kingdom Bacillati; phylum Actinomycetota; class Actinomycetes; order Micrococcales; family Promicromonosporaceae; genus Cellulosimicrobium; species Cellulosimicrobium sp. BMG9.22. Next base: position 13,055 of record NZ_JBZGBY010000040.1, on the reverse strand, counting down.
CGACGAGGCGGGCGACGCCCCGTGGGAGTGGGACGTCAAGCGGCTCGCGGCGAGCGTGCACGTCGGCGGCCGGGACAAGGGCATGAGCGAGGAGGAGTGCACCGACGCCGTGCGCCTCGCCGTGCGCGGGTACCGCGAGGCGATGGCCGAGCTCTACGCCCTGACCGCCCTCGAGCGGTACTCCTACCAGGTCGAGACGGCGACGCTCGAGTCGAGCATGCGCAAGGCCGGTCGCCAGGAGCTGCACCGCCTCGAGCGCAAGGCGCGGCGCCGGACGTCGGAGCAGGTCGTGCAGCGGATCACCGCGCGCACCGACGACGGACGCACCCGGATCGTCGACCAGCCGCCGGTGACCCAGCACGTCGGGCACGCCACGGTGGAGCAGCTCGCCACGCTGTTCGACCGCTACCGCGACTCGCTGCGCGGGGACGTGCGGCTCCTGCTCGGCCAGTTCACGCTGGTCGACTACGTGCTGCGCGTGGTGGGCGTCGGCAGCGTCGGCACGCGCTGCTACATCGTGCTGCTCGAGGGACCCGACGGCGAGCCGCTCGTCCTGCAGGCGAAGGAGGCCTCGCCCTCGGTGCTCGCGACGTTCGGGGGCATGGCGGACGCGCTCCCGTCAGGCGTCGCACCGCTCGGGCTCCGGCACTCGCAGGGCCGTCGGGTCGTCGTGTCCCAGCGGATCCTCCAGGCCCAGTCCGACCCGTTCCTCGGCTGGATCACCGGAGACCTGGGCGGGCTCGTCGGCGGTGGTCCGCACGCGGACCTCTACTGGCGCCAGTTCCGGGACATGAAGGGCTCGGTCGAGCTGGACCGGCTCGCGCCCGAGCAGTTCGCGGGCTATGCGGTGCTGTGCGGCCGGGTGCTCGCGCGGGCGCACAGCCAGTCGCCCGGCACGCGGGTCACCTACGGGTACCTCGGCCGGTCGGAGGTCTTCGACGACGCCGTCGCGCGCTGGGCGCGCGCGTACGCCGACGTGGTCGAGAGCGACTTCGCGGCGCTCGAGGCCGCCGTGGCGAGCGGGAGGCTCCCCGCCGAGCGTGGTGCGTGACGACGTGTCGGGACGGGCGCCGTCGCGCGTCCCGCGGCACCGTCCCCGAGCGGCCCGATCGTAGGCTGACGCCATGAGCGAGCCGACGCCGTCGACCGATCCCGCGGTGCACGCCTCCGGGCGCGCGGTCCTGCCGCGGCTGGCCGTGGAGTACTGCACGCAGTGCCGCTGGCTCCTGCGCGCGGCGTGGGTCGCCCAGGAGCTGCTGCAGACCTTCCGCACCCGGCTCGGGGAGGTCGCGCTCGTGCCCGGCGTCGACGGCGTCTTCCGCGTGACGCTCGACGCCGGGGACGGCCCCGTGCTGCTGTGGGACCGCAAGACCGAGGGCGGCTTCCCCGAGGTCCCGGACCTCAAGCGGCGCGTGCGCGACGCCGTGGCGCCGGACCTGTCGCTGGGTCACACCGACCGCGTGGCCACGCGGCCGGCGGGCGACGACGCCGCGGTCGAGGCGGACTGAGGCGCGCTGCTCAGGCCTTCTTCGCCCGGGCGGCGGCGAGCCGCTCCTCCTCGGCGCGGACCTTCTTCTGGATATCGCGCTCCTCGGCGAGCCACGAGGGCGGGTCCTGGCGCAGGTCGTCGATCTCCTGGGTCGTCATCGGCTCGGTGAGCCCGCCGCGGGTGAGGCCTGAGATCGAGATGCCGAGCCGGCCGGCGACGACGGGGCGCGGGTGGGGGCCGTTGCGGCGCAGCTCGCTCAGCCACTCCGGAGGGTTCTTCTCGAGCTCCTCGAGCTGGGAACGCGTGATCGTGCCCTCCTGGAACTCCGGCGGCGTGGCGGGAAGGTACACCCCGAGCTTCTTGGCCGCGGTGGCGGGCTTCATGGTCTGCGCGGACTGCTTGGGGGTCATGGGCTCCAGGGTAGTCGGCCGACGGTGGTCGGGCGTCGGCACGAGGCGTCGGCCGGGCCTCTAGGGTTGTGGGGTGGACGACGATGCGGGCACGGCCCCCGAGGGAACGACCGACGACGGCAACAGCGGGCCGCGCTTCCGGCTGGCCTACGTGCCCGGCGTCGTCCCGGCGAAGTGGGTGCGCACGTGGCGCGAGCGGCTCGTCGACGTGCCGCTCGACCTCGTCGCCGTCGAGGCGGCCGACGCCGAGCGCGCGCTCCGCGACGACGAGGCGGACGCCGCGATCCTGCGCCTGCCGGTCGACCGCGACGTCCTCAGCGCGATCCGGCTCTACGAGGAGACGCCGGTGGTCCTCGTCTCGCGCGACCACCTGCTCGCGGCGCTCGAGCCGGACGAGCCCGTCGCGCTCGCCGACCTGGTTGACGAGGTGCTGCTGCGCCCGCTCGACGACGTCGTGCCGTGGGCCGGCGAGCCGGGGGCCCCGGACGACGCGCCCGAGCCGCCGGGACGACCGGCGGTCGAACGACCCGCCACGACGGGCGACGCCGTCGTCCTCGTCGCGGCGGACGTCGGCGTGGCGGTCGTGCCGCAGTCGATCGCGCGCCTGCACCACCGCAAGGATGTGACCTACCGGCGCCTGGAGGACGCGCCCACGGCCCCGGTCGCGCTCGCGTGGCTCGCCGACCGCGACGACGACCTCATCGAGGAGATGGTCGGGATCGTGCGCGGGCGCACGGTCAACAGCTCGCGGGGGCGCCGGGCCGAGGCGTCTCCCGAGGAACCGGCGGCGACGCGCAAGCAGGCGGGCCGCGGCACGACGGGGAGCCAGGACGCGCGCGGCGGGACGGGGCGTGGCGGAGGGCGTCCGAGCGGCGGCAAGCAGGGCAAGGGCGCGCAGAAGGGGCGCGGCGCGCGCGGCCGTGGGGGGAAGCGCCGATGAGCCTCGGCCATTCATAGGCCTTGACTTATATAACTGTCGGGTGAACCATGGAGGTCATGGAAGCGTTCGACGTCCTCGGCGACCCGGTGCGTCGTCGGATCCTCGAGCATCTCGCCCAGGGTGAGCGGCCGGCGGGGGAGCTCGCCGCGCTGCTCGGCGAGGAGTTCGGGATCAGCCAGCCGGCCGTCTCGCAGCATCTCAAGGTCCTGCGGACCAGCGGCTTCGCCACGGTGCGCCCCGAGGGGACGCGGCGCCTCTACACGCTCGACCCCACGGCGCTCGACGAGGTCGAGGACTGGGCCGCAGGCCTGCGCCGGTTCTGGGAGCAGCGCCTCGACGCTCTCGGCACCGAGCTCGCGCGTGGAGCGCGCGAGCGACGCCGGGCCACCGCGGCGGCTGCGGCCGTCCGGGAGGCTGACGGCGAGCGCCCGACCGACACCACCAGGAGGACAGCATGAAGGACTTCATCACCGAGCTCGAGGCCGCCCGGCGCGCCGTCGGGACCGGCGCGCTCCCCGCGGGCGAGGCCCGCGTGATCACGATCGAACGGACGTACCCCGCCGACGTCGAGGACGTGTGGGACGCCGTGACCGACCCCGAGCGGATCCCGCGCTGGTTCCTGCCGGTCACGGGGGAGTTCCGCGTCGGGGGGACGTACCAGGTCGAGGGCAACGCCGGGGGCGAGATCCGGGTCTGCGACGCTCCTCGTCTCCTGCGGCTCACGTGGGTCATGGGCCCGCCGACGCCGGAGGACTCCTCGATCCTCGAGGTGCGGCTCGCGTCGGCGTCCGACGGTGGCACGACCCTCACGCTCGAGCACACCGCCGTCGTGCCGCCCGAGATGTGGGACCAGTTCGGGCCTGGCGCCGTGGGCGTCGGCTGGGACGGGGCGCTGCTCGGCCTCGGACTGCACCTGGGCGGGGCGGAGCCCCTGGACCCTCAGGCCGTCCTCGACAGCCCCGAGCTGCGCGCGTTCAACGTCGCGAGCAGCGAGGCTTGGGGCGCCGCGCTCGCCGCCGCAGACGGGCTGTCCGCGGACGAGGTCGCCGCGCGGGTCGCCGCCACGACGGCGTTCTACGTCCCCGCGGACGACGCCCCCGACGCCCCCGACGCGAGGTAGTACCGCCATCTGCCGAGGTAGTACCGCGGTCTGCCGACGTAGAACCCGGACCACGGCGCGGGTCGCGCAGGGCGTGCACTTCCCGCACGACGTCGTCGCAGGGGCGGCGGTCGGCGTCGCGGTCGTCGTCGCGGCGGTGACGGCGCTCTCGGGCCCGGCGACCGTCGCGGTCACCGCGGCGTGCCGCGTCGACAGCGTGCACCGCGTGCTCCTGGCCCCCCAGGTCTGACGACTCCGGACGGGCACGGGGTGGCGCGGTCGTGCGGGGCACCGGACGCAGGCCCGTGGCGTCCGCCTCAGCGCGGGACGGTCACGAAGACGTCGAACAGCTCGGGGTGGTGCGCGTGCACGAGCACCGCGAACACGACGAGGTCGAACAGCAGGTGGACCGCGACGACGTACGTGAGCGACTTGCTCCACGAGAAGATCCAGCCCTGGACGAGCGCGAACGGCACGGTGAGCAGCGGACCCCACTCGCGGTAGCCGAGCTCCCACAGGAACGACACGAACACCGCCGCCTGGAGCAGGTTCGCCGTCCACAGTCCGAAGTGCTCCCGGTACAGCGCGAACACCACGCACACGAAGAACAGCTCGTCCCAGATCCCCACCGCGTTGACCCCGACGAACAGGCGGGCGATCTCCTGGCCGCCCGTGATCTCGGGCCAGTTGAGGTAGGCGCCGGAGCCGATGAAGTAGTACGGCAGGATCAGGTACCCCGCCGCCACGACCACGACGAGGTAGATCACCTGCCCGCGCGACCAGCGCCGTCCCGTCGCCACGGGGAACGTGATGACGCGCTCCCGGAAGACGAACCGCGACAGCGCCCAGGGGACCAGGACCGCGAGCGACAGCACGACGGCGAAGCGGGCGATCCCGGCGTCGGACAGATCTGCCTCGAGCGAGATGGTCGAGATGATCGCCATACCGGTCCCGACGAGCGCGAGGTCGCGCCCGAGGCGTCGGTCCACCAGCAGCCCGAGCGCGATCCCGAGCACGAGCGGCACGTACCCGAGGGGGCGCACGTGGACCGCGAACAGCAGGACCGCGGAGCCCGAGACGAGCACGGCGGCGAGCAGCCGCAGGGGAGAGCCGACCGCCCAGGGCGGGCGAGCGGCGTCGGGCACGGGGACGAGGGCAGGTGACGTCACCTGCACACGGTGCCATGATGCGAGGCGTGGAGCGACGCCCCGAGCGGCATCCGGACCGACGCAGCGAGCTCGACGCGGTGCGCGCACTCGTCGTCGTGGGGCTCGTGCTCTTCCACGCCGCGCTCGTGTTCGACGCGCGCAACGACTTCTACGTGAAGAACGCCGAGACGGCCGAGCTGACGACGTTCGTCGTCGCGCCCGTCGTCGTGTTCGCGATGCCGTTGCTCTTCGCCATCGCGGGCATCGGTGCGTGGCACTCGGTGCGCTCGCGCGGGGCGGGCGGGTTCGCGCGCGAGCGCGTCCTGCGGCTGGGCGTCCCGCTGCTCGTCGCGCTCGTCCTGCTCCTGCCGCTCCCGCAGTACCTGCGGGCCCGCGGGGAGGGCACCTGGACCGGCTTGTACTTCGAGTTCTGGCCGCGGTTCTTCGACGTGCGGTTCGAACCCGGCGACTTCCCGTTCGTCGTCGACGGCGAGCACTTCGAGACGGGTCACCTGTGGTTCGTCGTCCTGCTGCTCACCGGGGCGTGCGCGCTCGCCGTGCTGGTGCGCGTCGTGCCCGACGACGTCGCGCACGGCGCGCGCGAGCGGCTCGCCCGGGCGTCGGTCACCCGGGGATCGGTGCTCGTCCCTGCGGTCTTGGTCGGGGTGGTGTGCGCGGCGCACGAGCTCGAGGAGGGGTTCGCGGCGTGGAGCCGGTGGGGCTACCTCGCGTTCTTCCTCGCCGGGTTCGTGCTCGCGTCCGACGACCGGTTCCGGGTCGCGGTGCGCCGCGACGCCGGGATCGCGGGGCTCGTCGGGATCGGCGTGTTCGGGGCCGGGATGGCGCTGTTCCTCGGCCCGGCGGGCGAGGTCGACGCGTTCACGGGCGACGGCGCCGCGGCGCTCGCGTTCCGGTTCCTCTACGGCGTCGCCGGCTGGTGCTGGGTCGTCGCGCTCCTCGGCCTCCTCGACCGGTGGGGCGTGCGACGCCGGTCCGCGTCCGCAGCGGCGACCGTCGCCGCGGCGTCGACCACCGTCGCGGGCGAGCCGAGCGCCGGGGGCGCGCTGCGTCGTCGTGCCTGGGCGTACCTCGGGGCGGCGGTGCTGCCGCTGTACGTGCTGCACCAGCCGGTCGTGGTCGCCGTCGCGTACCCGGTGGTGGGCTGGGACCTGCCCGCGGTGGCCAAGTACGTGGTGATCGTCGTGGTCTCGTCCGTCGTGCTGCTCGTGGTGTACGACCTGCTCGTCCGGCGCACGCGCGGGACGCGCGTCCTGCTCGGCCAGCGCGCCTGAGGCCGCTCAGAGCTCCTCGTCACCGCAGGGTCCTGGTCGTTCGTGCGCCCGTCAGGATGGGCGAGGTCGCTGGGGGTGCCGACGCCCACGGTTCGCGCGTCGGCTCGCCCGCGAACGACTCGGTGCTCAGGCGCGCTGATCGAGGTCTGCAGTGGTGCGTGCCGTCTCAAGTCCGTGGAGCGAGACGTACCGCTGTCGCTGGACGTAGGCAGATCCGCGGCCGGTGGCGAGGTGTGCGATCGGCCGGGCCAGCGACCTGTGTCGCGGATCGCCGGGCGCCGAGAGCAGGAACACCTGGTAGCGGCCTTCGGTCCATCCCGCCTGGCATGCGGCGGGTATCAGCCGGGCGATGCGACGATCGAAACGGTCCGAGGATCTTTCGAGCCGTACAACCTCCTCGTCGGTCCACTCGACGTCGTCTCGACGGTGCTGAATCATCGGCACGTCCGCCTTGATCTGCTGGTCGACATAGAAGGCGATTCTCTCGACAGGGCGAAAGGCCCGCGCGGCTTGACATACGTAGGCGTGGTGCTGCTCGTACAGTGCCCATGCATCGCGAGCCGGCACGACGACGGTGTCGTCGACCGTGACCGGACGTTCGCGGTAGACGTCCATGACGCGTGAGCACTGTTCCAGCCATCGGGCGGCAACGGGGTCGATGAATCCCGCGAGCTCGACGATCTGCCGGATCTCGAACGGGACGTCGACGTTCACCATGGAGTCGTGGTGGGCGAGCCAGTTCCGGAACTTCCGGACTCGTTCCACAGCCGACGAGATCTGCTTCCTCCGCCCGTCGCTGTACGGAAACGCGTGGCGGACCGCGTCTCGCCACACTTCTTCGTAGCGCGACCCGAGCAGTCCGGACCAGAATCCGAAGCTGAGTCCGGCGACGATCTGGTGTCGACTCTCCTGACCTCGAGGGCGCAGTCGAGCCCGCACCACGTCTACCTGCTCGGCGACGGCCTCCCCTCCGGGCGTCGGAAGGAGGAACCAGGGGATCCCGACGTCGGGTTCGCGAGAGTGCTCGGCGAGCGCCCGGTCGAGAGCGTTGCGCATCAGGACCTCGAGATGCCCGACGATCTCGAACGCCGCCGAGGCCGTGCGACAACTCCACTCGTAGAGCTCGAGCGCTCGTTGCCTGTCGCCGTCCGCAGCTCGCAGGTACGGTGCCATTCTCGGTTCGGACAGCAGGTCCCAGACCACCAGCGATCGGGGCGTGCCGTCGCGCCCCTCGGCGTCTGCACCGTTCTCGTCCGCCCCCTCGACCCGAGTCATAGCGGGATGATAGCGTCGACGACGAACGCCCCAGTGCCGCCTCTGATGCAAGCGCCTGGGGCTTACTCATGTCCTGCAACGGCCCCGTCGGTAGCCAATGACCCGGCGCGCCATGCGGGAGCAGGGAGACCGTACGATCCCACCGTGACGATCCTGCCGGTGCCCGAGCGCCACGAGATCCAGGCGTTGTGGACGGCGCTCGTCTGCGGCGATGTGAGCCGTGAGGACGTACATCGCTGGGCCGATCCGCACGTCATGGCGGATCCCGACTCCGGTCTCGAGCCACTGGTGATGACTGCGCTCCAGCACCTGCACGGGTTCGACATGACGCATCCTCCCGGACAGCCACACCTCACCGCGCACGGGGCGCCGGGCGAGTACGTCCACGACGAGGAGCACATCCGTGCGGAACTCGAAGCATGGCTTGCCTCGTGTCGAAAGTACAACGCGGATCCTGAGGCGTGGACCACGGCGCTCCACGACCGGATCCGACTCATCGGGCCGGGAGAGCCTGACAGCTGAGCACGTCTTGCGAAGCGGACGGCCCTCGATCCAGTGGATCAAGGGCCGTCGGGTGTGACTCGCGTGGGTTACGCGGCGTCGGGGAACGGGACGCCCGTGGTCGCGTGGCAGCGGTAGCCGTTCGGGTTCTTGGCCGAGCTCAGATACTGCTGGTGGTAGTCCTCGGCGTAGTAGAACGGGCCGGCCTCGGCCGCGGGGCGCATCTCGGTCGTGATCGGGTCGTAGCCCTTGGCCTCGAGGACCTTCCCGTAGCGCTCGGCGGTCTCCCGGACGGCCTGCTCCTGCTCGGGCGTCGTCCAGTACACGGCGGACCGGTACTGCGTGCCGACGTCGTTGCCCTGGCGGTAGCCCTGGGTCGGGTCGTGCCGCTCCCAGAAGATCTTGAGCAGCTCCTCCTCGGAGACCTTCGCGGGGTCGTAGGCGACGAGCGCCGTCTCGGTGTGCCCCGTGCGTGCGCTGCACGCCTCCTCGTAGGTGGGGTTCGGCGTGGTGCCGCCCATGTACCCGACGGCGGTGCTCACCACGCCCGGCACCTGCCAGTAGATCTCCTCCGCGCCCCAGAAGCAGCCCATCGCGAGGTAGAGCACGCGCGTTCCCTCGGGCCACGGGCCGGTGAGGGACTTGCCGAGCACGGTGTGCGGTCGCGGGCTCTGCAGGACGGGGGACTGGCGGCCGGGGAGGGTGTCCTCGGGGGCGACCATCGTAGTCTTGCCTGACGAGCCGAAGATCGCGTCGAAGATCGAGTTCATCGCTTACCTCCTGAAAGGGGTGCTGGACGGCCGGGGCGCTGCCCACGACGCATCGGCCGGCACCCACTGCAACGCCCCACGGGGGCGCACTGTTCCAGTGTCTCCCGGGCGAGCGGGCGTCATCGGGCGCCGTACGCTGGCCGGGTGAGCAACCCCACCGGCGAGCACCGCGACTGGACGACCACCGGCTTCTCCACGCGCGCGATCCACGCGGGCCAGGACCCGGACGCGACGACGGGCGCCGTCGTGCCGCCCATCCACCAGGTCTCGACGTACAAGCAGGACGGCGTCGGCGGCCTGCGCGGCGGTTACGAGTACTCGCGCTCGGCCAACCCGACGCGCACCGCGCTCGAGGAGGCGCTCGCCGCGGCGGAGTCCGGGGAACTGCGCCCGACGGCGGACGGGTCGCCCGCCGCGCGCGGGTTCGCCTTCGCGTCGGGGCTCGCCGCCGAGGACACGCTGCTGCGCGCGGTGCTGCGTCCCGGCGACCACGTGATCGTGCCCGACGACGCGTACGGCGGTACCTACCGGCTCATCGCCCGGGTGTTCGGGCCGTGGGGGGTCGAGCACACGCCGGTCGACCTCTCGGACGTCGCGGCCGTGCGTGCGGCCGTCCGTCCCGAGACGCGGGTCGTGTGGGTCGAGACGCCGACCAACCCGTTGCTCGGAGTCAGCGACATCGCGGCGCTCGCGGGCGTCGCGCACGACGCCGGGGCGCTGCTCGTCGTGGACAACACCTTCGCGACCCCCTACCTGCAGCAGCCGCTCGCGCTCGGGGCGGACGTCGTCGTGCACTCGACGACCAAGTACATCGGGGGGCACAGCGACGTCGTCGGGGGAGCGCTCGTCGTCGCGACGGGCGCGCAGCTCCCGGGCGGCCTCGCGTCACCCGCGGGCGGGACGGACGTCGCGGGCGCCGTCGGCTTCCACCAGAACGCGTCGGGCGCCGTCGCCGGGCCGTTCGACGCGTGGCTCACGCTGCGCGGGCTCAAGACGCTCGCGGTGCGCATGGACCGCCACCAGACCAACGCGGCCGCGATCGCGGACTTCCTCGAGGCGCACCCGGCCGTGACCGAGGTGATCTACCCCGGGCTCGCGTCGCACCCCGGGCACGAGCTCGCCGCGCGGCAGATGAGCGGGTTCGGCGGCATGGTCGCGTTCCGCGCGGGCAGCGAGGCCAGGGCACTCGACGTGTGCGGACGGACGCAGGTCTTCACGCTCGCCGAGTCGCTCGGCGGGGTCGAGTCCCTCATCGAGCACCCCGGGCGCATGACCCACGGCTCCGTCGCCGGCACGGCCCTCGAGGTCCCCGACGACCTCGTCCGGCTGTCCGTCGGCATCGAGGACGTCGAGGACCTCGTCGCAGACCTCACCCAGGCGCTCGCCTAGCGGGCCGAGCGTGAGGTGTGGTCATGACCACGCCTCTACCGCGCGGGACCACGCCTCTACCTCGGCGGGAGGAGATTCTGCGCACAACGGCCGCGTCGCGCGGTGATCACCGGCGCACGTCGCGGGGCGCTCACCTAGTGTGGGCCCGTGAGCGCGCAGACCGACCAGCACCAGGCCCCCGACCCGCTCCCGTCCGGGCGCCCCGGCACGACGGCGGTGCCCGACTCCGTGCGGTCCGCCGCGGCCTGGTCGTGGCGGCTCCTGCTCATCGGCGCGGCGATCGCCGCCACCTTCTGGGTGATCGCCCAGCTCAAGGTGATCATCGTGCCGATCGCCGTCGCGCTGCTGCTCACGGTGCTGCTCACGCCCGTGCAGCGGTTCTTCCGGCGCCTCGGGATGTCGCGCGGCCTCGCGTCGGGCGCGGCGCTCATCGGGCTGATCCTCGTCGTCGCCGGGCTCGTGACGCTCGCCGGCCAGCAGATCGTCAGCGGGTTCCAGGACCTGCGCGACCAGGCCGTCGAGGGCTTCCAGACGTTCACGGACTGGCTCGCGGACGGGCCGCTCGGTCTCGACTCCGTGACGCTGGACTCCTACCTCGACCAGGCCCAGACCGCGCTCTCGGAGAACCAGAGCAGCATCGTCTCCGGAGCGCTCGGCGCGGCGACGACCATCGGGCACGTCGTCGCGGGCGCGCTCATCGCGCTGTTCTGCACGTTCTTCTTCCTGCTCGACGGCCGGACCATCTGGTCGTGGGCCGTCGGGCTCCTGCCGTTGCGCGCTCGGGACTCCGTGCACCAGGCCGGACGGCGCGGGATCGTCACGCTCTCCGCCTACACGCGCACGCAGATCCTCGTCGCGGCGGTCGACGCGGTCGGCATCGGGATCGGTGCGGCGTTCTTCGTCCCGAGCCTCGCCCTGCCGCTCGCGATCCTCGTTTTCATCGGCTCGTTCATCCCGATCGTCGGTGCGATCGTCACCGGCTCGATCGCGGTGCTCGTGGTCCTCGTCGCGAACGGCTGGCCGGCCGCGCTCGCGATGCTCGGCATCGTCCTGCTCGTGCAGCAGATCGAGGGCCACATCCTCCAGCCGTTCCTCATGGGGCACGCGGTCTCGCTGCATCCCGTCGCCGTCCTGCTCGTCGTCGCGGCGGGCAGCTTCGCGGCGGGGATCGTCGGCGCGCTGTTCGCCGTCCCGATCGCCGCGGTCCTCAACACTGTGGTCCTCTACCTCCACGGGCACGACAAGTTCCCCGAGCTCGGTACGGACGACCGCGTCGTCGTGCGGGGCAGCCCGCAGGCGCCGGTGGTCGCGCGTGCGGAGGCCGACCTCGAGGACGCGGCCGTCCGGCGTCGGCCCCGTCGCCGGGGCGAGCGCTCGGACGACGACTCTCCCGTCGTCGGGCCGCAGGACGCGGGCGGGCCCGCAGCCGAGGACGAGCGGTGAGCGCGGGCGAACCCGCCACGGTCACGCTCGACGACGTCCGCGACGCCGCGCGGCTGCTCGACGGCGTCGCCTACCGCACGCCCGTCCAGTCGACCCGCGCGATCAGCGAGGCCGCGGGCGTCCGGGTCCTGCTCAAGTGCGAGAACCTGCAGCGTGCCGGGTCGTTCAAGGTGCGCGGTGCGTACGTGCGCATGGCGCGCCTGAGCGACGAGGAGAAGGCGCGCGGCGTCGTCGCGGCGAGCGCGGGCAACCACGCGCAGGGCGTCGCGTTCGCGGCGGGACTGCTGGGCATCCACGCGGTCGTCTACATGCCGGTGGACGCCGCGCTGCCCAAGGTCGCCGCGACGCGCCAGTACGGGGCGGAGGTGCGCCTCGTCGGCGCGGACGTGGACGAGACGCTCGCGGCCGCGCGCACCGAGGCCGAACGCACCGGCGCGGTGTTCATCCACCCGTTCGACCACCCCGACGTCGTCGCGGGCCAGGCGACCATCGCGCTCGAGATCCTCGAGCAGGTGCCCGACGTCCGGACCGTCGTCGCGCCGCTCGGGGGCGGCGGGCTCGTCGCCGGCCTCGCGGCGGCGTTCGCCGAGGCCGCGCCGCACGTGCGCGTCGTGGGCGTGCAGGCGGCGCGCGCGTCCGCCTACCCGGGCTCGCTCGCCGCGGGGGAGCCGACGACGGCGCGTCTCGCCGCGACGATGGCCGACGGCATCGCCGTGGGAACCCCCGGCTCGGTGCCGTTCCGGATCGTCGCGCGGCACGGCGTCGACGTGCGCACCGTCACGGAGGACGAGATCTCGCGGTCGCTGCTCATGGTGGCCGAGCGCGCGAAGCTGCTCGTCGAGCCTGCGGGCGCGACGGGCGTCGCGGCGCTCCTGTCCGGGGCTGCCGCGGTCGACGCGGGGACGGCCGACCCGGTCGAGGGGCCGGTCGTCGTCGTGCTGTCGGGCGGGAACATCGACCCGCTCGTGCTGCTGCGCGTCGTGCGGCACGGCCTCGCGGCCGCCGGCCGGTACATCCAGCTCCAGGTGCTGCTCGACGACCGTCCCGGGGCGCTCGCGCGACTGCTCGAGGTCGTCGCCACCACGCGCGGCAACATCATGCACATCGACCACGACCGCACCGACGTGGGCCTCGCGATCGGGGAGGCGTGGGTGCGCATGCAGGTCGAGACGAAGGGCCCGGAGCACTGCGACGAGCTCGTCGCTCACCTGCGCTCCGAGGGCTACCGCGTCGAGCGCAGCGACGGCGGCGCGCCCGTCACCTGACGGTGTGCCAGGCGCGAAGCGGCCCCTCCGACAG
>NZ_JBZGBY010000039.1:0-26852 GCF_059159975.1 Cellulosimicrobium sp. BMG9.22 | reverse complement strand
GTAGAGCCGTGGTCGGCCGGTCAGGGCGTGGTCACGCGCCGAACATGACATCAGTGTCGTTAACCGGGCCGTAGCGACACTCAGGTCGTGTTCGACCGCGAGCCACGTCGTGTTCGACGACGGGGCGAGGCTCGGGCGTCGGCCGCACGGCGCGACGGCGCGACGAGAGCCGGACCGGACCTGCGGGCCGTCGCCCGGGTGAGCACCGACCAGGGTGGGACGACGCCGGGAGGGGTGGGTGGGGGCGCCGCGTCGTGGTGGGCCTGGCGGGAGCCGCGAGGAACGAGCGGCGGATGGTAGACGCGGCGCCCCCACCCACCCCGACACCCAGGGCGACCCCACCGCCGTCCGACAAGCAACCACGGCTCTACCTCGGCAGACCTTGGTTCTTACCTCGCAGGCGGAGTCGGGGTGAGCTCCGCGAGGAGTGCCGGGACCCCTCCGACGACGGAGCGGGCGTCGATGCCGACGGCGCGTGCGGCGTCGGCCACGCGGGCCGAGCGTCCCCCGACCGCGCACACGACGAGCACCGGCCGGTCCGTCGGGAGGTCGGCGAGCGCCGCCGCGGCGGTCCCGTCGACGAACGCACCGCTCGGCACGAGCGTCGAGCCCGGCAGGGGGCGCACCTGCGCCTCCCAGTCCTCGCGCACGTCGAGCAGGAACGGCGCGGCGGCGGGGTCGGCCAGGAGCGCAGCGGCGTCCTGCGGCGTGACGTCGCGCTCCCCCGGCGGCATCGCCGTGCCCGACGCCGTCCCCTCGCGCTGGCCTGCCGGCCGGGGGTCTGCGGTCGTCGCCGACGGCGGGTCGACCGGGCCGAGCCCGCAGAACGCGGCGTAGGCGTCGTCGCCGGTGAGAAGTGCGGCGACGGGTTCGCGCGTCGGGTCGGCGCGCACGGTGAGCTGACGCCAGGTGAGCTCGAGCGCGTCGTAGACGGCGAGGCGGCCCAGCAGCGTCGTGCCGGCGCCCGTGACGAGCTTGATCGCCTCGGTCGCCATGACCGAGCCGACGGTCCCGCACATCGCGCCGAAGACGCCGCCCGTCGCGCAGTCGGGGGCCGCGCCGGGCGGCGGCGGGACGGGGAACACGTCGCGGTAGGTGACCCCGCGCGGGTCGGCCCCGGTGGGAACCGGGGTGTCGGCGACGCGACCGCCCGGGTGCGCGCCGTCGTCGGGCGCTGCGAACCGGGGCGCGCCCCAGAAGACGCTCACCTGGCCCTGGAACCGGTAGATCGAGCCCCAGACGACGGGCAGGCCCAGGATCTCGGACGCGTCGGAGACGAGGTAACGCGTGGGGAAGTTGTCGGCGCCGTCCAGCACGACGTCGTAGCCGCGCAGCACGTCGAGCGCGTTGCCGGCATCGAGGCGGTGAGCGTGCTCGACCACCCGCACGTGCGGGTTGACGTCGGCGATCGCGTCGCGCGCGGAGTCCACCTTGCGACGTCCGACGTCCGGGCCGCCGTGGATCACCTGGCGCTGGAGGTTGGACGTGTCGACGACGTCGTCGTCGACGATGCCGATCGTGCCCACGCCGGCGGCGGCGAGGTAGAGCAGCGCGGGGCTGCCGAGGCCACCCGCACCGACGACGAGCACGCGCGCCGCGGCGAGGCGGCGCTGTCCCTCGGGGCCGACCCCGGGGAGCGACAGGTGACGGGCGTACCGCTCGAGCTCCGGTGTCGTGAGGTCGGGACCGGGCGCGACGAGGGGTGCGAGGCGCGTCGTCATGACGCGTACTGCTCCTCCAGCACGGCGAGCTTGGCCTCCGCCTCGGCGTGCACCTTCTTCTCGAGGATGAACGACATCACCGGGACGACGCCCGCGAAGACCATCGTCGCGAGGCGGCCCCAGCCCCAGCGCATCTTGGTCCACAGGTCGAGGACGGTGACGAGGTAGACGACGTAGATCCAGCCGTGCGCGAAGGGGATCCACGAGACGTACCGCATGACTGCGTCGACGTCGACGAACGCGCCGACCCCGTACTTGACGAGCAGCTCGACGCACAGGATCAGGAGCATGACACCGGTGATGATCGCGAGGACCCGGTAGCGCGAGAGCGCGCCGCGGGCCTTGCGGATCGCGGTGCGCGCGGCGTCCGCACTCGGGGCAGCACCCGCGCCCGACGGCGGCCGGGGGCTCTCGCTCGCGAGCGGGCTGTCCGTGACGGGGTCCGGAGAAGTCATGGCTGGAAGGTTCCTCACGCAGGTCGTGCACACCGGGTCGGTCGTCGACGCGGGCGTGACGTCCGCGGCGGGAGCAGCGGTCGGTGCAGCGGTTAAAGCGTGGCCCCGTGTCGGACGCCGAACCTAGGGTAGAACACCGTGCGACCCCTCCCCCTCCCTGACCCAGGGACCCCTCCGCTCTCGACGCCGGCCCGGCTGCTCGCATGGCAGGCCTGGCGCCAGCGCGGCATCCTCTCGATGGCCCTGCTCGTCGGTACTGTCACGATGCTCAGCCAGGCGGCGGTCCCGCTCCTGTTCGGGCGCGCCCTCGACGACGGCGTGGCCCACGGCTTCGGCCCTGCGCTCTTCGGCTGGGTCGGACTCATGGCGCTCAACGCGGCCGTCGTGGTCGGCGCGGGCGCGCTGAGCCACCGCTACGACGTCGAGAACTGGATCCGCTCGGCGTTCGCGTTCTCCCAGCTCGTCGGCTACAAGGCCTCGCGCTCCGGGCACGCGATCACGCGCAGGCTGCCGACGGGCGAGGTCGTCGCGGCGGTCGCGAACGACGCGCTGCGGACCGGCGAGGTGTTCGCGATGGCGGGCAGGTTCGTCGGCGGCGTGCTCGCGTACGTCGCGGTCGCCGTGATCATGCTCGTGCAGAGCCTCACGCTCGGCCTCGTCGTCGCGCTCGGCATCCCGGTGGTGGCTGCCGTCCTCGCGTTCCTCGTCAAGCCGCTCCAGTCGCGCCAGGCGTCGCAGCGCGAGGAGACCGGCCACCTCACCGCGCTCGGCGCGGACACCGTCTCCGGCCTGCGGATCCTGCGCGGCATCGGCGGCGAGCAGGTCTTCACCGACCGGTACGCGCGCCAGTCGCAGGCGGTGCGCCGAGAGGGCGTGCGCGTCGCGACGGTGCAGTCGGTGCTCGACGGCCTCCAGACGCTGCTGCCGGGCCTGCTCGTCGCCGCGATCCTGTGGCTCGGAGCACGCGCGGCGATCGCCGGCGAGATCACGCCGGGCCAGCTCGTGACGTTCTACTCCTACGCGGCGTTCCTCGCGTGGCCGGTGCAGATGGCCACGCAGATGCTCCAGATGGCCATCCGCGGGCGCATCTCGGCGGGCAAGATCCAGGACGTCCTGCGCATCGAGGAGGCCACCCCGCAGTCCGCCGCTCCGGCGGAGGCCCCGGCGCCCGGGGCGGCACTCGTCGACGAGGCGAGCGGGCTCGTGCTCGAGCCGGGTCGCGTGGTCGGCCTGGTGTCGGCGGACCCGGACGCGTCGGCGCGGGTCGCCACGCGCCTCGGGCGCTTCGACGACGAGGAGGAGGCGGCGACGCCGGTGCGCCTCGGCGGTGTGCTGCTCGCCGACCTCGACAAGGAGCACCTGCGCCACCGCGTCGTCGTGGCCGAGGCGACGAGCCACCTCTTCTCGGGCGTCCTCGGCGAGGGGCTCGACGCGCGCGGGCGCGCCGTCGAGGCGGACCTGCTCGACGCGATGCTCACCGCGGACGCGCACGACGTGCTCGACTCCGTGCCCGGCGGCCTCGCGGGCGAGCTGCCCGAGAAGGGCCGGTCGCTGTCCGGCGGCCAGCGCCAGCGCGTCGCGCTCGCGCGGGCCCTGCTGACCGACCCGGAGATCCTCGTGCTCGTCGAGCCGACGAGCGCGGTGGACGCCCACACCGAGGCCCGGATCGCCGAGCGGGTCGTCGCCGCACGACGCGGCCGCACGACGCTCGTCGTGACGGCGAGCCCCCTCGTGCTCGACCACCTGGACGAGGTGCTCCTGCTCGACGGCGGCCGGGTCGTCACGCGGGGCACCCACGCGGAGCTGCTCGCCCGCGTCGACGAGGAGGCTGCTTGCTACCGGGCCGTCGTCGGCCGGAGCATGGCCGAGGAGACCGAGACCGCAGGGAGGACGGCATGAGCGCCGCCAGCACGACCGCCACGCCGGGCGCCCTGCCCGGGACCGACCCACGACTGCTGCCCATCGCGGACTCCGCGGAGGTGCGCCGCGCCGTCGGCACGCTGTTCCGGCGCCACCGCGGCGCGCTCGCGCGCATCGCGGTGCTGCACACGTTCGCCGCGGTCGCGGGCCTCGCCGGTCCGATCCTCCTCGGGCGGCTCGTCGACGACGTCACGAGCGGCACGACGGTGGGGCACGTCGACGAGCTCGTGCTGTTCCTCGTCGCCGCGGTCGTCGTCCAGTCGGTCGTCGTGCGGTTCGCCCAGCGCGTGTCGATGGTCTTCGGCGAGGAGGTGTTCGCGGACCTGCGCGAGCAGTTCATGGAGACGGTGACGCGCCTGCCGCTGTCGACGGTGGAGAGCGCCGGCACGGGCGACCTCGTGGCGCGCACGACGAACGACGTGAACAAGCTGCAGCACGCGATCCGGTTCGGCATCCCGCGCGTGCTCGTGTGCGTCGTGACGATCGTCCTCACGTTCGTCGCGGCGTTCGTCGCGGCACCGCTCGTCGCGCTCGGCCTGCTCGTGGGGCTGCCCGTCGCGGTGGTCGCCACGCGCTGGTACCTCGCGCGCGCCACACCCGGCTACCTGCGCGAGTCGGCGGCGTACGCGACGCTCAACGGCACGATCACCGAGACGGTCGAGGGTGCGCGCACCGTCGACGCGCTGCACCTCGGACGAGGGCTCCGCCGTCGCGTGGACCGCGACCTGCGCGAGGCGTTCGACGCGGAGGACTACACGCTGCGCCTACGCCTGCGGCTCATCCCGTCGCTCGACGCGGCGATCGCGATCGCCCCGGTGGTCGTGCTGCTGTGGGGCGGCTGGCTCGTGTCGCAGGGCCACGCGACGCTCGGGACGGTGACGACCGTCGCGGCGCTCGGGGCCCAGATGGGCGGGCCGGTGTTCGACCTCGTCTTCTGGCTCGACGAGCTCCAGGTCGCCGCGGTGTCGCTCGCGCGCGTCGTGGGCGTGGGCCTCGTCCCGTCCGACCGCGAGGCTGGGACGGCCGTGCCGATCGACGAGAAGGTCGAGACGCGCGGCGTGCGCTACGCGTACCGCGAGGGTCACGACGTCCTGCACGGCATCGACCTCGACCTCGCGGTCGGAGAGCGGCTCGCGGTGGTCGGGCCCTCGGGTGCGGGCAAGTCGACGCTCGGGCGCATGCTCGCCGGCATCCACCCCCCGACGGGCGGCTCGGTCACGGTCGGCGGGGTGCCGCTCGTCGAGCTCCCGCTCGAGGACCTGCGCGGGCACGTCGCGCTCGTGACGCAGGAGCACCACGTCTTCGTGGGCTCGCTCGCGGACAACCTCCGCCTCGCGAAGGTGGCGGCGAGCGACGGCGAGCTCCTCGACGCGCTCGAGGCGGTCGACGCCCGGACGTGGGCCGAGGCGCTGCCGGACGGGCTCGCGACGACGGTGGGCTCGGGCGGGCACGCGCTCACGCCCGCGCAGGCGCAGCAGGTCGCGCTCGCCCGCCTCGTCCTGCTCGACCCGCACACGCTCGTGCTCGACGAGGCGACCTCGCTGCTCGACCCGCGCGCCGCACGCCACCTCGAGCGCTCGCTCAACGCGGTCCTCGAGGGACGGACCGTCGTCGCCATCGCGCACCGCCTGCACACCGCGCACGACGCCGATCGCGTCGCCGTCGTCGACGGCGGGCGGATCAGCGAGGTCGGCTCGCACGACGAGCTCGTCGCGGCGGGCGGCGACTACGCGCGCCTGTGGCACTCCTGGCAGCGGGAGTAACCGCTCACCCCGTGGGTGTCGGGCGGCGCGTGGTTCCGTCCGCGGCCGGGCCGGACCGTGTGCTCGGACTGGCGCGCCGTCGCCCGGGTCGTTCGTCTCGCCTTCACGAGCGCGCCTTGACGTCCTTCGCACACGGTCCGCCCCCACCGCTCGTCCTGCCCGTCACCTCCCGGCGTCGCAGCCGGGCAGGCCCTGCCCGTCATCCGCCCGACGGCGCAGCCCGGCCAGTCCCGCCCGTCATCCACCCGAGCCTCGTCGATGCCGATGCCGATGCGATCCGATCGGCCACGGTGCCGTCGAGCCGGGGCGCGGGACGCCCACGGTGAGATGTAGCCGGATCGGGGCGGGTCGTGTGCGAAGGGCGTCAGAGCCGCGCTCCATGAAGCGAGGACGAATGACCAGGGCGACGGCGCGGCAGCCCGAGCACACGACCCGCCCCGGCCACCCAACCCGACCCGATCCGACCCAGGTTTCAGCCGCGCGGCTCGGCGGGAAGGCCGGCGATGCCGGCGTCGTCGCCGCGTGTCAGCCGCTCGGCGCCGGAGGCCTCGTCCCGCACGAGGCGCACCCACAGCAGTACGGCGAACCCGCCGAACACCCACCACTGCAGCGCGTAGAACAGGTTCTGCAGGTTGAGCCCGGTCCCGCCCTCGATCGTCGGGCGCGGGAGCTGCGCCGGCCCGCCCTCGGTCGCCGACGGCTGCTCCGGGTCGGAGGCGAGGAGCACGAGGTAGCCGGAGTACATCGGACCGCCCCACTCGTTGACGAGGGCCCCGGTCGAGACGGCGTCGGTCAGGCCCGGCGCGGAGCCGCCCTGGCCAGCCGCCTCCGAGGCCTGAAGGTACCCCGTGAGGCGCACGACGCCGTCCGGCGGCTCGAGCGCGGCGCTCTGCTCGGGCGTCGCGACCCACCCGCGGACGACGGGCAGCACCGGGGCGCCGGACAGGTCCGCCCAGGACTCGCCCTGCGTGCCGTCGTCGGTCACGTGCAGCGGCGTGAGGACGAGGTAGCCGACGCGCCCGTCGAGCGCGCGACCCTCCACGAGCAGCTGGCCGTCCGGGTCGTACTCGCCCTCGACCCAGGCCTGTCGCCCCACGAGCTCGCCGGGAAAGGTCGACTGCGGCGGGAGCAGGACGCCCACACCTTCGGGCCCGACGGCCTCGAGCTCCACCGCCTCCTGCTGCGCCGCCAGCTCCGCACGCTGCTGGGCGCGGTCGAGCTGCCACACGCCGAGCCGCGCGCAGACGGCGGCGGCGAGCAGGAAGAGGACGAGCAGCCCGACGACGCGAGGCCGGCGGGCGACCGCCCAGAACGAACGCGGGGTCGTGGGGTCGGGCACGTCCCCACGGTAGCCGGGCACAGGGCGGCTCCCCGCATCGCGCTGTAGCACGCGACGAAGGTCACAATGATGTGATGTGCTAGCGGGGCATCGTCGCGACCGGCACCCTGCGCGGACGCGAGAGGGAGGCGAGACTCGTGACCGAGAACTCTGTCCGACGAAGGCTGCGGCTCGCCGTGTCCGCCGTGATCATCCTCGCGGCGGGAGCCGTCGCAGCGCCCGCTCTCGCGGCGGACTTCCCGATCGAGGAGCCTTTCGGCGATGCGACGCCGAACGACCCGGCGTGGGTCTCGTTCGGCGAGACGACCCTCACGGACGAGGGCGACGGCTGGCTGCGCCTCACAGATTCCGACACCACGTCCGGCTTCGGTGGGTACGTCCTCGACAGCGCTTTCTCGACCGCCCTCGGGGTCCAGATCGAGTTCGAGTACGCGATGTGGGGCGGCCAGGAGCTCGGGGGGAACCGCGGCGACGGCTTCTCCGTCTTCGTCATGGACGGTTCCCTCCCTGCGGCGGTCGGCGGAGACGGCGGGGCACTTGGGTACACGTTTCTCCAGGGCGGCTACGCGGGACTCGGCTTCGACCAGTTCGGCAACTTCTCCGGCGGCTTCGGGGGCCCGGGTCAGCAACCCGGCTTCGTCTCGCTCCGCGGCTCGTCCGCCGCCACCCCATCCTGGGCTTATCTGACGGGCGTGCCGGGTCCGGGAGGGACCGTGGAGACCGTCCCGTCGGGCGGTGGCATCCCGAGCCGGGAGTTCGTCCGGACGGTGCGAATCGTCATCACGCCGGCGCCCACCACCGACGTCATCTCGGTCTGGAGCAACTCCGGGCCTGGAACCCCGCTCGTGCCGCTCATCAGCCAGTTCGACATCGGCAACGCACCGGGCCAGCCTCCGCTGCCCGGGACGTTCAAGCTCGGGTTCGGCGCGGCGACCGGGGGCGCGACGAACAACCACGAGATCCGGAACCTGCGTGTGGTGGTACCCACCGTCCTCGGCATCGCGAAGACGACGACGACACCGGTCGTCGAGTCCGGCGGGCAGATCTCGTACCAGGTCGAGGTGACCAACGACTACGTGAACGACGTGACGGGGGCCCGGATCGTCGACGACGTGCCCGCCGGGATCACCGACGTGTCGTGGACGTGCACCGCGACGGGCACGGCGGTCTGCCGCGACGCGTCGGGCACGGGGAGCCCGGTCGACGCCGTCGTGGACCTGGGGCGGATCGCCGGTCCGCCGCCGACGCCCACGGGCTCGGCCGTCGTGACGGTGACCGGGACGGCACCGTTCGTCGACGCGGAGACCGTGCTCACGAACACCGCCGAGGTCGTCGCGCCGCCGGACCGGGAGGACCTCACGCCCAACACGTCCACCGTCGACGTCACCGTGCTCCCGGCGGCCGACCTCGCGGTCGCCAAGCAGCTCACGAGCGGCTCGCCGCTCGTCCACGGCGAGGAGGCCGAGTACGCGGTGACGGTGTCGAACGCGGGCCCTGGGGACGCGCGCGGGGTCGTCCTGGTCGACACGCTCCCGCCCGCGATCGACGCGTCGAGCGTGAGCGTGCCCGGGTGCACGCTCGAGGGCGCTGAGCTCGTGTGCCCGATCGGGGACCTCGCGGCCGGCGGGAGCACAGCGTTCACGGTGTCGGGGACCGTGGGTCCGGACCCGGCGACCTGCGCGGCCGGCGACGTCGTGCAGCGGGCCCGGGTCACGGGGACGTCCGGCGACCCGGACCTCTCGAACGACGTCGCCGAGGTCACGACGCCGTGCGTCGTCCCCGTGGCGCTGTCCGTGACCAAGACCGGCCCCGCCCAGGTGACGGCCGGCGAGCGCGTGACCTGGGAGGTCACCGCCACCAACACCGGCGAGGTGGCTGCGCCGCTCACCTCGATCACGGACGAGGTGCCCGCCGCGGTCACCGACGTCGCCTGGACCTGCACGACGTCGGACGGCTCGCCGTGCGCGGCGCCGTCCGGGACGGGCAGCCCGATCTCCACGACGGCGACGGTCCCGGCGGGCGGGACGGCGACGGTCGTCGTGACCGGCGTCGCCCCCGCGAGCGGGACGCTGGTCAACACCGCGACGGTGACCCCGTGCGCGTCGTGCGTCGACGACGGGCCGGGACCGACGGAGGCGTCGGTGTCGACGGCCGTCGTGGCGGCTCCCCCGGGACCTGGCCCGCAGCCGGCTCCGGACCCGCAGCCTGCTCCGGACCCGCAGCCGGGCGACGCGCTCGCCACGAGCGGGGTCGACCTCGCCGCGGCGGTCGCCGCCGCGCTGCTCGCGGTCGCCGTGGGAGCGGGCCTCGCCCTCCACGGCGGTCGTGCGCGCCGTCGGGCGTAGGACCTCCCGTCCGCACGCGAGAGATCGACCGGGACCTCGGACCTTCGTCGCCGTACCGACGCACGTCACAGCCTCGGCGCGGTCACGGACCGTGCGGGCGCCCGGTCGATGGGGTTGTATGAAGCCGTAGTCGTTCACGAACCCTTCCCTTCTGCAGGAGCGTGAGATGAGCACGACCACGACCACGACCACCGAGACCACCGCCTGGCGTCCCGCCGAGGGCACTCCGCTCGACGACGAGACCCTGCGCCGCGTCGACTCGTGGTGGCGTGCGGCGAACTACCTGTCCGTCGGCCAGATCTACCTGCTCGACAACCCTCTCCTGCGCACCCCCCTCGACCGCGAGGACGTCAAGCCGCGCCTGCTGGGCCACTGGGGCACGACCCCCGGCCTGAACTTCCTCTACGCGCACCTCAACCGCGCGATCGTCCAGCGCCGGCAGTCGACGATCTACGTCGCCGGCCCGGGCCACGGAGGTCCCGGCCTCGTGGCGAACGCCTACCTCGAGGGCACCTACTCCGAGTACTACTCGGACGTCACGCAGGACACCGAGGGCTTGCGGCGGCTCTTCCGCCAGTTCTCCTTCCCGGGCGGGATCCCGAGCCACGTCGCGCCCGAGACGCCGGGGTCGATCCACGAGGGTGGCGAGCTCGGCTACGCCCTCTCGCACGCGTACGGTGCCGCGTTCGACAACCCCGACCTGCTGGTCGCCGCGGTCGTGGGCGACGGCGAGGCGGAGACCGGGCCGCTCGCGACGAGCTGGCACTCCAACAAGTTCGTCAACGCGCGCAACGACGGTGTCGTGCTGCCGATCCTGCACCTCAACGGGTACAAGATCGCGAACCCGACCGTGCTCGCCCGCATCAGCGACGACGAGCTGCGCGACCTCATGATCGGCTACGGCCACACGCCCTACTTCTTCACCGGCGGCTTCGACGGCGAGGACCACTTCGAGGTGCACCGCCGGTTCGCGACGCTCCTCGACGAGGTGCTCAACCACATCGCCGAGATCAAGCGCCAGGCGCACGAGGGCAGCGACGAGCGGCCCGCCTGGCCGATGATCGTCTTCCGCACCCCCAAGGGCTGGACGTGCCCGCCCGTCATCGACGGCAAGAAGACCGAGGACTCGTGGCGCGCGCACCAGGTGCCGCTCGCGAGCGCCCGGGACACCCCGGAGCACCTCGAGGTGCTGCGCGGCTGGCTCGAGTCGTACCGCGCGGACGAGCTGTTCGACGACGACGGCCGGCTCGTCGACGACGTGGCCGCGCTCGCGCCGTCGGGCACGCTGCGCATGAGCGACAACCCGCACGCGAACGGCGGGCTCCTGCTCAAGGACCTGCGCCTGCCGGACTTCCGCGACTACGCGGTCGACGTCCCCGCGCCGGGCGGCGCCGTCGCGGAGGCCACGCGCGTCCTCGGCCAGTGGCTGACCGACGTCGTGCGCCTCAACCCGGACAACTTCCGCATCTTCGGCCCGGACGAGACGGCGTCGAACCGCCTCCAGCCGGTCTACGAGGTCACCGACAAGCAGTGGAACGCCGACTTCTACGGACCCGACGTCGACGAGCACCTCGCGCGCGCCGGACGCGTCATGGAGATGCTGTCGGAGCACCAGTGCCAGGGCTGGCTCGAGGGGTACCTGCTCACGGGGCGGCACGGCCTGTTCACGAGCTACGAGGCCTTCATCCACATCGTCGACTCGATGTTCAACCAGCACGCCAAGTGGCTCAAGGTGACCAACCACATCCCGTGGCGACGCCCGGTCGCGAGCCTCAACTACCTGCTGTCGAGCCACGTGTGGCGCCAGGACCACAACGGCTTCAGCCACCAGGACCCGGGCTTCATCGACCACGTCGTCAACAAGAAGGCCGAGATCGTCCGCGTGTACCTGCCGCCGGACGCGAACACGCTGCTGTCCACGTACGACCACTGCCTGCGCTCCCGCCAGTACGTGAACGTCGTCGTGGCGGGCAAGCAGCCGGCGCCGCAGTTCCTGTCCATGAAGGACGCGATCGCGCACTGCACGCGCGGTCTCGGGATCTGGGAGTGGGCCGGCACCGAGGTCGAGGGTGAGGACCCCGACGTCGTGCTCGGCGCGGCGGGCGACGTGCCCACCCTCGAGATCCTCGCGGCCGCCGACATCCTGCGGCGGCGCATCCCCGACCTCAAGGTCCGGGTCGTCAACGTCGTGGACCTCATGCGGCTGCAGGACGAGAAGGAGCACCCGCACGGGCTCTCCGACAAGGACTTCGACACACTGTTCACCACCGATAAGCCGGTGATCTTCAACTACCACGGCTACCCGTGGCTGATCCACCGCCTCACGTACCGCCGCACGAACCACCCCAACATCCACGTGCGCGGGTACAAGGAGGAGGGCACCACCACCACGCCGTTCGACATGGCGATGCTCAACGACATCGACCGCTTCCACCTCGTCGTCGACGTCATCGACCGGGTCCCGTCCCTGCGCTCGACCTACGCGGGCCTGCGCCAGGAGATGGTCGACGCGCGCCTCGCGGCACGCCAGTACACGCGCGAGCACGGCGAGGACATCCCTGACGTGCGGGACTGGGTGTGGCCGGACGTCGGCGAGACGGCGACGGAAGAGGGCGGGCCGCAGTACAACGGCGGCCCCGCCGTGCAGGACACAGGAGGAGACAACGAGTGAGCGAGACCGCTCGCAGCATCTACATCACCTCGCCCGAGGGCGAGACCGGCAAGTCCACGATCGCGCTGGGAGTCCTCGACCTGCTGACCCGACGGGTCCAGCGGGTCGGGGTCTTCCGGCCGGTCACGCGGGCCGCCGGGCCGGACGTGCAGGACTACGTGCTCGAGCTCCTGCTCGCGCACGACGGTGTCGACCTCACCGCCGAGCAGGCGATCGGGGTCACCTACGACGCCGTGCACGACGACCCCGAGGCGGCGCTCTCGCGCATCGTCTCGCGGTACCACGAGGTCGCCGCGACCTGCGACTTCGTCGTGGTCGTCGGGACGGACTACACGGACGTCGCGGGGCCGACCGAGCTGTCGTTCAACGCGCGCGTCGCCGCCAACCTCGCGGCGCCCGTGCTGCTCGTGGTCTCAGGCAAGGGCCGCACGCCCGACGCCGTCGGGAACCTCATCGAGGTGAGCGTCGCCGAGCTCCGGTCGCACCACGCGCAGCCGATCGGCGTCGTCGCGAACCGCTGCCGCCCGGAGGACCTCGACCAGGTGCGCGCGCTGCTCGGCGCGCTCGGTCCGGACGGCTCCACGGAGGGCGGCGAGCCTGCCGGGGGCACGACCGCCGAGGCGGGCGACGGCGTCGGACGCCTGCCCGCGTGGGCGATGCCGGAGGACCCGTTCCTCGACGCCCCGACCGTGCGCGGCCTCATGGAGGCCGTGGGCGGGCGGCTCGCGTTCGGCGAGGAGGAGCTGCTCGGCCGTGAGGCGCTCGACGTGCTCGTCGGCGCGATGTCGTTCGAGCACCTGCTCGACCGGCTCACCGACGGGGCGGTCGTCATCACGCCTGGCGACCGGGTCGACATCCTCATCGGGCTGCTCGCCGCGCACTCCGCGTCGGGTTTCCCGTCGCTCGCCGGCGTCATCCTCAACGGCGGGTTCTTCCCGCCCGAGTCGACGGCGCGGCTCGTCGCCGACCTCGACCCGAGCCTGCCGATCATCCGCACCGAGCTCGGCACGTTCCGCACCGCGAGCGCCGCGGCCGCCGCCAGGGGACGCGTCACCAAGGAGTCGCAGCGCAAGATCGACACGGCGCTCGCCCTGTTCGAGCGATGCGTGGACGGCAGCGCGCTCCTCGCCAGCCTCGACGTCCCGCGGCCCGAGGTCGTCACGCCGCTCATGTTCGAGTACGAGCTGCTCTCGCGCGCGCGGGCCGACCGCAAGCACGTCGTCCTGCCGGAGGGTGAGGACGACCGCATCCTGCGCGCCGCGTCGACCCTCCTGGGTCGCCAGGTCGCGGACCTGACGATCCTCGGCGACGAGCAGCGCGTGCGGGCACGCGCCACGGAGCTCGGCCTCGACATCGACGCCGCGCGCGTGCTCAGCCCGCACGACCCCGAGCACGTCGAGCGGTTCGCCGCGGAGTACGCGCGACTGCGCGCGCACAAGGGCGTCACGCTCGACGAGGCGCGCGAGCGCGTCCAGGACGTGTCGTACTTCGGCACGATGATGGTCCACCTGGGCCTCGCCGACGGCATGGTCTCCGGTGCCCGGCACACGACCGCGCACACCATCAAGCCGTCGTTCGAGATCATCAAGACGCAGCCGGGCGTGTCCGTCGTGTCGTCCGTGTTCCTCATGTGCCTCGACGACCGCGTGCTCGTCTACGGCGACTGCGCGGTCATCCCCGACCCGAGTGCCGAGCAGCTCGCCGACATCGCGATCTCGTCGGCCGCGACGGCGGCGCAGTTCGGCGTCGACCAGCGCGTCGCGATGCTGTCGTACTCGACCGGGGAGTCCGGCTCGGGCGCCGACGTCGACAAGGTGCGGCGCGGCACGGAGCTCGTCCGCGAGCGCCGCCCGGACCTCTTCGTCGCGGGCCCGATCCAGTACGACGCCGCCGTGGACGCGTCCGTCGCGGCGTCGAAGATGCCGGGATCTGACGTCGCGGGTCGTGCGACCGTGTTCATCTTCCCGGACCTCAACACCGGCAACAACACCTACAAGGCCGTGCAGCGCTCGGCCGGCGCCGTCGCGGTGGGCCCGGTGCTCCAGGGCCTCAACAAGCCGGTGAACGACCTGTCGCGCGGCGCGCTCGTGCAGGACATCGTCAACACCGTCGCCATCACCGCGATCCAGGCGCAGTCACCCGCGGCCTCCCAGGGAGCCACCTCATGACGATCCTGCCCGAGGGCGAGCGCCCCAACCCCTACAGCGCCTACGGCGCGCACGGGTCCGTGCTCGTCATGAACTCGGGGTCGTCCTCCTTGAAGTACCAGCTCGTCAACCCTGTCGGGGGCGAGGCCATCGCCGCCGGCACGATCGAGCGCATCGGCGAGGACACCGGCATCATCAAGCACCGGTTCGCCGGGAACACGACGAGCCGCGAGGAGCCCGTCGCCGACCACGGCGTCGCGCTGCGCATCGCGCTCGGCCTGTTCGACGAGATCGGCCCGAAGCTTGCGGACGCCGACGTGTACGCCGTCGGGCACCGCGTCGTGCACGGCGGGGCCGTGTTCTCCTCCCCCGTCCTCGTGGACGACGACGTCGTGCGGCAGATCTCCGACCTGTCGCCCCTCGCGCCCCTGCACAACCCGCCGAACGTCAAGGGCATCGAGGTCGCGCGCGAGCTGCTGCCCGACGTGCCGCACGTCGCGGTGTTCGACACGGCGTTCTTCTCCTCGCTGCCCGACGCCGCCTCGACGTACGCGCTGGACCGTGCGGTCGCGGTGAAGCACGGCGTGCGCCGGTACGGCTTCCACGGCACGAGCCACCAGTACGTGTCGGGCAAGGTCGCGCGCGTGCTCGGGCGCCGGATCGAGGGCCTCAACACGATCGTCCTGCACCTCGGCAACGGCGCGTCCGCCTCGGCCGTGCGCGGCGGCGTGGCCGTCGACACGTCCATGGGCATGACGCCGCTCGAGGGCCTCGTCATGGGCACCCGCACCGGCGACATCGACGCCGCGGTCGTGTTCCACCTCGCGCGCAACGCGGGGATGACGATCGACGAGATCGACGACCTGTTCAACAAGCGCTCCGGCGTCAAGGGCCTGTCGGGCGTCAACGACTTCCGCGAGCTGCGCCGCCTCATCGACGCCGGCGACGAGGACGCCCGGCAGGCGTTCGACGTCTACATCCACCGCCTGCGCAAGTACGTCGGTGCCTACGCGGCGGTGCTCGGCCGCGTCGACGTCCTCGCCTTCACCGCCGGCGTCGGCGAGCACGACGCGAACGTGCGCGCCGCCGTCGTCGAGGGCCTCGAGCCCCTCGGCCTCGCCGTGGACCCCGAGCGCAACGCCGCCGACTCCGACGAGCCGCGCGTCATCTCGCCGGACTGGACGAGCACGCTGGTCATGGTGGTGCCGACCATGGAGGAGCTCGCGATCGCGAGGCAGTGCGTCGAGGTGGTGGAGGCGGCGTCGCGGGCTTCGTAGGCGGGTCGCGCTGGTCGCCGCCGGGGTGTGACGGAAGGGGCGGCCGTGCCGGGTCTACCATCCGCGGCGCTCGTTCCTCGCGCTGCTCCCGCCAGACCCACCACGACCCGGCACGGCCGCCCCTCCCGTCACACCCCTCGTAGGTCGGCTCACCTCGTCGTCCGGCTTCCGGCGTCCCGCCGGTCGTTCTCGGCACGCGCGCGCGTCGACTCGCCGGTCGGTGGGATGCTCGGTCGGTGACCGTACTGATCGACCCGCCGGCGTGGCCCGCGCACGGGACGTTGTTCTCGCACCTCGTGTCCGACGCGTCGCTGGAGGAGCTGCACGAGTTCGCCGCGTCGATCGGGGTGAGTCGGCGGGCGTTCGACCTCGACCACTACGACGTCGCGGCCGAGCGGTACGACGACGCCCTCGCCGCCGGGGCCGTGGCTGTGGACGGTCGGGAGCTCGCGCGGCGGCTCGGGGCGTCCGGGCTGCGGGTACCGGGTCGGGCGCGCCGCGCCGCGAAGGCGGATGCGCTCCTCGCGCGGTGGGATGCGCTGCTGCCCCGTGCCCGCGACGTCGGCGTGGAGCTCGTGGAGCGCTGGCACGAGCCGCACCGCGTCTACCACGGGCCGGAGCACCTGGTCCACGCGCTGGACTCGCTCGCCCTGCTCGAAGGGCGTCCGGCCGGCGTGCCCGACGACGTCGGGTCGCCTGAGCGCGGCCCGTCCCGTCCCGCATCGGGCGGGAGAGAGCGGGCCGGGGCGGCGGCTCCCACGCCCTCGGGGACGCAGCTCGCAGTGTGGTTCCACGACGCGGTGCACGACGGCGAGGCCGGGCGCGACGAGGAGAGGTCGGCCGAGCTCGCGACCCGGCTCCTGGGGCCGCACCTCGACGCGGCGAGCGTCAACGAGGTGGCGCGCCTCGTACTCGTGACGACGGACCACTCCCCCGCGGCCGACGACGTCGCCGGTGCGCTGGTCTCGGACGCGGACCTCGCGGTCCTCGGGTCGGCGCCCGACCGGTACGCGCGGTACGTCCGGCAGGTACGCGCCGAGTACGCGCACGTGCCCGACGACGCGTTCCGGGCCGGCCGCGCCGCCGTCCTGCGCTCGCTGCTCGAGGGCGCGGCCCTCTTCCGTACGGCCCAGGGCTTCGCCCTGTGGGAGGACCAGGCCCGGACGAACCTGCGCGACGAGCTCGCCGTCCTCGACCCTCGGGCCGACCCTCCCCCGGTGCCGAACAGGTGATCCCGGAGCGTCCCGGTCGCCGGACGCGCCAGGATCACCGGCTCGGCCAGCGAGATCGCCTGGTCGACCGACGACGCTGGGACGTCGGGGACATCGAGAACGTCTGTCGGCGCGTTAGAGTCGCGGCGTGACCGACCCGTCCGCCTCCGCGGCGCCGCCACCGCCGACGCCCCCGACGACGAGGCGGGTGGGCGCGCGCTGGTCACGGCGTCGCCGCGCGACCGTCGGGGTCGCCGTCGGGGTCGTGGTGCTGGTCCTCGCGCCGTTCGTCGTCGTGCAGGCCGTCGGGCGCGCGCACGTCGCGGCCGCCGACGACGTCCCGACGAGCGACGCGATCGTCGTCCCGGGCGCGGGGCTGCGGCCGGACGGGTCGCCGTCGACGTACCTGCGCCGTCGCCTCGACGCCGCGGCCGACCTGTACGCCCGCGGCGTCGCGCCCGTGGTGCTCGTGAGCGGGGACGCGCACGGGGACTACGACGAGCCGGGGTCGATGCGCGCGTGGCTGCTCGACCGCGGCGTGCCCGACGAGGTCATCCTGCTCGACCGGGAGGGCTTCGACACGCACGCGACGTGCACGCGCGCGGCGTCGGAGTTCGGCGTCCGTACCGCGGCGGTCGTCACGCAGGGCTATCACCTGCCGCGCACGCTGTTCTCGTGCCGCGTCGCGGGCCTCGACGCCGTCGGGGTCGGGGTCAGCGCGGCGAGCGTCGAGCCGTGGAAGGCCGTGCTCTATCGCGTCCGCGAGGTACCCGCGGCGACGAAGGCACTGCTCGACGCCGTGCTCCGCTGAGCCTGGGGCGGCCGGCGAGCGCGGGCACGGATGCGTCAGGGCAGCCGGAGCCGCCGCATCGCGTCGAGCGCTGCCGTGAGCACCTTGCCGGGCAGCTCACCGCCGATCTCGTAGAGCGTGTCCAGGGTCAGGCCCTGGTTGGCGCCGCGCTGGACGGAGATCGTCTGCGCCTCGGTGAGCGCCTCGATCCCCTCGCGCCCGTGGCGCCGGCCCAGACCCGACGCCTTGAACCCGCCCATCGGGGCGCCGACGGAGCCGAACGTCGCGGAGTACCCGTCGTTGACGTTGACGCTCCCCGCCTCGACGCGCGCCGCGATCCGGCGGCCCCGGGCGACGTCGCGGGTCCAGACGCTCGCGTTGAGGCCGTACTCGGTGTCGTTCATGACACGCACGGCCTCGTCGTCGCTCGCGACGCGACGCACGGTGACGACCGGGCCGAACGTCTCCTCGCGGGCGCACGCGGCGTCGTCGGGCACGCCGTCGAGGACGGTCGGCGCGTAGAACAACGGGCCGATGTCCGCGCGGTGGACGCCGCCCGCGAGGACGCGCGCGCCGCGGGCGAGCGCGTCGTCGACGTGCGCGACGACGCGGTCGAGCTGGGCCTGCGACGTGAGCGACCCCATGTCGGCCGAGTAGTCCATCCCGGCGCCCAGCCGCATCTCGCGCACGAGCGGCACGAACTCGTCGAGGAACGCGTCCGCGACGTCCTCGTGCAGCACGATGCGCTCGATCGAGACGCACAGCTGGCCGGAGTTGGAGAAGCACGCCCGCACGGCTCCGCGCGCCGCCGTCGGCACGTCCGCGTCGGCCGCGACGTAGAGCGGGTTCTTGCCACCGAGCTCGAGCGTCGCGCCGATGAGTCGCTCGCCCGCCCTGGCCGCGACCTTGCGGCCCGTCGCCGTCGAGCCGGTGAACGCGATGTGGTCCACCTGGTCGGTGAGCGCGGCCCCCACCTCGCCGCCGCCCGCGACGACGAGGAACAGGTCGGCGGGCAGGCCCGCCTCCTCGAGCAGCTCGGCCGCCCACAGTGCCGTGAGCGTCGTCTGCGGGTCCGGCTTGAGCACGACGGCGTTCCCCGCCACGAGCGCGGGCACGGCCTCGGCGAGGGCGAGGGTGAGCGGGTAGTTCCACGGCGCGATCACCCCGACGACGCCGACCGGTCGCCGGTGCACGCGCGTACCCGTGAGGACGGGCAGCATGCCCGGGACGCGGCGGTCCGCGAGGTACCGCGGACCGCGGACCGCGTAGTGCCGCGTGACGAGCGCGACGTCGCCGATCTCCTCGAACGCGCTGCGGCGCGCCTTGCCGGACTCCATCTGGATGAGGTCGAGGCCGTCCGACTGCCGGGCGAGCGCGAGCTCGCCGAGGCGGCGGACGACGGCGGCTCGCTCGCGCACCGGCACCTGCGCCCAGGACCGCTGGGCGTCGCGCGCCCGGTCGACCGCGCGCGCCACGTCGTCGACCGACGACAGCGGGAACGCGGCGAGCGGCGCACCCGTGAACGGGAGCACGGAGCGGTGCATGCCGGCCGTGCTGCTCGTCACGACGCGCGCCGCGAGAGGTGCCACGACCTCGGGCTCCAGGACGTACGTCGCCGCCGGGTTCTCGGGGTCGATCAGACCGTCCAGCGCGGCTCCGTCGCCGTGCGCAGGTCCGGAGGTGCCGGGTGAGCTCGTCATGGGGAACAGGCTACGTCGTCGGGGTGACAGGCAGGTCGGGGCCCGGGCTGCCCGTCGCCCCTCCGTCGACCGGCAGCTCCCACGTCGTGAGCACCGGCCGGAAGCCGTGGCGCGCCCAGTACGGCGCCGAGAGCGGGTTGAGCACCCCGTGGTGCAGGAGCACGACGGCGTCGGGCCCGATCTCCTCGTGGACGCGCGCGAGCGCCGCGGCGACGAGGGCTGCGCCGAGGCCGCCGCCACGGGCGTCCGGCGCGACGTGCAGCAGCACGACGTAGGCGACGGGTCCGCCCGTCACGGTGCCCGTGACGCCTCCCGCGCGGTGCGGCGGCTCGACGGCGACGACGCCCAGCACGTCCCCGGGCCGGTCCTCGGGAGGGTTGGCGTCCAGCGCGCTCCCGCCCTGCCCGGCCCGCGCCACGAGGACCGTCGTGCCCGGGCTCACCACCGCCGACGCGACCTCGGCCCTCAACCGCTCGCGTGCCGCGGGGCGTCGACGCCCCGCGCCGACGAGCTCGTCGTAGGCGAGCTCGGCGAGCTGGTGCTCGAGGACAGCGTCGACGTCGGCGTGCGTCGCGTCCTCGATCACGACGCCGTGCGGCGCCTCGGCCGAGCCGGTCGGGGCCGCGCCGCGACGCGCGGCGAGGTGCGTCGTCGGCCGCAGACCCCGGGTGGCGAGCGCGGCGACGGCCGCGGCGTCGCGACTCGGCCACAGCAGGGACAGCCCGTGGTCGCGGGGTGCCGGCCCGCGCTGCGGCAGACTGTCGCTCTCGGGCGCCGTGCCCGGCGCCCGCCGGACCCGCGCGACCCAGGCATCGACGAGCGCCCCGACGGCGGCCGTCACGTCGGGCCCGGCGGCGCGGGCTCGAAGCCGGTGCTCGCGCAGGGCGCGGAACGTCGCCGCCGGGGAGTCGGCCGGCACGTCGGTGACGGAGAGCACCCCCGTCGCGCGCGAGCCGTCGGGGAGCCGGACGGCGAGCAGAAGGTCCTCGCCCGGCGCGGCGCCCAGGTCGGGGACGGCGACGAGCGGGTCGAACCCGGCCACCCGTGCGCGGTGCTCGGCCTCGACGGCGGCGAGCTCGTCGCGATCCGGCTCCCAGGCGGTCACGAGCCGAGCCTCCGCGGCCACGCGGGAGAGCCGAGGCCCGTCCGCGATCCGCCCGGTCACGACGGCGGTCAGCGCGGCTGGTAGGGCGAGACCACGACCTCGACGCGCTGGAACTCCTTGAGGTCCGAGTACCCGGTCGTGGCCATGGCCCGCCGCAGCGCGCCGACGAGGTTGAGCGTCCCGTCGGCCTGGCGGCCCGGGCCGAAGAGGATCTCCTCGAGCGTGCCCGCCGTGCCGACCCGCACGCGCTCGCCGCGCGGGAGCTGCGCGTGGTGCGCCTCGGAGCCCCAGTGCCAGCCCTTGCCGGGCGCCTCCTCGGCACGCGCGAGCGCGGCGCCGATCATCACGGCGTCCGCCCCGCACGCCACGGCCTTGACGAGGTCGCCCGAGCGCCCGACGCCGCCGTCGGCGATGACGTGCACGTAGCGGCCGCCCGACTCGTCGAGGTAGTCACGGCGCGCGGCCGCGACGTCGGCGACCGCCGTGGCCATGGGGGCGTGGATGCCGAGGGAGACGCGCGTGGTGTGCGCGGCGCCCCCGCCGAAGCCGACGAGCACCCCGGCGGCGCCCGTGCGCATGAGGTGCAGCGCCGCGGTGTAGGTGGACGCGCCGCCGACGACGACGGGCACGTCGAGCTCGTAGATGAACCGCTTGAGGTTGAGCGGCTCCGCGACGCCCGAGACGTGCTCGGCCGAGACGGTGGTGCCGCGGATGACGAAGAGGTCCACGCCGGCGTCGACGACCGTCTGGTAGTGCTCCTGCGTACGCTGCGGCGAGAGCGCGGCGGCGACCGTCACGCCCGCGGCCCGGATCTCCTTGAGCCGCTGGGTGATGAGGTCGGCCTTGATCGGCTCGGCGTAGATCTCCTGCATGCGCCGCGTCGCCTCGAGCGGCTCGAGCGCCGCGATCTCCTCCAGGAGGGCGGTGGGGTCGTCGTAGCGCGTCCACAGGCCCTCGAGGTCCAGCACGCCCAGCCCGCCGTGGTTGCCCAGCGCGACGGCGGTGGCCGGGCTCATCACGGAGTCCATCGGCGCCGCGAGGATCGGCAGCTCGAAGTGGTAGGCGTCGATCTGCCAGCCCACCGAGACCTCCTCCGGGTCGCGCGTGCGCCGGGAGGGCACGACCGCGACGTCGTCGAAGGAGAACGCGCGCCGACCGCGCTTGCCACGTCCGATCTCGATCTCGTTGCTCACCGGGTCAGCCTACCGGCGGGCGGGAGCGGGGTGTTGTGGGTGGTCGCTGGCAGGGTGACGGACGTCGCCGGACGGCCCGGCGAGGAGACCGAGGTGGACCATGATCACGACGCCCTGGACGGCGGGACCTCTCCTCGGTCTCGACACCGAGACCACGGGCGTCGACGTCGAGGTCGACCGGATCGTCACCGCGGCCCTCGTGCTGCGCGAGCCAGGTGGCACGCACGTGCGCACGTGGCTCGTCGACCCGGGCGTCGAGATCCCCGCCGAGGCGGCGGCGATCCACGGCGTCACGACGGCGCACGCTGCGGCATCCGGCGCCTCGCCCCGCACCGCGCTCGAGGAGATCGCGACGCTCGTCGTCGACGCCCAGCGCGACGGCGTCCCGCTCGTCGCCTACAACGCGGCGTTCGACCTCGGCCTGCTCGACGTCGAGCTCGAGCGGCACGACCTGCCGACCCTCGCCGCCCGCCTCGGCCGGCCCGTGCGACCGGTCCTCGACCCGCTCGTGCTCGATCGCGCCTGGGACCCCGACCGAGAGGGCAAGCGACGCCTGGTCGACCTGTGCGCGCGGTACGGCGTGGTCGACGTCGGTGTGCTGCACACGGCCGACGCCGACGTGCTCGCGACGCTCGACGTGCTCGACGCGCTCGTGCGCGCCTTCCCCGACCGGGGAGCGTTGCCCCCCGACGTGCTCCACGACCTCCAGGTCGTCGCGCACCGCCGTTGGGTGGAGAACCTCGACCCGGAGCGCCGCGAGCGCGCCTACGTCGGTGCGGGGTCCGACGGTCGCTGGCCCTCGTGAGCCGCGGTGCGCGGTCAGCCCGAGACCGTCGGGATATCTCACATGACGGATGGTGAACTCGTGATGGCTCGGTGATGACCCACCGAAAGGCCCTTCTCGGCCCGCGCGTATCTCATGGATGAGTTATCGTCGCCGCATGACTGTGATCGACGATGCCCCCCTGGTCCAGGTCGGCGCCCTCATCCGGGGCGCCCGGCAGAACCGCGGGCTCACGCAGACCCAGCTCGCGGAGCGCCTCGGCACGAGCCAGAGCGCCGTGCACCGCATCGAGCAGGGCGCCCAGAACCTCAGCCTCGAGATGCTCAACCGCATCAGCCTCGCCCTCGACTCCGAGCTCATCAGCCTCGGCGGGCCCAAGCACTCCCACCTGCGCGTCCAGGGCGGCCACACGCTCTCGGGACGCATCGAGGTCAACTCCTCGAAGAACGGCGCGGTCGCGCTCCTGTGCGCCTCGCTCCTCAACCGCGGGCGCACGACGTTGCGCGGGGTCGCGCGCATCGTCGAGGTCGACCGCATCGTCGACGTCCTGCGCTCGATCGGCGTCCGCGCGACGTGGACGACCGGCGGCCGCGACCTCGAGATCGTCGTGCCCGACCAGCTCGACCTCGGCGCGATCGACGTCGACGCCGCGCGCCGCACCCGCTCGATCATCATGTTCCTCGGCCCGCTGCTCGGGCTGCGCGACACGTTCGAGCTCCCCTACGCGGGCGGCTGCGACCTCGGGACGCGGACCGTCGAGCCGCACATGATCGCCCTGCGCCCCTTCGGCCTCGCCGTCACCGCCACGGGCGGCAACTACCACGCGACCGTCGCCCCGGCGTCGGGCTCGGACCTGTCCGTCGTGCTGACCGAGCGCGGCGACACCGTCACCGAGAACGCGCTCATGGCCGCCGCGCGCCGCGAGGGCGTCACGACGATCCGCAACGCCAGCCCGAACTACATGGTCCAGGACCTGTGCTTCTACCTCGAGCTGCTCGGCGTCCGCATCGAGGGCGTCGGCACGACGACCCTGCGCGTGCACGGGCGCACGGACATCGACGTGGACGTGGAGTACGCCGTCTCCGAGGACCCCGTCGAGGCGATGAGCCTGCTCACCGCGGGCATCGTCACCGGCTCCGAGATCACGGTCGCGCGCGTGCCGGTCGAGTTCATGGAGATCGAGCTCGCGACCCTTTCCGAGATGGGCCTGCGGTACACGCAGAGCGCGGAGTACCTGGCCCGCAACCAGCGCACGCGCCTGGTCGACGTCACCGTCCACCCCAGCGAGCTGCGTGCCCCGATCGACAAGATCCACCCCATGCCGTTCCCGGGGCTGAACATCGACAACCTGCCCTTCTTCGCGGTCATCGCCGCGTGCGCGCAGGGCACCACGCTCATCCACGACTGGGTGTACGAGGGTCGGGCGGTGCACCTGACCGACCTCACGCGCCTCGGCGCGGACGTCCGTCTCCTCGACGCCCACCGCCTCCAGGTAACCGGACCCACCCGCTGGTCCGGCGCCGAGGTGAGCTGCCCGCCCGCGCTGCGCCCCGCCGTCGTGATCCTGCTGGCCATGCTCGCCGCGAAGGGCACGTCGGTCTTGCGCGGCGTGGACATCATCGCGCGCGGCTACGAGGGCCTCACCGAGCGCCTGCGCGAACTCGGCGCCAACATCGAGACGTTCCGGGACTGAGCCGTCGCACGACGGCCGCCCGGGGCGGCAGACGTCCTGCCGCCCCGGGGGTCCCGTGCGGGGCCCTGCCTGCCGGTCGAGCCGGCCGACCGGCCCGTCAGCCCTGGTAGACGGCGTCGACCTCGACCTCGACGAGCCACCCGTTGACGGGCAGGTTCTCGATCTCCAGCGCGAACCGGGAAGGCCGCGCCTCGTTGACGACCATCGGCTTCGTCGTCGTGGACCCGAGCTGGACGTCCATCGTCGCGCCCGTCGCGAGGTTCGTGTTGGCGAAGAACTGCCGGTAGGCCCGGTTCCAGCCCGCGAAGTCCATCTTCTCCTGCCCCTCGGGGTTCTGGAGGAACACCCGCATCGAGACGACGTCGTCGTAGGAGAGGCCGGCCTTCTCCAGGTTCTCACCGATCCGCATGAGCGCGTTGATGCCCTGCGCCTCGGTGATCGTCACGCCGGCGGGCAGCACGCCGCCGGGGAACACGTCGGTCGGGACGTAGCGAGCCTCCGCGGTGATCCCGGGCGCCGTGTTCAGCGCGGACGGTCCCAGCCCCGAGGACTTGTACCAGGCGACGTTCTTGCCGAACGCCACGCCGTCGGCGATCGAGGGCGTGTCACCCGTGACGAAGGAGACGGCCTCGGTGGGCTTGGGCTCGAAGAGCGTGCCGGCCGCGACGGCGGTGCCGGGGACCGCGACGGCAGCCGTGAGGGCCACGGCGAGGACGACCTTCGTGCGGTTCTTCATGATGCCTCCAGGCGAGGAGCGGGACGAGCGCCACCCTGGCGCACGACCCGGCCGGACCCGCGGGCCCGGCCGGAGCGGCGAACGTAGCGACCGGTCGTTTCGTCGTCGTGACGACCGCGTGTCGGGCCAGGTCCGGACCGCGAGCGCCGGAGCGCGTCCGTCCGCGCGGCCGCGCGACGACGTCGGACCGGTTGCCCCGGGACACGAAACGAGACGTTTACGAGGTCCGTCACGCGTTGACCGCCGTGAAACGTCCCGGACCCGCGGCAGCGACACGTGCTCCCTAGCGTCAGCGGCGGTGCTGACGGCGGCACCCGGCATCGAGGACCGGGAGCGTCGCCCGTCAGACCTTTCACGACGAGAGGTCCGAGCCACATGGTCACAGACAAGAGCACGGGCGGCGTCTCCCGGCGCAACTTCCTCCAGGCGGTCGGCGCCACCTCCGGCGCCGGCGTCATGTTCGCCACGATGGGCGCCGTCGGTCTCGCCCCGACGGCGGCCGCGCAGCCGAGGAACGAGTCCTGGATCGCCCCGACGAAGGGCGACTTCACGCTGACGGGACGCTCCGCCAAGAAGGTCGTCGTCGTCGGCGCGGGGCCCGCGGGCCTGGCATCGGCCTACGAGCTGCAGAAGGCGGGCTACCAGGTCACCGTGCTCGAGGCGCGGCACCGTGTGGGTGGGCGGACGCTGACGATCCGCGGCGGGGACTCCGAGACCGACATCAACGGTGTCACGCAGACGGCCCGGTTCGACCGCAACATCTACCTGAACGCGGGAGCGGGGCGCATCGCCCAGTGGATGGTCACGATGGACTACCTCCGCGAGCTGGGCGTGCCCTACGAGGTCTTCACCAACGCCAACGCGGACGCGTATCTCTACAACGAGCGCACCGGCGCCACCCCGGGCAACCCCGTGCGCTACCGCACCGCGAAGGCCGACGTGTTCGGCTACACCTCCGAGCTCCTCAACCACGCCACCGACCAGGGCGCGCTGGACCAGCGGCTGACCGCCGCGGACAAGGAGAACCTGCGCGCGTTCCTGCGCAGCTGGGGCTCCCTCGCGCCGGACGGCACGTACCGGGGCGGGAGCAACCGCGGGTACTCGGTCTACCCCTCCGCGTGGAACGAGCACGGCACACCGCTGCCCGGTCCCGGCAGCGTCTCGGAGGTGCTCGCCTCGAAGGTCGGGCAGTACTTCCCGTTCGAGATCAACTGGGAGCAGTCGATGCTCATGTTCCAGCCCAAGGGCGGCATGGACACGACGTTCGACTACTTCGTGCGCGCCATCGGCAAGCAGAACGTGCAGCTCAGCTCGCCGGTGACGGCGGTCGAGAACACGAGCAGTGGGGTCACGGTCACGTACACGGCGCCGAACGGCAAGCAGCGTCAGATCGAGGCCGACTTCGCGATCGTCTCGGCGCCCGCGGGCCTCATGCGGCGGTGGCAGACCAACTGGGGACCCGACGTCGACGCGGCCCTCGGGGAGTTCGCCGTCGGGGCGCCCGCAGGCAAGATCGGGCTGTAGTACCGCTCCCGCTTCTGGGAGGACGACCACAAGATCTTCGGCGGCATCACGGAGACCGACATGGACCTCGCCCACCTCTGGTACCCGTCGTACGGGTACGGCGAGCGCAAGGGACTCGTCGTGGGCTACTACAACACCGGGACGAACGCCCGGGCCTACGCCGACATGGCGCCCAAGCAGCGCGAGCTGCGCGCCGTCGAGCAGGGCGTGAAGATCCACGGCGAGAAGTACCGCACCGAGCTCGAGAGCTCGTTCTCCATCGCCTGGCACAAGGTCCCCTACGTCGAAGGGGCGTGGGCCTACCCGAACACGCAGTCGTCGCGCTTCAAGCAGCTGCAGCAGGGGGCGGGGAACGTGTACTTCGCCGGCGACTGGATGTCCGAGATCTCGGCCTGGCAGCACGGCGCGTTCTGGGCTGCGCGGTACGCGGTGCAGGCCCTGCACACGCGCGTCATGACCTCGTGACGAGCGGCCGCCC
>NZ_JBZGBY010000038.1:0-28710 GCF_059159975.1 Cellulosimicrobium sp. BMG9.22 | reverse complement strand
CACCCACCCCGCCCGACGTCTTCTCACCCTGGTCTTCGCGCGACCAGGCCTCTACTTCGCGCGACCGGGCTCTGCTTCGCGCGGCCGCGGTTCGGCTGCGGGGTCCGTGGGGTCCGGCGGGTCGTCGGTGGTTGCCGGACGGTCAGGCCAGGCCGGTGTCGCGCGCGACGATGGCGGCCTGCATGCGCGACGCGACGCCGAGCTTGGCGAGGACGCGGGAGACGTGGGTCTTCGCCGTCGCCTCGGTGATGAACAGGTCCGACGCGATGCCCTGGTTGGACAGACCGCGACCCAGCGCCGCGAGGACGTCCACCTCGCGCGGGGTCAGCTCGGCGAGGCGGGGGTCAGGGGCAGGTCCGTCCTCGGCGGGCGAGGTCGCCGAGACCGTCGTGCCGGTGCCGGTGCCGGTGCCGGTGCCGGTGCCGGTGCCCGACGGCGGTCGGTGGGCGCGGTCGGGCGCGTCGCCCGGGTGCGGCGGCCGTCCGTGGCGAGGGCCGGCGTCGGGCTCGGGACGGCGCGCGAACGCGGCGAGCAGGCGGCGGGTGACCTCCGGCGCGAGGACGCCGTCGCCGTCCGCGACGCGCCGCACGGCATCGAGGAGCGCGGACGGCTCGGCGGTCTTGAGCAGGAAGCCGGCGGCCCCCGCCCGCAGCGCGCCGTCGACGTACTCGTCCAGGTCGAAGGTCGTGAGGACGAGCACGTCGGCGAGGCCCTCGGCGGTGATGGCGCGGGTCGCCTCGATCCCGTCCATCCCGGGCATGCGCAGGTCCATGAGCACGACGTCGGGCTGCAGCGCCTGTGCGTTCGTCACCGCCGCGGTGCCGTCGGCGGCCTCCCCGACGACCTCGACGTCGTCGGCCGCGTCGAGCAGCAGGCGTAGCCCCGCACGGATCGCGGCGTGGTCGTCCGCGAGGAGCACGCGGATCCGTCGGCCGGTCACGGTCACGGTCGCGGCCCGGTCGACGCGGGCGCGGACGACGCCGACGACGAGGGCGTCGGTGCCGCGGCGGGGACCGTCGCGCGGACGACCCACCGGCCGGTGGCGGTCGGCCCGGCCTCGAACGCCCCGCCCAGGCCATCGGCCCGCTCGCGCATCGTCAGGAGACCGGTTCCGGCGCTCAGCGCGGCCTCCGCCGGGGGAGCGGGCGCGGGGAGGAGGTCGTTGGCGAGCACCAGCTCGACGTCGTCGCCCACGCGGCGCAGCCGCAGCGCGACCGGACGTCCCGGGGCGTGCTTCAGCGCGTTCGTCAGGGCCTCCTGCGTGATCCGGAACAGCGCCTGGTCGGCGGCGGCAGGCAGGGTCGACGCGGCGACGTCGTCAGGATCGTCGACGACGACGCCCGTCCCGCCCGCGCGGGCGGTACCGAGCAGCTCGTCGAGCCGCGCGAGCCGCCCCGGCGCGGCGACGGCGTCGCCGGGGGAGGGCCACGCACCGTCGGTCGCGTCGGTCAGCTCCACGTCGCCGCCGTCCTCGTCGCGACGCCCCTCGCTGCGCAGGAGGAGGATCATCGACCGCATCTCGTCGAGCGACGCGACCGCGCTGGCCCGCACCTGCTCGAGCGCCGCGCGATCCTTCGCGGCGTCGGGCGGGAGCGAGAGCGCGGCGCCGGAGTGGATCGCGATCGTCGACAGGTGGGACGCGATGACGTCGTGGAGGTCGCGCGCCATGGCCGCACGCTCGGCCCGGACCGCCTCGTGCCGGTCGAGCTCGGCGATGCGTTCGAGGTCGCTCGCTCGCTGGCGCTCGAGGTCCGCCGTCCGGGCGGCCGCCTCGGCCTCGCGGGCCGCGAGCGCCGCGCGCTCCTCGGCGACCTCGGCGAGCTCGCTCTTGGTCCGCACGTTCGTCGCCCACCACAGCGGGGTGAGCAGCACCCCGCCGAGCTGCAGGCCCGTGTACACGAACTGCCGCACGTCGCGCGACGCCTCACCGGCCGCCACGGACCCGAGCACCACGACGGCGACCGTGACGCCCCAGAGCCAGGCGCGCGGCGTCGGGCGGGCCCAGAGCGCCGCCGCGTAGAGCAGGTCCCACAGCAGCAGCGTGACCGCCATGCTGCCGCCCCACCGGATGTCGACGGCGGAGACCAGCACGCCGCCGGCGAGCGCGAGCATGGGGTGCGCCCGCTTGACCAGGATGAGCAGGCACCCGATCCCGAGGAGCGCGAGCCGCCACCAGGGCTCGGGCGGTTCGACGACGAACGGCGCGTTGACGAGCCCCACGAGCCCGACCTCGATGAGCAGCCAGCCGAACGCGAACATCACGACCGCCGAGAACACGTCGTTCCAGTGGTCCTCGATGCTCAGCACGTGCCGGAGCCGCCGGGCCACGGACCGCCATCCCCCACCGGCCGCAGCGGTCGTGGCGGCGGTCGCGTCCGCGGGGGTGGACGACGGCGCGGCGGGGCACGCGTCGTCGGACCCGCGGCGTGCCGTGCTCACGGCACCATCCCAGCACACGGCCCAGCCGGGCGGATCCGTCGAACGGTGTAGCGGTCTCCTCGCGTCCACGCGCCTGCGGCGCAAGGATCCGCCGTTCGCCCGACGACGCGCGGGGTCGCTGCGCGCCAGGATCGACGACATGGACATCCCCCTCGACCTCGACGCCGTCGGCGGAGCCGTACTCGGTCTCGCCGCCATGGCCGGCGTGCTCGTCGTGCTGGCGCTGATCGACTCGACGAGCTTCGGCACGCTGCTCATCCCCGTGTGGCTCCTGCTCGCGCCAGGCCGGCTGCGGGCCGGACGCGTGCTCGTGTAC
Source organism: Cellulosimicrobium sp. BMG9.22 (assembly GCF_059159975.1). Lineage (NCBI taxonomy): Bacteria > Bacillati > Actinomycetota > Actinomycetes > Micrococcales > Promicromonosporaceae > Cellulosimicrobium > Cellulosimicrobium sp. BMG9.22. The sequence goes on along the minus strand of NZ_JBZGBY010000038.1, from coordinate 25,955 downwards.
CTCGCGACGGTCGCTGGCTTCTACCTCGCCGTCGGGATCGTGGTCATGCTCGGGGCGGGCGCCTTTCTCGACAGGTTCGGCGACGCGCTCGACACCCGCGCCGCGGCGATCGTGCAGCTCCTGCTCGGCATCGGGCTGTTCGCGCTGAGCTTCCGCTTCAGCGGCAAGCGCGCGGCCCGCGCGGCGGAGCGTGCAGCAGCCGACGGCGTCGCACCGGCCCCGGGGCGGCTGACCCGCTGGCGCGAGCGTGCGCTGGGCATCGAGGCGAGCGCCGCAGGGTCGGGTGCCGTGCGCACGCGAGCCTCGGTGCTGCCACTCATGGGGCTCGCGCTCGGAGCGGTCGCGATCGAGATCGGCTCGATGCTGCCGTACCTCGCGGCGATCGGGATCATCACCACGTCCGACGTCGGGTGGCCGGCGTCCGCCGGCGTGCTCGCCGCATACTGCGTCGTCATGGTCGCGCCGGCGCTGCTGCTCCTGCTCGGCCGGCTCGTCGCGGCGCAAGCGGTCGACCCGATGCTCCACCGCCTCGACCGCTGGCTCACCAAGAACGCCGCGGAGATGACCGGCTGGGTGCTCGGGATCCTCGGCGTGCTGCTCGCGGTGAACGCGATGGGCCGCCTGGGCTGGACGGGCTGACCGCGCGGACCCTGCCCGCCCGCCGCGCGCCGGTGCCCGAGACGCCTGTGGCCCGCCCGGACGTCCGGACGGGCCACAGGCGTACGCGAGGCAAGGTCAGTGCGACGTGCCGTTCGACGACGACGTCTCGCTCGCGCCCGTGAGCTGCGTGCCCGCGAGGTTCGCGATGAGCTGGTTGATGTCGACGCCCGTGAGCTGCTTGATGACGCCCTGGCCTTCACCGAGGACCGACGCGACGTTCTTCGTGATGGCGGACGCGCCGTCGGTCGAGATGACGGTCATGCCCTGGATCTTGCCGATCGGCTCGGCCGCCGCGCGGACGATCTCGGGCAGGCGCTCGATGAGCTCCTGGACGAGCGCCGCCTCGCCGTACTTCTTCAGGGCCTCGGCCTTGGCGTCCGTGGTGACGGCCTCGGCGCGCCCCTCGGCCTCGATGGCGAACGCGCGCGCCTCACCCTCGGCCTTGATACCGGCCGCGTGGGCGACCTGACGATCACGCTCGGCCTCGCCCGCACGACGCACGGACTCGGCCGACGCCTCCGCGTCCTGGATCGCCGCGGTCTTGTTCGCCTCGGCGATGACGGTGCGCTTGTAGGCGTCGGCCTCGGTCGCGGCGTTCGAGGAGTCTCGACGTGCGTTCGCCTCCTGGACCTCGGCGTACGCCTTGGCCTCGGCGGGCTTGCGGATCTCGATGTCGAGGCGCTCCTGCGTCACGCGCGCCTGCTCGGCGAGCGCCTCGCGCTCCTGCTGCGCGACCAGGCGGTCCTGCTCGGCGCGGGCGAGCTGGCCCGCGGCATCGGCCTCGGCGTTCGCGCGGTCGGTGTCGGCCTTGATGACGGCACGCTTGATGTCGAGGGCCTTCTGGCGCTCGGCGATCTGCTCGGCGGCCTCGATGACCGCGAACTCCGACGCACGCTGCGCCTCGGCCTCGGAGACCTCGGCGACCTGGCGCGCTCGCGCGGACTCGGCGCGGCCCAGGTTGGAGAGGTAGTCGGACCCGGGGGTCGAGATGTCGGAGATGTTGAGCAGGTCGACCTGTAGGCCCTGCTCCGACAGGTCGGCCTTGGTGGACGCGACGACGCGGTCCGACAGGCCCTTGCGGTCGGAGATGATCTGCTCGATCGTCATGTCGCCGACGATGGAGCGCAGCGAGCCCTCGAGGGACTCCTTGATGATCTCCGTCAACGTGCCCTGCTGGGAGAGGAAGCGCTGAGCCGCGCGACGCACGCCCTCCTCGTCGCCGCGGACCTTGAAGTTGATCGACGCCTTGATGGCGATCTTGATGCGGTTCTTGTCCACACCCTCGACGGTGATGCCGATCTGGCGCTGCTCGAGCGAGATGGGGAAGCCCTGCTGGAGGATCGGCCAGACGAACGTGCGGCCGCCGACGATGACCTTCTGCCCGCTGCCCGTCGCCTCCTTGCGGCCGGCGCCGCGACCGACGATGACCAGCGCCTCGTTCGGCGGGACGCGCCGGATGCGCTTGCTGATGAAGACGATCACCGCGAAGAACGCGATGACCAGGGCGACGATCGCCAGGGTCGTGATGAGGTTCGTGTCGTCGAACATGGTGCGCGCCGGGGCGCGGCTCCTTCCGTGGGTGCGTGCAGGTCAGGCCGTGCGGCAGTGCTGCGGGGCGGTCCGCCCGGGTCGTGCCCGTCCGGTCCGGCCCGTCGTGCGGTGCTCGGTCGTCGAGGTGCTCAGTCGTTGGGGTAGTGCCGCTGGACGCGCACGCGGCTCCCGGACTGCTCGAGCACGACGACGCGCGACCCCTCCGGGATGGGCTCGTCCGACCACGCGAGGCGGCGCTCGAGCTCGTGCACGGCGTCGAGGGAGACCTCGCCGCGCGCGGTGTCGATCGTCGTCGTCGCCGTGCCCTGCACACCGACGAGGGACGCGGGGACGCCGTCCTCGGACACCCGCAGATGCTTGACCAGCGCCTGGACGAGCACCATGACCACGAGCGCCACGACGAGCGAGCCGACGTAGGCGAGCCAGGTGGGCAGGTCGTTGGTGGACACGATCACGCCGACCGCACCGAAGACCACGCCGCCCACGCCGAGCGTCGTGCCGGACAGTGCGCCGTCGCCGAGGTCGATGATCTCGCCCACGAGCAGGGAAAGGAGCAGGAGTGCGAGCCCGGCGATGCCGATGACGATGAACGCGATCATGCAGTGTCCCCTTGCGGTGCCTCGTCGCCGCCCTGTGGCGCTCCCCGACGTGCGGCCGGGAGAATTTCCTTGTGCGGCGTGTGGAGTTGTCGTGAACGTGCCCACACCTTATCGTGACCCGCTCCCGCCCCGGACCTTCCTGGGGGCGACGGCATGGGGAGGACTCCCCACGGGGCGTGCCGGGGGTCGGGCGGTCGTCGGGCAGACTGCCTTCGTGAGGCTGCGCAGCGACGCGAGCGGCTACGGCGCGGTGACCAAGACCCTGCACTGGGTGACGGTGGCCGCGCTCGTCGCGCAGCTCGTCGTCGGCTACCAGCTCGACGACGACGACGGGGGCGGGCAAGGCCGCGGCCGGGGGCGCGGCGAGGAGTCCGGCCGGGGCCGCGACCGCGGCGGGGACGACGGCGGCGACGAGGCCGAGGGCTTCCTCGGGGCGCTGGGCGGTGACGACGTCCTGCTGCGGGTCCACGTGGTGCTGGGCGTGACGATCCTCGTCGTGACGCTCCTGCTGCACGTCGGGCTCGTCCTCAAGCACCAGCTCGTCGACCGGGACCGGCTGCTGAACCGGATGCTCTGACGTCAGGGGCCCGTCACGGGCGCGGCACGTTGCGCAGGTTCGCGCGTGCCATGGACACGACCTCGCCCATGCCGCCGCCGAGGACCTCCTTGCTCAGCGCGACGGCGAACCCGCGCACCTGGCCCGCCGTGATGTTCGGCGGGATGGACAGCGCGCGCGGGTCGGTGACGACGTCGACGAGCGCGGGGCCCGGCCGGTGGAGGGCGTCCTCGAGCGCCCGGCGCAGGTCCTTCGGCTTCTCGACGCGGACCGCCGGGATGCCGATCGCGTTCGCCACCGCGGCGTAGTCGACCTGCGGCGACTCGGTGCCGAAGATCGGCAGCCCGTCGACGAGCATCTCGAGGCGCACCATGCCGAGGCTCGCGTTGTCGAAGAGCACGATCTTGACGGGCAGGTCGTAGTGCTTGAGCGTGACGAGCTCGCCGAGGAGCATCGACAGGCCGCCGTCGCCGGACATCGCGACGACCTGGCGACCCGGCTGCGAGGCCGCGACCCCGATCGCGTGGGGCAGCGCGTTCGCCATCGACCCGTGGATGAACGACCCGATGACGCGCCGCTTCCCGTTGGGCGTGATGTACCGGGCGGCCCACACGTTGCACATGCCGGTGTCCACGGTGAACACGGCGTCGTCGGCCGCGACCTGGTCGAGCGTGTCGGCGACGAACTCCGGGTGGATGGGGGTCGTGCGCTCGACCTTCTTGGTGTACGCCCCGACGACGCCGGTCATCGCCTTCTGGTGCTTGGCGACCATGGAGTCGAGGAACTTGCGCGAGCGCGCCTTCTTCACGAGGGGCAGCAGCGCACGCACGGTCTCGCCGACGTCGCCGACGACGGCGAGGTCGAGCCGCGTGCGCCGGCCGAGGTGGGTCGGGTCGATGTCCACCTGGGCGGTGCGGACCGTCTCCGGCAGGAACTGGTCGTACGGGAAGTCCGTGCCGAGCAGGAGCAGCAGGTCGCAGTCGTGCATCGCGTCGAACGCGGCGCCGTAGCCGAGCAGGCCGGACATGCCGACGTCGAACGGGTTGTCGTACTGGATGACCTCCTTGCCGCGCAGCGAGTGCCCCACGGGCGCGGCGATCTTGTCGGCGAGGGCCAGCACCTCGTCGTGCGCGCCCCGGACGCCCACGCCGGCGAAGATCGTCACCTTCTTCGCGGCGTCGATCGCCGCGGCGAGCTCCTGGACGGCGGCGAGGTCCGGGACGACGCGCGGTGCGGCGGGGCGGCTCGCGACGTCGGGCACGGCGGGCGGTGCGTCGAGGTCGGCGACGTCGCCCGGCAGCGTGAGGACGGAGACGCCGCGCGCGCCGTACGCGTGGTGGATCGCGGAGTTGATGACGCGCGGCGCCTGGTCGGCGCTCGAGATCATCTCGGAGTACACCGAGCACTCGGTGAACAGGCGGTCGGGGTGCGTCTCCTGGAAGAAGCCCGTGCCGATCTGCTTGCTCGGGATGTGGCTAGCGATCGCGAGGACGGGCACGCGCGACCGGTTGGCGTCGTACAGGCCGTTGATGAGGTGGAGGTTGCCCGGCCCGCACGACCCCGCGCACACGGCGAGGTTCCCCGTGACCTCGGCCTCGGCGGCCGCCGCGAACGCCGCCGCCTCCTCGTGGCGCACGTGCACCCACTCGATGCCCTTGCCCGCGTTGTCGCCCGTGTTCGAGCGGTGCACGGCGTCGACCACGGGGTTGAGGCTGTCGCCGACGATGCCGTAGATCCGCCGCACCCCCGCCTCGATGAGCTGGGCGACCAGCAGGTCCGCGACCGTGCGGTTGCGCATGTCCTGCGGGGAGCGACCGATTCCGAACGGCATGACGTACCTCCACTGATGGGCTCGGGTCGTCTCCCATCGTGCGCCGGGCCCGCGCGGGCCGCAGTGCGAGGCGGCGTCTCGTGCGTCACGGTCGGCGCCCCCTCGCGCTGCCGAACCCGGGGTTGTCGCACCCTGGGGTGCCGAACCCGGGGATGTCCCCGGGTTCGGCGCGATCCTGGGCGACAACCCCGGGTTCGGCGCGCCGCGGTGACGCCAGACCCCGGGCTCGGGGTCAGGCCCGGGCCGCCACGGACGGGGTGCGGCGACGTGCGACGGCCGCTGCGGCGTCGGACACCGCGAGCTCGCCGTGGATGCCGGCGCCCGCCATGACGCCGGCCGCGACCGACGCGCCGACCTGCGCCATGAGGTCGCTCGAGTTGCCCGCCGCCCAGACCCCGGGGACGGCGGTCTGGCCGCGCGGGTCGGCCGGCACGAACCGCCCCATCGCGTGCTCCTCGAGCGTGCCGCCGAGCTCCTCGAACAGCTCGCCGCGCGCGACGAACCGCGGCCCGACGACGACGGCGTCCACCGCGAACGACGTCCCGTCGGCGAGGACGACCGACCGCACGGCCCGCCCCTCGACGTCGAGCCGCTCGACCTCGCCCTCGACCACGCGCACACCGAGCGCCGAGAGCTGCTCCCACGTGGCGTCGTCGAGCTCCGGTGCGGTGTGCTGGAACAGGGTGACGTGCGGCGTGAGCTGGCGGAACAGCAGCACCTGGTGCGCCGCAGCGGGGCCGGTGGCGAGCACGGCGATCCGCTGGCCGCGCACCTCCCAGCCGTGGCAGAACGGGCAGTGCAGCACGGTCGAGCCCCAGCCCTCGCGCACGCCGGGCACGTCGGGCAGCTCGTCGACGAGGCCGGTCGCGAGCAGGACGCGGCGCGCGCGGACGACTCCGCCGTCGTCGAGCGTGAGGGTGAAGCCGGTCTCGGCGTCGCCGGACGCGTGGGCGACGCGCGCGTCGCGGACCTCGGCGCCGTAGCCCTCGGCCTCGGTGCGGCCCGCGGCGAGGAGCTCGCGCGGCGGGATGCCCTCGCGTCCGAGCAGGTTGTGCGCGCCCTCCGCGGGCGCGTTGCGCGGCTCGCCGGCGTCGAGCACGACGACGGAGCGCAGCGACCGCGCGAGCGCCACCGTGGCGCTCAGCCCGGCGGGGCCGCCGCCGACGATCGCGACGTCGTAGGGGGTGGTGGACGTGGTGGTCATGGTTCTCCTCAGCAGTGGATCGGTGGTCGCTGAGTGCATGAAATAGTCGCGAGAATCGGTCCGGGACGCGACTATTTCATGCACTCAGCGGAGGGGGCGGCGGGCGGCCCAGACGATGCGGCCGCCGCGCACGCCGACGGTGTGCTCGGCGGGTTCGCCGGTCGGGTCGGTGGGGTCCGCCGGGGCCGTCGCGGCGAGCGCGGCGTCGAGCGCGGCGAGGTCGTCGGGATCGAGGTGCTCCGCGAGGTGCTCGCGCTGACGCGACACGGTCGCGCGCGTCCAGCGGGTCACGTCCGGTCCCGGCGGCACGACGGCGGCCGGCTCGCGGCGCTCGACGAGGTCCAGGCCCGCGTCGGTCAGGTACGACGACCAGTCGGGGTAGCGGTTCCAGCCGGCCTGGGCGAGGGCACGCTCGAGGTGGGCGGCGAGATCGGGGTGCGCGACGTCGTCGGGCAGGACGGGCGAGGTGGCCGTCATCTCGACGACGACCAGGAGACCGCCCGGCACGAGCGCGTCGCGGACGTCGCGCAGGACGCGCGCCGGGTCGGCGACGTGGTGCAGCGACGCCGAGGCCCACACGACGTCGACGCCGCGGTGCACCTCGCCGCCGTCTGCCGTGCCGCCACCCGCCGCGCCGCCGCGCACGGCGCCGAGGTCGGACCGGCTCGCGCCGAGGTCGGACCGGCTCGCGCCGAGGTCGGGCCAGCCCGTGTCGAGGTCGGCCCCAACGGTCCGCACGCGGCCCTCGACGCCTGACCCCTCGAGCCGCGCCCGGAGCCGTTCGAGCATCGCCTCGTCGGCGTCGACCGCGACGACCTCGGCCTGCGGGAACGCGCGGGCGAGGGCGCGGGTCCCGGTGCCCGTGCCGGCACCGAGGTCGACGACCGTGCGGGTCGGATCGGGGGCGAGCGAGACCGCCACGTCGACCGCGTCGGCGAGGAGGTCGGAGAAGACGCGCGCGTCGAGTTCGAGCACCTCCGCCAGGCCGTCACCGCCGTCGTGCTCGTGACTGTGCTCATGGTGGTGCCCGCGCTCGTGAGCGTGCCCGTGAGAATGGTCGCGCGCTGACGCGGCGTGCGGGTGAGCTGGTGAGGTCATGGCACCACGGTAGGCCGTTCATGCGCACACGACATAGGATCTTGCCCATGACGCAAGAAGCCGACCTCGACGCCGTCGTCCGTCAGCGCATCCGGGGCCTGCGCCTCGCGCGCGGCTGGACGCTCGACGCGCTCGCGGCACGGTGCTTCCTCAGCCCGTCGACGCTCAGCCGGATCGAGACCGGGCACCGGCGCATCGCCCTCGACCAGCTCGTCCCCCTCGCTCGCGCGCTCGGCACCACCCTCGACCAGCTGGTCGAACCCGTCGACGACGAGGACGTCGTCATCCGGCCCGAGCCACAGCGCCGCCCCGGGGAGACGACGTGGCTCCTCTCGCGCGAGCGCTCCGGGACGATGGTCGCGAAGATGCGGCTCACCCCGGAACGGCCGGTGGGCCCCGAGCACCAGCGCGTCCATCCCGGGCACGAGTGGTTCACGGTGCTGTCGGGGACGGCGGTCCTCTACCTCGCGGACCGCCGGATCGTCGTGCGCGAGGGTCAGGCCGCGGAGTTCTCGACGATGGTCCCGCACTCGTTCGGCGCGCAGGACGGCCCCGTCGAGCTCCTCACGATCTTCGACCAGGAGGGCGAGCGCGCCCACCGCTCGGGGGCGGACTCGGCCTGACCGGCGCGACGGCGGCCGCGTCGGCCGCGCGTCAGTGCGCCGGGGCGACGTCCTCGCGACCCGCGCTGCGCCGGAGCGAGCGCAGCGCGACCAGCACGAGCACGACGGCGAGCGCGGCCGCCGCGACGACGACCTCGAACCCCGCGTGCGCGCCGCCCGCGTCGATGCGCGACCCGGCGACGGACGACCCGATCGACACCCCGACGCCGAGCGACGTGCCGACCCACGCGAGGCCTTCGGTGAGCTGGTTCGGCGCGACGAGGTTCTGCACGAGGTTGTTGCCGTTGATGAGCGTCGGGGCGATGGCGAAACCGGTCACGAACATCACGGCGGCGAGGACAGGGATCGACGTGACGAAGAAGAAGAGCGAGACGCCCGCGGCGAGCGCGACGATCCCGATGACGAAACGACGCCACAGCGGCGAGACCCAGTGCCGCGCGCCGTAGACGAGCCCGGAGATGAGCGATCCCGTCGCGAACACCGCGAGGATGAGCCCTGCCGCGCCCTTCTGCCCCTGCTCCTCGGCGAACGCGATCGTGGAGACGTCGGTCGCGCCGAAGACGATGCCCATCGCCACGAAGATCACCGCGAGCACGATCATCCCCGTCGACCGCATCGCGGACCGCTGCTTCACGCCGACCTCGGGCACGACGACGGGCGGCTCCGTCGCGCGCTGCGACAGGAACCACAGCCCGCCGACGACCGCCGCGACGAGCGGCACGACCAGCCCTGCCGACGGCGACACGCTCGTCGCGAGGACGGTCGCGAGCACCGGCCCGACGACGAACACGAGCTCGTCGAGCGCGGACTCGAGGGAGTACGCGGTGTGCAGTCGCCGCGGCTCGCGCACGACGTTGGACCACCGCGCGCGCACCATCGACCCGTACGACCCCTGCGTCGCGCCGGCGAGCGCGGCGAACACGTAGAGCGTCCACTCGGGGGCGCGCAGCACCGCGCACAGGATCAGACCGCCGAGGGCGACCGCCGCCGCCACGAGCATCGGCAGCATGACGACGCGCTGACCGGTCCGGTCGACGAGCCGCGCGATCTGCGGCGACACGATCGCCTGCGCGACCACGAGCGCCGCCGCGACCCGCCCCGCGAGCGCGTACTCGCCGTAGATGCCCTGGATCATGAGGATCGTCCCGATGCCCACCATCGACATCGGCAGCCGGGCGACGAGCGCCGCGGCGGAGAACTGCCATGCGCCGGGAAGCGCGAGGACGTCGCGGTACGGGTTGCGCGAGCCCCGTCCCGTCGTCTGCGTGGGGCTGCCCGACGGCGTCTCCTCGGTCACGAGGTCGTCCCGCCGGTGCTCGGGGTTCTCGGCGTCGTCTCCGCGAGACGGGGAATCCTGGACCACCGTCTCAGTGTCGCACCCGGACGCCGTCCGTCCGGTAGCGAGATCGCGCACCCGAGGCTCGACGTGACGGTCGTCTTACGGGCGTCGTCAGAGGTTGTCCGCACGGTCCGTGGCGACGACGATGGCGCCATGACCGACAGCCCCGCACCGCGCACCACGTCCATCGTCACGTCCGTCACCGTCAGCGACGAGGGGGGCCGCTTCGAGGCCCGCACCGACGACGGCGTCGTCGCCGGGTTCGCCGACTACGTCCGCGAGCCCGGGAAGGTGATCTTCACGCACACGGAGGTCGACCCCACGTTTGAGGGCCAGGGCGTCGGGTCGGCGCTCGCCGAGGGCGCGCTCGACCAGGTGCGCGCCTCGGGCGAGCGGGTCGTCCCGCTGTGCCCGTTCATCGTCGCCTACATCGAGCGCCACCCGGAGTACGAGGACCTCACGCGGCGCTGAACGACCGAGAGACCTGGTCCGGAGGGACCAGGTCTCTCGCGTGCAGGCGGTGCCGCGCGGGTCAGGAGATGGTGCCCGCGCCCTCGCCCTCGATGCGCTCGTCGTGCAGCAGCTCGCCCTCGGCGTCGACCGGGACGATGGTGCCGTCGAACGTGATCTCGGTCCCCGGCTGGTAGAGGAAGTTCGTCCCGTACGAGTACGACTGGCCGGTGCCGAACGTGTAGACCGTCGGCTCGCGGTAGGCGTCGGGCGCCATCCCGTCGTCGTTCACGCCCTGAGCCGCGAACAGGTCGTCGTCGACGATCGTGTCCATGCCGCCGAGGTACGGCCAGTCGACGTAGCGCTCGTCGATGCTCACGAGGCTCGAGCCGAGGTCGATCGGCTCGCCCTCGTTCGTGATGACGTAGTTGATGAAGACGATGTCCGCGCCCTGCGCGATGATCGGCTCGTTGGTGTCGGGGTTGGCGAAGAGGCCGTCCTTCGTCGCCTGCGCGACGCCCACCTGGTAGACGTCGACCCGCACGTCGCCGATGGCGAACGTCGAGATCTGCTCGCCGGGGTCGGTGATGGGGTTCGCCCAGTCGGGGAGGGAGCCTTCGCTCGCGCCGGTCGCCTCGGCGGCCTCCGCGTCGACCTCCTCCGCGTCCTCCACCTCGGGCGACTCCTCCGCCGTCGTGGTCTCCTCGGGAGCCGGGGTCTCCGACGTCGCGCCGCCGACGTTGATGGTGCACGCCGAGAGAACGACGGCGAGCGTCGCCGCGACGGTGAGGCTGGAGACGGTACGGACGGGACGCATGTGAGCTCCGGGAGTTCGGGGGAAGTCGTGCCGGACGGACCTTACCCGGCGGTCGGGTTCGCCATCGATGGGGACCACTTCCCATCCCGAGGGGCGCCTAGCGTGCCGCGACGGACCCGTGGGCCGCGCGCGAGCGCCGTCGCACCTCGGCGAGCGGGGGCTCAGCTGCCGAGGGCGGCGGAGACGACGTCCTTCGCCTCGGCCTGGACCTGTGCCAGGTGCTCCTCGGACACGAACGACTCGGCGTAGATCTTGTAGACGTTCTCCGTGCCCGACGGCCGCGCCGCGAACCACGCGTTCTCCGTCGTGACCTTGAGGCCGCCGATGGCGGCGTCGTTGCCGGGCGCGTCGGTGAGCTTCGCGGTGATCTGCTCGCCCGCGAGCTCGGTCGCGCTCACCTGCTCCGGCGACAGCTTGCCCAGCGTCGCCTTCTCCTCGAGCGTCGCGGGCGCGTCGACCCGCGCGTACCAGGACTCCCCGTACTTCTCGACGAGGTCGCGGTGGTGCTCCGACGGCGTGCGGCCCGTCGTCGCGATGATCTCCGACGCCAGCAGCGCGAGGAGCAGGCCGTCCTTGTCGGTCGACCAGACGCGCCCGTCCTTGCGCAGGAACGACGCCCCCGCGGACTCCTCGCCGCCGAACCCGACCGTCCCGTCGAGCAGACCGGGGACGAACCACTTGAACCCGACCGGCACCTCGATCAGCCGGCGCCCGAGGCCGCCCGCGACCCGGTCGATCAGCGCCGACGAGACGAGCGTCTTGCCGATCGCCGCGTCGTCGCGCCAGCCCTCGCGCGCGCCGCCGTAGAGGTACTGGATCGCGACGGCGAGGTAGTGGTTGGGGTTCATGAGCCCGGCGTCGGGCGTGACGATGCCGTGGCGGTCGGAGTCGGCGTCGTTCCCGGTCGCGACGTCGAACGGCGCGCCGCCCTCGGCATCGCCCGACGCGCCCGTCATCCCCGCCACGAGCGACGCCATCGCGTACGGCGACGAGCAGTCCATGCGGATCTTGCCGTCCCAGTCGAGCGTCATGAACGCCCAGCGCGGGTCGACCTGCGGGTTCACGACCGTGAGGTCGAGCCCGTAGCGCTCCCCGATCTCGCCCCAGTACTCGACCGACGCGCCGCCGAGCGGGTCGGCGCCGATGCGCACGCCCGACTCGCGGATGGCCTCGAGGTCGAGGACGTTCACCAGGTCGTCCACGTACGTCGTGAGGAAGTCGTGCTTGTGGACGTGCTCCGACGTGAGCGCCTGGGTGAGCGGCACGCGGCGGACGCTCGCGACGCCGTCGCGCAGGATCTCGTTCGCGCGGTCCGCGATCCAGCCGGTGGCCTCGGACCCGGCCGGCCCGCCGTGCGGCGGGTTGTACTTGAAGCCGCCGTCGCGGGGCGGGTTGTGCGACGGCGTCACGACGATCCCGTCCGCGAGCCCGGGTCCCGAGGTGCGCACGCCCTGCGTGGTCGTCGCCTCGTTGTGCAGGAGGATCGACTGCGAGACCGCGGGCGTCGGGGTGAAGGAGTCGCGGGCGTCGACGTACGTCTGGACGTCCGCGGCGACGAGCACCTCGAGCGCGGTCTGCCACGCGGGGAGCGAGAGCGCGTGGGTGTCGCGGCCGATGAACAGCGGGCCGTCCGTGCCCTGCGAGCGCCGGTACTCGACGATCGCCGCGGTGATCGCGACGATGTGCGCCTCGTTGAACGCGTGGTCCAGGCTCGACCCCCGGTGGCCGGACGTGCCGAACACCACCTTCTGCGCGGGGTCGTCGACGTCGGGGGACAGGTCGTAGTAGGCGCCGACCACGGCGTCGACGTCGATGAGGTCGCTGGGCTGGGCGGGCGTGCCGGCGCGGGGGTCCATGGGGACGATCCTGCCAGGGGTGGCGTCCGCGCGTCAGCCGGGACCGGGCGATCGGACCGGACCGGCAGCGAGCATCCGTCGAGGCACCCGGTTCGCGCGGGGACCTCGACGGATGCTCGCCCTGGACGGGAGTCGGTTCACACCGACCCGACCGGCGCCGACGCGGTGTCGAGCATCCGCGCGGGACCGGGCACCTCGGGTCGCGGCTGCCGGAGGAGGACCGCGACCAGGATCGCGGCGGTCAGGGCGATGGCGGCGTTGACGCCGATGGCGAGCTGCAGCCCGGGCAGCAGGGTGGCTGCGGCCACACCGGTGGCGATGGCAGACATGACGGGTGTGCCCAGCGCGATCCCGACCTGCTGGCTCATCGTGACGAGGCCGGTGGCGAGCCCCTGCTGGTCGGCGGGCACGCCGGAGGTGGAGAGGACGACGAAGCCCACGATCGCCACGAGGTTGGCGACCCCTCCGACGAAGGTGAGGACGAGCAGCGGCAGCAACCAGGTGCGGTCGTCGCCGGCGAACGCGAGCGGCGCCGTGGTGGCGGCCTGGACGGCCAGCCCGGCGACGATGGCGGACCGGGCGCCGGTCTTGCCGATGATCGTCGGGGCGAGGAGTCCACCGAGGACCGTGCCGATGCCCAGCACGCCGAGGATGAGGCCGGCGGTGATGGCGGTGTAGCCGAGGACCTGCTGCAGGTAGAGCGTCAGGAGGAACACCAGCGACGTGAACGTGCCGAAGGCGAGCAGGCCGGCGGTGTTGCCCCAGGCGATGGTGCGACGCTTCAGCAGCGAGGGCTCGACGAGGGGCTCCGTGACGCGGCCCTCGATCGTCCAGAAGGCGACGAACAGCACGAGAGCGGCGAGGATCGGCGCCCAGGCGCCGGGGTGTGTCCAGCCGTCGTGCCCCGCGGTGTCGATGCCGAGCACGAGGGCGACCAGGGCGAGGGTGATGGTGATCGCGCCGGGCACGTCGAGCCTGGGTCGGGGCCCGCGGGCGGGTTCGCGCAGCACGAACGGTGCGACGACGACCACGGCGAGGGCGACGGCGACGTTGACGAAGAACGCCCATCGCCAGGACACGGCGCCGGTGAGCAGGCCGCCGAGGACTGCCCCGGCGGTGAATCCCGCGGCCATGAGTGCGCCGTTGAGACCGAGCGCGCGGGAGCGGGCCGGGCCTTCGGGGAACATGGTCGTCATCAGCGACAGCGCGGCGGGGGTGACCATCGCGGTGGCGACGCCCTGTCCGATGCGGGCGACGATCAGCAGCGCCGGTTCGGTGGCGAGGCCTCCGGCGAGGGAGGAGATGCCGAGCAGGACGATGCCGATCAGGAACAGCCGCTTGCGACCGAACAGGTCGGCGACGCGACCGAAGAACAGGGTGAGCCCGGCGGCGACGAGCGCGAACGAGGTCACGATCCACTGCAGGGCGGAGGTGGCGAAGCCGAGGTCGGCGCCGACGTGGGGGAGAGCCACGTTGAGGATCGAGAAGTCGACGGCGAGGGTGAAGTTGGCGGTGAGCAGGACCGCCATCGCGACCTTCTGCGCCGGGGTGAACCGTGCTGCCGAAGCGGGCGTCGACGGGGCACGGAGTGCTGGTGCTGTGTCTGTCGTGGTCATGGCATCCAGACTCAGGTCGCGGGAGGGGCGTAGCCAGACCCCCGGTCTGCGTGGCCTCCGGCTGCCTAGCACTGACAGGGTCAGGCTCCGCCGGCGATGGGTGCGGGACAATGACCGGCATGGCAGTCCCACCGCCCACCGACACCGACGCCCCGGTCACCGAGCTGGGCGAGTTCCTGCGCTCACGCCGTGATCGCACGACCCCGGACGAGGCCGGCGTCAACAGCTACGGCCGCCGCAGGGTGCCCGGTCTGCGGCGCGAGGAGCTCGCGCAGCTCGCCGGGGTCTCGGTGACCTATCTGACCCGGTTGGAGCAGGGGCAGTCGCAGAACGCCTCGGATGCCGTCATCGACGCTCTCGCCCGCGCGCTGCGGCTCGACGTCGACGAGCGAGCGCACCTGTACGCGCTGGCGCGTCCGGCACCGTCGAAGCGTCCACGTGCCGCCACGCAGCCGGAGGTCGCCAAGCCCGGCGCGGAGCAGCTGCTGCACTCGATGGGCGCCGTGCCCGCCGTGCTGCTGGGTCGCTTCAACGACATCCTCGCCTGGAACCGCGCCGGCCACCTGCTCCTCGCCGGCCACCTGGACGGCGACGCACCTGCGCGGGTCGAGGACCGTCCGAACCAGATGAAGCTGCTGTTCCTGGACGAGCACACCCGCGACCTGTACGTCGACTGGGAGGAGCAGGCGGCGCTGGCCGTCGCGTCCCTGCGGTACGTGGCCGCGCAGTTCGCCGACGACCGCCGGCTGGCCGAGCTCGTCGGTGAGCTGAGCATGAAGAGCACCGAGTTCGCCCGGTTCTGGGCCGGGCACGACGTGCGGCTGTGCACGAGCGGGTCGAAGCGGTTCCGGCATCCCGAGGTCGGGGAGATGACGTTGGACTACGAGGTGCTGCACCTGCCCGAGGGCAACGGGCAACGCATCCTCACCCACACGGCCGAGCCCGGCAGCTCCTCGTTCGCCGCCCTCCGCCTGCTCACCCCCGCCCTGTAGCGTCACCCGGCGACCGCGGGGATCACCCGCCAGTCGCCGCCGACCTGGACGACCAGGTTGTGGACGTCGGCCGCTGCGATCGTGCGCAGCACCGGGACCAGCTCGGCGGCGTGCTCGGGTTCGGCGACGCTGAGCGGCCATCCGCCGGTGGTCGCGCCGCGCAGGCGCGGGTGGCCGGGCCCGGACTCGTAGGTCGCGACGATGCTGACCGGTGCGAGGTCCGTCGCGCGTTGCTCGGGCCAGGTCAGCAACCAGGAGGCGATGAGCCCGCCGCGCCGGTCGCGATGCAGACCGGTGACCTCGATCCTCCCGGTGCCGGCGAGCAGGTGCTCGTCGAGCTCCGCCAGCACCTGCCGGGCCGGGACGTCGAGGAGCCGGACAGCGTCCCCGAACGCGGACTCCTTGCCGGAGCGGGTGACGTGGCCGAGGTGATGGCCGTCGCGCAGGTCGACGAGGTGGCGGGTCAGCGCCGCGAGCGGCGCAGGAGTCGTGGGGGCCATGGCAGGTTCTCCGGTCAGAGCTGGCGGAGCGCGCCGCCGTCGACGGACCACTCCGCACCCGTGACCTGGCTCGCCCTGGGCGAGAGCAGGAAGGCCACCACACCGGCGACGTCCTCCGGCCGGCCGATCCGTCCGACGGGCAGGCGGCGCTCCTCGCGGATGAACCGGTCGACCGCGGTGTCGGGGTCGGTGCCGAAGCGGGCGCCGAGCTGCTCGGCGAACCCGCCGGGTGCGTCGAACAGGGCTGTCCGGGTAGGACCGGGCGAGACGACGTTCGAGCGGATCCCGGCCGGGCCGTACTCGATCGCCACGGACTTCGACAGAGACAGCACCGCTGCCTTCGACGCCGCGTAGGCGGCCATCGTCGGGTCGGGCATGCGCGCAGCCTCGCTGCCGAGGTGCACGATGCTCCCGCCGCCCGAGCTCCGCATCGTGGGGAGCACGGCGCGGGTGAGCCGGGCGAGGGCGAACAGGTTCACCTCGAAGGTGGCCCGCCACAGCTCGTCGTCGATCATCTCGAACGAGTCCCTGGTGTCGAACAGGGCGGCGTTGTTCACCAGCCCGTCGACGCGGCCGTGTCGCTCGACGGCCTCCGCCACCAGGCGGGCAGCCGCCTCCGGTACCGCGAGGTCGGCCGCGACGAAGACGGCCGACGCCGGCAGGACGCCGTCGCCGGGGTCGCGGCGGGCGACGGCGACGACCGTGGCTCCCTCGTCGGCGAGCTCGTGAGCGGTGGCCAGGCCGATGCCGCTGGTGCCGCCGGTGACGATGACGACCTTGCCGTCGAGATCGAGCTGCATGGTGGATCCTCCCTGGGGGGCCGAGCGTGACGCGATGCCTCCACCCTTGCTCGGACCGCGGCGACCAGCCAGGACCCTGCGTTGCCTAGCACCGGGAGGGACAGGATGGCGACGACGCCTCCGCCGGTCCCCGTCGAGGACTACGTCGACGGACCAGCGCTGTCCCTCTGCCGGGTGGCGTTCGCGCGGTCGATCGCCATCTCGACGGCGTCGAGGAGGCGGTCGAGGCTCGCGGCGAACGGGCCCTGCGGAGCGTCGAAGCCGCCCGCGACGTAGATGCGCGTCATGACGGGGTAGCGCTCGACGTCGAACCAGTCCTCCCAGAAGCTGCCGAGCGTCGTCCAGTACTCGTCGTTGCCGACGCCGGTCGCGTCGCGCTCCGTGGTCTCGGCGACCGTCGAGCGCGCGAGGCCCTGGACGTAGTTGTCGACGAGCGCCAGCGTGTCGACCACCTGCAGCTCCGAGAGCCCGGTGTCGACGATCGTGCGGAGCGCGGCCTCCTGCGCGTCGAGCACGTGCGGCGCGAGCGGGGAGCGGTACATGTTCGTCTGCAGGATCCAGGGGTGGCGCAGGTAGAGGTCCCACGTCTCGTGCGCGTACTGGGCGAGCGCGGGCCGCCAGGGAGCTCGCGGGGCGGGCAGGTCGAGCTCGGAGTACGCGCGGTCGATCATGAGGTCGACGAGCTCGGTCCGCCCCGGCACGTAGGTGTAGAGCGACATGGCTCCCACGCCGAGCTCCGTCGCGACGCGGCGCATCGACAGCGCGTCGAGCCCGCCGTCCTGGGCGACGGCGATCCCCGCCCGCACGACGTCGTCGAGCGTGAGGCGCGGCTTGCGCCCCCGCGTCGCGGGCGACGGCGGGTCCCAGAGCAGCGCGAGCCGGCGCGTGATCTCGGGCGTGCGGACGACCTCGCCGTGCTGCGCGCGCGCGTGCTCGGCGGCCTGCACGGCGTACGTGACCCCGGCCTCGGCGGCGGCGACGACGCCGCGCGGGCGCTCCTGCCCGGGGCTCGACGTCGCCCCGGCGGCGGTCGGGGCGCCGGGGCCGGGGGTTCGGGACGGCGCGCGGTCGTCGGTGCGCTCGTCGGTGCGGTCGTCGGTCGTCACGTGCATATCCTCCCGGACTTCCGCCGCGGACCCGCTCGCGCAAGGTCGCCGGCGACAAGGCTTGCCTATTCCCGTACAGCGTATGGTAGCGTGGATCGCTCATTCCGGTACGGCGTACGAAAGGGTGGCTCCGGTGATCCGAGCCCGTGGCCTGACCAAGACCTTCCACCGCAAGAAAGAGACCGTCGAGGCCGTCAAGGGCATCGACGTCGACGTCCGCGAGGGCGAGCTCGTCGCCTTCCTCGGCCCCAACGGGGCCGGCAAGTCCACGACCCTGAGGATGCTCACGAGCCTCCTCGAACCGACCGCCGGGACCGCCGAGGTCGCCGGCTACGACGTCTCGAAGCACCCCGCGCACGTGCGGTCGCGCATCGGCTTCATCGGGCAGGGCAACGGCGGCGGGTACTCCTACCGCGTGCTCGACGAGCTGCACAACCAGGGCCGCTTCTACGGCCTGCCGCCCGCCGAGTACTCCCGGCGCGCGGCGGACCTCCTCGAGGCCCTCGACCTCGCCAGCCTCGAGAAGCGCACGGTCCAGTCGCTGTCCGGCGGGCAGCGCCGGCGGCTCGACGTCGCGCTCGGCCTCATGAACCACCCGCCGCTGCTCTTCCTCGACGAGCCGACGACGGGCCTCGACCCGCACGCGCGCGCGAACCTCTGGGAGCACATCGCCGCGATGCGCGAGCGCTACGGCATGACCATCGTGCTCACGACCCACTACCTCGACGAGGCCGACAGCATGGCCGAGCGCGTCGTCGTCATCGACGACGGCGAGATCATCGCCGACGCCACGCCGGTCGCGCTCAAGCGCGACCACGCGGACGACGTCATCACGCTCGCCGTGACCCTCGCCCCGGGCGGGGCGGCCGGGTCGGGCGAGGCCGCGCCGTCGGGCACGGGCTCGGGAGGGGTGCCCGACGTCGTCGGGCGGGTCCGCGCGACCCTCGCCCCGGACGTGGGGGAGGTGGAGACCACGAGCGGTGCCGACGGCGTCGTGACCGTCAAGATCTCGACGACGCACGGTGCCGACCGGCTGCCCGAGGCGATCGAGGCGCTGCGCGTCGGCGGGCTCGCGGTGCGGTCCGCCGAGCTCAAGCAGGCGAGCCTCGACGACGTGTTCCTCAACCTCACCGGACGCAGCCTGCGAGAGGAGGCGGCATGAGCACCCGGACCGACCTGACCCGGACCCGCGCCGCCGCGACGGACCGCGGCACGGACACGATGCTGCGCACCGGCGTCGCCAAGTTCTTCGCCGACACGTGGGCGGTGTTCACGCGCGAGATCCTGCTCGTGCTGCGCGACCCGTTCACGCTGATCTTCTCGCTGCTGCAGCCGCTGATCTTCCTCGGGCTGTTCGGGCCGCTGCTCACGGGAGCGGTCGGCGGGTTCGGGGGCGGCGGGGGGTCGACGGCCGAGACCCTGCAGTGGTTCGTCCCGGGCGTCATCGTGATGATCTCGCTGTTCGGCACGTCCATGAGCGGTTCGAACCTGCTCTACGAGATGATGACCGGCTCCTACGAGCGGGTCCTCGCGACACCGCTCGACCGGTCCGCGATCCTCGTGGGCCGCTCGCTCAAGGAGTTCGCACCGCTCGTCGTCCAGGGCCTACTCATCGCGCTCGTGTGCGTGCCGTTCGGGTTCACGCTCTACCCGCTGCACCTGGTCGTCGGCCTGCTGCTGCTCGGGCTGTTCGGCATCGGGGTGGGCGCGCTGTCCATCGCGCTCGCGCTCGCGGCGAAGAACCGCGAGTGGCTGTTCTGGGGCGTCCAGCAGTCGCTGCTGTTCCCGCTGCTCATCCTCTCCGGGATGATGCTGCCGCTCGAGGCCGGGCCCGAATGGATGCGCACGGCGGCGCTGTTCAACCCGCTGACCTACATCGTCGACGCCGAGCGCGCCCTGCTCGCCGGGTCGTTCGCCGACACCGACGTGCTGTGGGGCTTCGTCGCCGCAGCGGTCACGTGCGTCGTCGGGCTGTGGGTCGGCATCCGCCGCACCCGCAAGACCGTCTGAGCGGACGCGCGTCCCGGGTCGAGCCCTGACGAGAAGCGAGAAGTGGCCTCTCCTGCCCCGGGCGGGAGGGGCCACTTCTCACGTCTCGTCGTCGCGTGCCGAGTCGCCGGTGGTTCACTGACCCGATGGACGACGACGCGCCCCTCACCGTCTCCGGCCTTGCCGACCGGGTGGAGGCGATCTCCGCGCTCTACGCGCGCAAGTTCGGCATCGAGCGCGACGCGGACTGGTTCATGCTCAAGCTCGCCGAGGAGGTCGGCGAGCTCACGCAGGCGTTCCTCGTCGCGACGGGTCGCACCCGCCCGCGCGCGGACGCGCCCCTCGACGCCGTGGTGCCGGACGGCGGAGCCTCGCCCCTCGCGGACGAGGTCGCCGACGTCCTGGCGCACCTCCTCCTGCTGGCCCGCTCCCAGGGCGTCGACGTCGAGTCGGCCGTGCGCCGCAAGTGGCTCGCGTGGGAGTCGGAGCTCCCTCACCCGCGTTGAGTCCGGTCGTCGTCGGCCACGCTGTGGCGGGGTTCGGAGGCCCGCGCCACTAGGGTGGCGCGGTGACCGACCAGCGCATCGACCCTCCCTCCACGGCCGACGAAGCCACCACGCTGCGTGGCTACCTCGACTTCCACCGCGACACGTTGCGCTGGAAGACCTCCGGCCTCGACGCGGCCGAGCTCGCGCAGACCCTGCCGCCGTCGACGATGTCGCTCGGCGGCCTGATCAAGCACGTCGCGCTCGTCGAGTCGCACTGGTTCTCCGCGATGTTCCTCGGCGAGCCGCTGATCGCCCCGTTCGACACCGCCGACTGGGACGCGGACGAGGACTGGGACTGGAACAGCGCCACGCAGGACAGCCCGGAGGAGCTGCGCGTGCTGCTGGACCGCGCGATCGCCGCGTCCGACACGATCCTCGACGCGGCGCTCGCGGACGGCGGGCTCGACCGCGTGTCGACGGTGACGAGCAAGCGGACCGGCGAGCCGTGGAACCTCCGCTGGATCGTCGTGCACATGATCGAGGAGTACGCGCGCCACAACGGCCACGCCGACCTCATCCGGGAGTCGATCGACGGCACGGTCGGCGAGTAGCGGGACCGTCGCGGACCGTCCCGTGGGACGGCGGTTGCCCTCGGGGGCGTCGGCCGGGACGATGGCCGGCGTGACCGCGCCCTCGACTCAGCCGCCCGTCCCACCCCGTCCGGGGGGAACCGGACTCGTCGTCCTCGTCTCGCTCGTCGTGCTCGGCGTCGGCCTGCTGGCGGTCGCCGCGTGGATCGCGACGCGTCCGACGGCGTACGGGTGGTTCGCGTACGCGCCGCTGTCGAACACCACGTTCACCCCGTCAGGGGCGTACCCGCCCGTCACTGCCGCGCTGCTCGCAGGCGCGGGCGCTCTGCTGGTCGGCGGTGCGGTCGGGTTCGCCGTCGGTCGTGCCGGCCGGACTCACGCGGCGGTCGCCGACGGCGACGGTACGGACCGTGGCGACGTCCCGCGGTCGGACGCATGACCGCACGGTACGAGCTCGTCCTGCTCGACCTCGACGGCACGCTCACCGACTCGGCGCCGGGCATCCTCGCGTCGGTGCGGCACGCGTACGCGGCGCTGGGGCTCCCTGTTCCGGCGGAGCCCGTGCTCCGCGGGTTCGTCGGCCCGCCCCTCGCGGAGTCGTTCCTGACGCACGGCGTCCCAGCGAGTCTCGTGGGCGACGCCGTCGCCGCGTATCGCGAGGTCTACGCGGCCGGCAACCTCCTCGACAACGCGGTCTACCCCGGGATTCCGGAGTGCCTGACGGTGCTGCGCGAGAACGGCGTGCGCCTCGCCGTCGCGACGTCCAAGCCGGAGCCGATGGCGCGGCGCATCGTCGAGCACTTCGCGCTGGACGCGTACCTCGACCGCGCGCTGGACGACGTGTTCGGAGCGACCCTCGACGGCACCCGCACGTCGAAGGGCGACGTCATCGCCCACGCCCTCGCGTCGCTCGACGGCGCCGGGCTGGACGCGACCACGCTCGCCCGGGCCGGTGGCGTGGTCATGGTCGGAGACCGTGAGCACGACGTGCTCGGAGCGGCGACGCACGGCATCAGGTGCTTCGGAGTCGCGTGGGGCTATGCCCACCGCGGCGAGCTGGTCGCGGCCGGGGCGAGCGCCGTCGTCGGGACGCCGGACGAGCTCGAGAGCGCCCTGCTCGACCGGGCGCCGACCGCCGCCTGAGAAGGCCGTGACCTCGTGCGGGTCGTCGGCGGGTGCCGTCTCGGGCGGCACGAGAACTCCGGTCAGGCGCGGGCGAGCACGAGGACAGGCGCCAGGAGTCCCGCACGGGTCGCGTCGACGTTGTGCGCGAGTCGCGTCGCGAACTCCTCGCCGAACACGACGGCGAGCCCATCCTGGGGCGGCACGCCCGGCGTCGCGAGCGCCGCTCGCCGGTCCTCGACCCGCAGCACGTCGAACCCCGCGGTCGTCAGCGCCTCTTCGTACGCGGACGTCGTCTCGACGAACGAGGTCTCCGCGTCGACCGCCCACGGCATCGGGAAGGGCAGGTCGCCCGGACCGACGCGCATCTGCTCGAACATCCCGAACAGCGCGCCAGGACGTAGGACGCGCCGGACGTCCGCGAACAGCGCCGCCTTGTCGGGCACGTTCATGCCGACGTGGACCAGCATCGCCCGGTCGTGCGACGCGTCGGCGCAGGGCAGACGGTCGCCGTCCCCCACCTCGAACGTGACCAGGTGGGCGACGTCGGTCCGCGCGCTGAGCTCGCGGGCCGCGGCCACGAAGTCGGCACTCAGGTCGACGCCCGTCACGTGGCACCCGTAGCGGTCGGCGGCGAGCCGCGCCGGGCCTCCCAGTCCGCAGCCGACGTCGAGCAGAGCACTCTCCGCGTCGAGCTGCAGGGCATCGAGGAGGGCGGCGGTCGCGGGTGCGCCCCCGGCGTGGAGCTCGTCGTACGGGGCGAGCGCGTCGACCACCACTGGGCCGTGGTCCGCGCCGGCGGTCGCGAGGATGCGGCCCGCGATGCCCTTCCCCGAGTAGTGCCGTCGCACCAGGTCCGTCGTGGCCATACCGGCCGCCTCCGTGATCGTCGAGCCCCCGAGGTGGGTGCAACCGTGCTCCCGACGGTACGCCCGTCGCCCGGAGCATGGACGACGAGACTCCGCAGTTCGACGACCGCAGCGGTTGACCTTGACGTAGCGTCAACTTCTACGGTGGATCTCGTTGCTGCACCGCGGCATCGAGCACACGGGAAGGAGGCGGGAGATGCTCCCCACGACGACCGGACGTGCATCCGACTGGTCCATCCAGGAGGTCGCACGACTCGCCGGGACGACGAGCCGCACGCTGCGTCACTACGACGACATCGGGCTGCTCGCGCCGTCCCGCGTCGCGTCCAACGGCTACCGCCACTACGACGCCGACGCGCTCGTCCGTCTCCAGCGGATCCTGCTCCTGCGCGACCTCGGTCTCGGGCTCCCCGCGATCAAGGACGCGCTCGACGGACCGCCCGCCCACGAGGGCGAGCGACCGCCGTCGGGCTCGGACCCGCAGGGCGCCCAGGTGCGTGCGCTGCGCGGCCACCTCGAGTGGCTGCAGGCGGAGCGGCAGCGGCTGGCGCGGCAGATCGCGTCGGTCGAACGGACGATCACCACGATGGAAGGAGGTGGCGAGCTCATGGCGGACGACATGTTCGACGGGTTCGACCACACGCAGTACAAGGAGGAGGTCGAGGACCGCTGGGGCAAGGACGCGTACGCGCGCGGGAACTCCTGGTGGACCGGCCTGACCGCGGCGGAGAAGACGGCGTTCAAGGAGCGCGTCGAGCGCCTCAACGCGGACTGGACGGCGGCGGCGCAGGCCGGCGTCGACCCCGCGTCCGACGAGGCGCAGGCGCTCGCGCGGCGCCACGTCGAGTGGCTGCAGACCGTGCCCGCGAACCCGGCGCACGAGCCCGGGCCGCTGCGGGGCTACCTGCTGGGGCTCGGCGAGATGTACGTCGAGGACCCGCGGTTCGCGCTCAACTACGGCGGGGTCGAGGGCGCGACGCTCGTGCGCGACGCGCTGCGCGTGTACGTCGACGCGAACCTGTAGGGCGACGCCCGGGCCGGGCCTCCGGCCCGGGCGGGATCGGCTCGACGTCACTAGCCTGGAGCCGTGGCGGGACATGGCGCCCCGCCATCCGCCAGGAGGCAGCCATGGGCACGACGACGTCCCCCGCCCCGGCCGCGATCCGCAACGTCGCCCTCGTCGGGCACAGCGGGTCGGGCAAGACGACGCTCGCGGAGGCGTTCCTCCACCGCGCGGACGCGATCCCGCGGGCAGGGTCCGTCGCCGAGGGCACGACGGTCTGCGACCACGAGCCGGAGGAGGTGGCGCGCGGCATCTCGGTGAGCCTCGGCGTCGCGCACCTCGACTGGCGCGCGACCGACGGCACGACGTACCAGGTCACGCTCCTCGACACCCCCGGCTCGCCCGACTTCGCCGGGTCGGTCGACGCCGCGCTCGCGGTGGCCGACCTCGCGGTCGTGGTGGTGAGCGCCGTCGACGGGGTGCAGTCCGGGACGCTCGAGGTCTGGCGGCGGTGCGACGAGGCGGGGATCCCCCGCCTCGTCGTCGTCTCCCAGGAGGACCGCGCCCGGGCGAGCTTCCGCACGGCGCTCGGCGGGCTGCGCGGCGCGTTCGACGCGCCCTTCGTGCCGCTCGAGCTCCCGCTCGGCGAGGAGCAGTCGCTGCACGGGCTCGCCGACGTCCTCACCGAGCGCGCGCGTGAGTACGGAGACGGCGACGGGCACCTCGACTGGCACGGCCACGACGACGACGTCCCCGCCGACGTCCGGGACGAGGAGCACGCGCTGCACGACGAGGTCGTCGAGGAGATCGTCACGCACGACGACGCGCAGCTCGAGGCGTACCTGTCGGGCGACGAGCCCGCCGCCACCGACCTCGAGCGCACGCTCGCGCACGAGGTGCTCGCGGGCGAGGCTGTGCCCGTGCTGCTCGTGTCGGCCGTCACCGGCGTCGGCGTCGACCGCGTGCTCGACCTCGTGTGCGAGCTCGGGCCGTCGCCCGCGGACCGGCCGGCCGTCGTCGGGCTGCCGTCCGGCACCGGGCCCGACGACGCCGACGACGGGGCGTCGTCCGAGGTGACGGCCGACCCCCGCGGCGACGCGCTCGTGCACGTCTTCCGCACCGTCGTCGACCCGTTCGTCGGCCAGGTCTCCGTGTTCAAGGTGCTCTCGGGGGCGGTCGCGACCGGAGACCGCCTCGTGAGCACGACGAACGGCGCGGAGGACCGCGTGCACGGGCTGTTCCGGCTGCGCGGGCGCGAGCACGTCGCGGTGGACCGCGTCGTGGCCGGCGACGTCGCGGCCGTCGCGAAGCTCTCCGCCGCGGCGACGGGGACGCTCCTCGCCGGACGGCGCATGCCGGTGCGGGCGCGGGACCTCCCCGCCCGGCCGCCGGTGTACGCGCAGGCGCTGCGGCCCGTGTCGCAGTCCGACGACGACAAGCTCTCGGCGGCGCTCGCGAGGCTGTGCCTCGAGGACCCGACGCTGCACGCCGACCTCACCGGGTCGCAGGCCGTCCTCGGCGGGCTCGGCGACACGCACCTCGCCGTCGCGATCGAGCGCCTCCAGCGCACGTTCGGCGTCCGCGTCACCACAGAGCCCGTCCAGGTCCCGTACCGCGAGACCATCGCGCGCACGGTCGACGTGGAGGGCAAGGTCAAGAAGCAGTCGGGCGGGCACGGGCAGTTCGCCGTCGTGCAGCTGCGCGTCGCCCCGCTGCCCCGCGGCGGGGGCCTCGAGTTCGTCAGCTCGGTCGTCGGGGGCTCCGTGCCGCGCCAGTACCTGCCCGCCGTGGAGCGCGGTGCGCGCGAGGCCATGGAGAGCGGCGGGCCCCAGGGATACCCCGTGGTCGACCTGCGCGTCGAGGTCCTCGACGGCAAGGCCCACTCCGTCGACTCGTCCGACATGGCGTTCCGCACCGCCGGGGGAGTCGGGGTGCGCGAGGCGCTCGCGACGGCCGGGAGCGTCGTGCTCGAACCCGTCTCCGCCGTCTCCGTGACCGTCCCGCCCGACGCGCAGGGCGACGTCATGGGCGACCTCTCCTCGCGCCGCGGCCACATCACCGCGACCGACTCGCTCCCGGACGGCCGCGTGCGCGTCGACGCCCTCGTGCCCGAGGCCGAGCTGACCCGCTACGTCCTCGACCTGCGCTCGATCACCGGCGGACGGGGGTCGTTCACGGCGACCCCGGACCGCTACGAGGTCCTCCCGGGAGGCGTCCCCACCCCGGCGAGGTAGAACCCTGGTCGCGCGAGGTAGAGCCGTGGTTTGTTGTCGGACGGCGGTGGTCGGGTTGGGTG
>NZ_JBZGBY010000037.1:0-31785 GCF_059159975.1 Cellulosimicrobium sp. BMG9.22 | reverse complement strand
AGACGCGGCGCCCCCACCCACCCCGACCACCCAGGGCGACCAGACCGCCGTCGGGCACGGTGACCACGGTTCAACCCCGCGCGACCGGGGTTCTACCTCGGCGACGGGACCAGGTACAGCGCGCCGAGGGGCGGGACGCGCAGGGTCGCCGAGTGCGCTCGACCCTTCCAGGGCACGGCCTCGGCCTCGACCTCTCCGAGGTTGCCGACGCCCGACCCTCCGTACGTCTCGGCGTCGGTGTTGAGCACCTCGCGCCACGCGCCGCCCGACGGGAGGGGCAGCCGGTAGCCCTCGTGCGGCGTGCCGGCGAAGTTCACGACGACGGCGACCTCGCTCCCGTCGCGACCGCGCCGGACGTAGGCGAGGACGTTGTGGTCGGCGTCGTCGGCGTCGAGCCACTCGAAGCCTGAGGGGTCGTGGTCGAGCTCCCAGAGGGCGGGCGTGGCGCGGTAGAACGCGTTGAGGTCGCGGACGGCGCGCAGCACACCTTGGCGGCCGGGATCGGCGGCGAGCCCGTCCCAGTCGAGCGACGCGCCCTCGTCCCACTCGGTGTGCTGCCCGATCTCGCTGCCCATGAAGAGCAGCTGCTTGCCGGGGTGCGACCACTGGTAGGCGAGGAACACGCGGACGCCGGCACGCTTCTGCCAGTCGTCGCCGGGCATCTTGCCGTAGAGCGAGCCCTTGCCGTGCACGACCTCGTCGTGGCTGATGGGCAGCACGAACTGCTCCGAGTAGGCGTAGACCATCGAGAACGTGATCTCGTGGTGGTGGTAGCGCCGGTTGATGGGCTCCTCCGCGACGTAGCGCAGGGAGTCGTTCATCCAGCCCATGTTCCACTTCAGCCCGAAGCCGAGCCCGCCGGACGACGTCGGGCGCGTGACGCCGGGCCAGGCGGTCGACTCCTCGGCGATCATCATGACGCCGGGCGTGCGCCGGTAGGCGGTCGCGTTGGTCTCCTGGAGGAACGCGATGGCCTCGAGGTTCTCGCGCCCGCCGTGGACGTTGGGGTGCCACTGGCCCGGGCCGCGTGAGTAGTCGAGGTAGAGCATCGAGGCGACGGCGTCGACGCGCAGCGCGTCGACGTGGAACTCCTCGAACCAGTAGGTCGCGTTGGCGACGAGGAAGTTGCGCACCTCGTTGCGGCCGAAGTCGAAGACGAACGTGCCCCAGTCGGGCTGCTCGCCGCGCAGCGGGTCGGCGTGCTCGTAGCAGGGCGTGCCGTCGAACCGGGCGAGCGCCCACTCGTCGCGCGGGAAGTGCGCGGGCACCCAGTCGACGACGACGCCGATCCCGGCGGCGTGCAGGCGGTCGACGAGGTGGCGGAAGTCGTCGGGGTGGCCGAAGCGCGACGTGGGCGCGTAGTAGCCGGTCACCTGGTAGCCCCACGACCCGCCGAACGGGTGCTCGGCGACCGGCAGCAGCTCGACGTGCGTGAAGCCCTGCTCGACGACGTAGTCGGTGAGCTGCTCCGCGAGGTCGCGGTACGACAGGCCCCGGCGCCACGACCCGAGGTGCACCTCGTAGACGCTCACCGGGCCGGCGTGCGGGTCGCGCGCGGCGCGCTCGGCGAGCCACGCGTCGTCGGACCAGGCGAACTGCGACTCGACGACGACGCTCGCCGTCGCGGGTGGCACCTCCGCCGCCTTGGCGAGCGGGTCGGCCTTCTGCCGCCACGACCCGTCGGGGCCGAGGATCTCGTACTTGTACCGGGCGCCGGCGACGACGCCCGGGACGAACAGCTCCCACACGCCGCTGCTGCCGAGCGAGCGCATCGGGTGCGTCGAGCCCCAGCCGTTGAAGTCGCCGATGACGCGCACCGCGCGCGCGTTCGGCGCCCACACGGCGAACGCCGTGCCCGTCGTCTCGCCGAGCACGCTCGGGAACGTGCGGACGTTCGCCCCGAGCGCGCGCCACAGCTCCTCGTGCCGGCCCTCGCGGATCAGGTGCAGGTCGACGTCGCCCAGGGTGGGCAGGAAGCGGTACGGGTCGTCCGTCGTCGTGGTCTCGTCGCCGTACCGCGCGCGGACCCGGTAGTCGGGCGCGTGGCGCGTGCCGTCGTCGTCCCGGCGCACGGGCACGACGGCGGCCCACACGCCGTCCTGCTCGTGCGCGGCGGGGTGCTCGCCGTCCGCCGTCACGACGACGACCT
The DNA here is from genome assembly GCF_059159975.1 of Cellulosimicrobium sp. BMG9.22. NCBI lineage: Bacteria > Bacillati > Actinomycetota > Actinomycetes > Micrococcales > Promicromonosporaceae > Cellulosimicrobium > Cellulosimicrobium sp. BMG9.22. The sequence goes on along the minus strand of NZ_JBZGBY010000037.1, from coordinate 29,636 downwards.
CGTCGGCGAGGGGCCGCAGGACACGCACGACGGCGCGCGCGTCGTCGGCCTCGGGTGCGAGGTGCGGGCCGAGCACGGCGTGCGGGTCGAAGGTGCGTCCGGCGGCGGCGGCAGCGAGCGCGTCCGGCGGCACGACGACGGGTGGCGGGGTGGCGGAATCGGCGGGCCCGGTCATGGGGCAACCTTTCCACGCTTCGGTTGCCCCGACATGACGGGCTCGCCGGGTGGTCATGAGGGGGCGCTCGCGACCGCCCGGCGAGCCGGACCGTGGCGGCTCGTGGGTGCCGCGACGACGGGTTCGGTCGTGTGGCAGCCGAAGGCCTGCTGGTCAGGTGGTGCCGGCGAGCAGCCGGTCGACGGCGGCGAGCGGGATCGGCTCCCAGTCGGGGCGGTTGCGCGACTCGTAGACGACCTCGTAGAGCGCCTTGTCGAGCGTGAGCGCCCGGACGAGCGCCTCGGACGTCGCGCGGTCCACGCCCGCGGTGTCGGCCCGGTCGTACGCCTCGAGGAACGCGGTGCGCGCCTGCACCGCCCACGACGGGTCCGTCGCGCGCCCGACGGCGGCCGCGTAGTCGAACGACCGCACGATGCCGGCGACGTCGCGCAGCGCGAGGTCTGGGCGCGTCCGTTCGGCGACGGGACGCAGCGGCTCGCCCTCGAAGTCCAGCACCTTCCAGCCGAACCTCCGCGCGTGGAGGACCTGGCCCAGGTGCAGGTCGCCGTGGACGGTCTGCAGGCGGGGCAGCGCGTCGGGGACGCGCGTGACACCCGCGAGCCGGGCCGCGGTGCGGTCCCAGAACGTGGCGAGGTCCTTCGCGCGACGCGAGAGCGCCCGGGACGAGGCGACGGCCTCGTCGGAGCGGCGTCGCAGGTCCGCGACGAGCCACCGCGCGTCGACCGGCGAGCCGACCCCGAACGCGCGCCGCAGCGCGGAGTGCAGGTCGGCGAGCACGCGCCCGAGGTCCGCGGCGAGGTCGGCGAACGACGAGTCCTGGCCCGCGTAGGCGCACGCGAGGTCGAACCCGTCGCGAGCGCCCTCGACGAACTCGCCGAGGATCGCGAGGTGCGCCGACCGCGGCGCCTCCGGCATCGAGCCCGTGGCCGACGGCGGTGCCTCGCCTCGCCCGGTCGCCTCACCCGGGGGCGGTGCGGCAGGGTCGTCCGTCTCGTCCCACGTCACCTCGAACCAGGCGAGCGGCCGGGGCACGCCGGGCCAGCCCCGGGCGGCGAGCGCGCGCGGGATGGTCAGGTCGGGGTTCGGCCCGACCGCGATGGCGCGCAGGATCTTGAGCATCGTGCCGCCCGCGACGCCGGGGAGCAGCACCGAGCTGTTCGACTGCTCGACGCTCAGCGCTCGACCGCCCGTCAGGTCCAGGGCACGGTCGCTCACGTCCTCCCACGCCGAGGCTGCCAGCAGGGCGGCCCAGCACGCGGGGTGCGCGGCGCCGTCGTGCACGAGCCATGTCGCGCCGTCCTCGGCGACCGTGCCGATCGCCACGGCCGCGGCCCGCGGCTCCCGCGCGGGGGCGTCGCCCGCACCCGGGAGCGGCGTCAGAACGACCGGCACCTGCACGACGAGGTCCACGCCGTCGCCCACGAGCCGCAGGAGATGGAGGACGACGCGCGCACCCGACCAGGCGCCGTCGGGCAGGCCGTGGCGGGCCGGGTCTGGGACGTCGAGCGCGAACGACAGCCACGGTACGTGCCGGACGGCGACGCCCTTGACCGGGTACCAGCGCCGCGCGGGCAGCCAGGCGTCGAGGAGGGTCATGATCTCTGCCGAGGGCGGGTCGGTCCGCCGTACCGTCACGCGAGTCTCCGCTCCGTAGGGGGTCGCCACCCATGGCACCACGCCCGCGGCCCGCCCGCCGGACGAACCCGTGTGGGTGGCCGGCCCGACACTTGCCGGACGAGCCCACGGAGCAGGAAGGTCACGATCATGGAGTGCGAGCACGTCGCGGTCGAGCTGTCGGAGGAGATGGTCCCGCTGAGCCACGTCGTCTCCGTCGTGCACTGGTTCACGTGCGTGGTGTGCGGCGAGAGGGCGGGGATCGTCACGAAGACCGAGATGTTCGTGCCGGACGGGACGGGCTGATCAGGCGCCCGGCTCGCCGACCGACAGCCAGTAGAAGTCGCGCGACCCCCAGGTCATGACGACGCGCTCGTCGTCGTCGACCACGGGAAAGTGCGCGCCGCCGAACACGTCGGTGAGCGTCGCGCCGGCGAGGCCCGGGACGTGCACGGACGCCGAGCGTGCCGTCGCGGAGAGGTTCGCGACGCACAGGATGGTCTCGTCCGGGGTGCGGCGCAGGAACGCGAGGATCGACTCGTTGTCGCACTCGAGGGCCGTGAAGTCCCCGGTGCCGAACGCGGGGTGGCGCCGCCGCACCTTGAGCATCCCGTGCACCCAGTGCAGCAGTGAGGTCGACTGCTCGAGCTGCGCCTCGACGTTGACGTAGCCGTAGTGGTGCACGAGCGACTGGACGAGGGGCAGGTAGACCTTGCCGGGGTCGGCGGTCGAGAACCCGGCGTTGCGGTCGGGCGTCCACTGCATGGGCGTCCGGACGGCGTCGCGGTCGGGCAGCCAGATGTTGTCGCCCATGCCGATCTCGTCGCCGTAGTACAGGCACGGGCTGCCGGGCAGCGACAGGAGCAGCGCGTGGGCCAGCTCGACCTCCTTGCGCGAGTTGTCGAGCAGGGGCGCGAGCCGACGGCGGATGCCCACGTTCGCGCGCATGCGCGGGTCGGGTGCGTACCACCCGTACATCGACGCGCGCTCCTCGGTGGAGACCATCTCGAGCGTGAGCTCGTCGTGGTTGCGCAGGAACGTGCTCCACTGGGCGCCCGGCGGGATGGGGGGCGTGTCGGCCAGGATCTCGAGGATCTGGTTCGCGCGCTGGTCCCGGATCGCGAAGAACACGCGCGGCATGACGGGGAAGTGGAAGCACATGTGGCACTCGGGCTCGTCCTGCGTGCCGAAGTAGTCGACGACCTCGCGCGGCCACTGGTTCGCCTCGGCGAGCAGGATCCGGCCCGGGAACTCCGTGTCGACCATGCGCCGCACGCGGCGCAGGAAGGCGTGGGTCTCGGGCAGGTTCTCGCAGTTCGTCCCCTCGGCCTCGTACAGGTACGGCACCGCGTCGAGGCGGAACCCATCGACGCCGAGCTGCAGCCAGAACCGCGCGACGTCGAGCATCGCGTCGGCGACGCGGGGGTTCTCGAAGTTGAGGTCGGGCTGGTGCGAGAAGAACCGGTGCCAGAAGAACTGCCGTCGCACGGGGTCGAACGTCCAGTTCGAGGACTCCGTGTCGACGAAGATGATGCGCGCGTCCTGGTAGCGCGAGTCGTCGTCGCTCCACACGTAGAAGTCCCCGTACGGACCCTCGGGGTCGGCGCGCGACGCCTGGAACCACGGGTGCTGGTCGCTCGTGTGGTTCATGACGAGGTCGATGACGACGCGCATCCCGCGCGCGTGCGCCTCGCTCACGAGCTCGGCGAAGTCGGACGTCGAGCCGTACTGCGGCGCGATCGCGGTGTAGTCGGACACGTCGTAGCCGCCGTCGCGCAGCGGGGACGGGAAGAACGGGGGCAGCCACAGCGCGTCGATCCCCAGCCACTGGAGGTAGTCGAGGCGCGCGATGAGCCCGCGCAGGTCGCCCGTGCCGGTCCCGTCGGCGTCGGAGAACGCGCGGACGATGACCTCGTAGAACACGGCCGTGCGGTACCAGTCGGGGTCGTCGGACAGCCCCGGCCGCGCGTCCGCGGGCGCCACGGGCTGGCGCCGCGGCGGCAGCGCGGTGATCGGCACAGGCGCGGTGAGGGGCGGGACGGGCGCCGGCCCGGCCGCCGGTCCGCGCACCGGAACCGGCCGAGCGTCGCGGGGGAACGTCACGACGACCTCACGTGGACGACGTGCGCGACCTGGCGCATCGGCTCGAGCCGCACGTACACGTCCTGGCCCCAGCCGTAGCTCTCGCCGGTGAGCTCGTCGTGCGCGACGAACGACGGCGACCACGGGTCCTGGCCCTCGGCGTGCGGTGGCAGGCCGAGCGCTTCGAGATCGAGGTGCACGTTCGACTCCTGGGGGGAGTGCGGGTCGAGGTTGACGATCACGACGACCGTGTCGGCCTCGCCCGTCGGCGAGTGCTCCGCCGGCAGGTGCCGCGAGAACGCGAGCACCTGGTCGTTCGTCGTCGGGTGGACAGCGAGGTTGCGGAGCTGGCGCAGCGCCGGGTGGTCGCGGCGGATCTCGTTGAGGCGCGTGAGCAGCGTCGAGATGCCGATCTCCTCCGCGAGCGCCCAGTCGCGCGGCTTGTACTCGTACTTCTCGTTGTCGATCTGCTCCTCGACCCCCGGTCGCGGCACGTTCTCCACGAGCTCGTAGCCCGAGTAGATCCCCCAGGTCGGGGACCCCGTCGCGGCGAGCACGGCGCGGACCGCGAACCCGGCCACCCCGCCGTGCTGGAGGTAGGGCGGCAGGATGTCGTGCGTCGTCGGCCAGAAGCTCGGCCGCATGTACGCGGCGCCCTCGCCGGACACCTCCTCGAGGTACTCCGCGAGCTCGGCGCGCGTGTTGCGCCACGTGAAGTACGTGTACGACTGGTGGAACCCGATGCGCGCGAGCGTGTGCATCATCGCGGGCTTGGTGAACGCCTCCGACAGGAAGATCACCTCGGGGTTCGTGCGCCGGACCTCGGCGAGCAGCCACTCCCAGAAGTCGAGCGGCTTGGTGTGCGGGTTGTCGACGCGGAACGCGGTGACGCCCCGGTCGATCCACACGCGCACGACCCGCAGCACCTCGGCGTAGATCCCCTCGGGGTCGTCGTCGAAGTTCAGCGGGTAGATGTCCTGGTACTTCTTCGGCGGGTTCTCCGCGTACGCGATCGAGCCGTCGGCGCGCGTCGTGAACCACTCGGGGTGCTCGGCGACCCACGGGTGGTCGGGCGAGCACTGCAGCGCGAGGTCGATCGCGACCTCGAGCCCGTTGCGCCGCGCCTCCTTGACGAACGCGCGGAACGTGCGGTCGCTGCCGAGCTCGGGGTGGATCGCGTCGTGCCCGCCGTCCTTCGAGCCGATCGCGTACGGGCTGCCCGGGTCGCCCGGCAGCGCCGTGAGGGAGTTGTTGCGCCCCTTGCGGTGCGTCGTGCCGATGGGGTGGACGGGCGTGAGGTAGACGACGTCGAAACCCATTCCCGCGATCGCCGGGAGCCGGCGGGCCGCAGCGGTGAACGTCCCGGACCGCCAGCGCCCGTCCTTGAGACGCCGCGCGCCCTCGGAACGCGGGAACATCTCGTACCAGGCGCCCGCGAGCGCCAGCGGCCGCTCGACGCGGAGAGCGTACGTGGCCGACGCCGTCAGGTGGTCGCGCAGCGGGGCGCGGTCCAGGACCTCGCGCACCTCGGGCGACGTCGCGGCGGCGAGCCGGGCCTGGGCCGGCCGGCTCGGGTCGCGCAGCGCCGCGAGGGCGTCGTCGAGCACGAGCGTGTCCTCGGAGGAGAGGACGCCCGGCGTGCCGTCGGCGCCCGGGAGCGGGACGGCGTCGGCGAGGACCCGCTCGAACAGCAGCACGCCTTCGGCGAGCATGAGGTCGACGTCGACGCCCGCCTCGATCTTGACCGTCGCGTCGTGCGCCCACGTCCCGTACGGGTCGCTCCACGCCTCGACCCGCAGGGACCAGTCGCCGAGCGTGTCCGGGTGGAGCGTGGCGCGGAACCGGTCGAGCCCAGGAGCGACGTCGACCATGCGCGCCGTCCGCTCGGTCCCGTCCGGGGCGACGAGCACGGCCGTGGCGGCGACGGCGTCGTGCCCCTCGCGGAACACGGTCGCCTCGACCGGCACCATCTCCCCGGCGACCGCCTTGGCCGGCCAGCGCCCGCCCTCGACCACGGGCGAGACGTCGAGGACGGGGATGCGGCCGATCGGGGCCGCGAGCGCGGGGGAGGGGAGCGCTGCGGTGGGGACGAGGGACACGGGAGGCGGAGAGGCGGAGTGGCGCGGCGCGCGGGCCGGCGGGGTCGACGTCACGTGCACAACGTATCGAGGCTCACGGGGGCCGCACACCCGGGAGGGGACCGGGCGGCGTCGTCCGTGCCGGCGTGCCCCGCTGGAAGTTCATGCAAGCGTTACGTCCGGGTGACACGACGAGGGTGTGCACCGGCGAGAGCCTGCGTAGTCTCGTCCCCGTGAGAGCGATCCGACGGTTCACCGTCCGCACCCTGCTGCCCGCCGAGCTGCGCGACCTGGACGAGCTGGCCCACAACCTGCGCTGGTCCTGGCACGCCCCCTCGCGGGACCTGTTCGCGGGGATCGACCCCGCGACCTGGGCCACCGTGCACGGCGACCCCGTCGCGCTCCTCGGCGCGCTCGGGCCTGACCGGCTGGCCGAGCTCGCCGCCGACGGCGCGTTCGTCGAGCGCGTGCGCCGCGCCGCGGCAGATCTGCGCAGCTACCTCGAGGACCCGCTGTGGTACCAGCAGCAGGCGGCCGAGCAGGGGTCCGACGACGGCGGGCTGCCCGCCGCGATCGCGTACTTCTCGCCCGAGTTCGGCATCACGTCGGTCCTGCCGCAGTACTCGGGCGGGCTCGGCATCCTCGCGGGCGACCACCTCAAGAGCGCGAGCGACCTCGGCGTGCCGATCGTCGGCGTCGGGCTCCTGTACGGCGCCGGGTACTTCAAGCAGTCCCTCACGCGCGACGGCTGGCAGGTCGAGACGTACCCGCTGCTCGATCCGGACGGCCTCCCGCTCACGCTCCTGCGCGACGACGACGGCACGCCCGCGCGCGTCTCGCTCGCCCTGCCCGGGGGTCGTACGCTGCACGCGCACGTCTGGGTGGCCGCCGTCGGGCGCGTGCCCCTGCTCCTGCTCGACTCGAACGTTCCCGGCAACGACGAGGCCGCGCGCAAGGTGACCGACCGCCTCTACGGCGGCGGTGGAGAGCACCGGCTGCAGCAGGAGCTGCTGCTCGGCGTCGGCGGCGTGCGCGCCCTGCGCCTGTGGTCGCGGCTCACCGACGCGCCCGAGCCGGAGGTCTACCACACCAACGAGGGCCACGCCGGGTTCCTCGGCGTCGAGCGCATCCGCGAGCTCGTCGAGCGGGGGCTCACGTTCGACGAGGCCCTCGAGGCCGTGCGGGCCGCGACCGTCTTCACGACGCACACCCCCGTCCCGGCCGGCATCGACCGCTTCGGGCGCGACCTGGTCACGCAGTACTTCGGCGGCGACATGGCGGTCGACGGGCTGCCCGTCGAGCGCGTGCTCGCGCTCGGCGCCGAGGACTACGACGGCGGCGACCCGACGGTGTTCAACATGGCCGTCATGGGCCTGCGCATGGGTGGGCGCGCGAACGGCGTCTCGCTCCTGCACGGCCAGGTCTCGCGCGGCATGTTCGAGGGGCTGTGGCCCGGGTTCGATGCGCGCGAGGTCCCCATCACGTCGGTGACGAACGGCGTGCACTCGCCCACGTGGGTCGACCCCGCGTTCGCCGCACTCGAGTCCGAGCGGCTCGGGCTCGACGAGCTCACGGCCGACGACGCGTCGTCGGGCTGGCTGCGCGGCGACGCGGAAGACGGCGTGAGCGACGGCGAGCTGTGGGCGATCCGCCGCGAGATGCGCGGCCGGCTCGTCGACGAGGCGCGCCGCCGCGTGCGCAAGTCCTGGCGCGAGCGCGGCGCGACGCCCGCCGAGCTCGGCTGGGTCGACGACGTGCTCTCGCCGGACGTCCTGACGATCGGCTTCGCCCGTCGTGTGCCGACGTACAAGCGGCTCACTCTGATGCTGCGCGACCCCGCTCGGCTCAAGGCGCTGCTCCTGCACCCCGAGCGGCCCGTCCAGCTGATCGTCGCCGGCAAGTCGCACCCCGCGGACGACCAGGGCAAGCGCCTCATCCAGCAGCTCGTGCGGTTCACCGACGACCCCGAGGTCCGCCACCGCATCGTCTTCCTGCCGAACTACGACATCGCGATGGCGCAGTCGCTCTACCCGGGCTGCGACGTCTGGCTCAACAACCCGCTGCGACCGCTGGAGGCGTCCGGGACGTCGGGCATGAAGTCCGCGCTCAACGGCGGCCTCAACCTGTCGATCCTCGACGGGTGGTGGGACGAGTGGTTCGACGGCGAGAACGGCTGGGCCATCCCGACCGCCGACGGCGTCGAGGACCCGGACCGCCGCGACGACCTCGAGGCGTCGGCCCTCTACGACCTCGTCGAGCAGCAGGTCGCGCCGCGCTTCTACGACCGGGACACGGCCGGCGTGCCCAGCCGCTGGCTCGCGATGGTGCGGCACACGCTCGCGACCCTCGGGCCGAAGGTCCAGGCGACGCGCATGGTCGGCGAGTACGTCACGCGCCTCTACGCCCCGGCGGCACAGGCCGGCCGGGCGCTCGCGGCCGACGGGCTGACACCTGCGCGCGAGCTCGCGCACTGGAAGCAGTCCGTGCGGTCCGGCTGGTCGCGCGTGCGCGTCGACCACGTCGACTCGTCCGGCATCGGCGAGGTGCCGCAGGTCGGCGACCGGCTCACGGTGCGCGCGTACGTGGCGCTCGGCGACCTGCGGCCGCAGGACGTCGAGGTGCAGGTCGTGCACGGACGCGTCACCGAGGCGGACGTCATCGAGGAGTTCACGGCCGAGCCGCTCGCGCTCGCCGAGTCGTACGAGGCGGGCCGGCACGCGTTCGCGGGCGACGTCGTGCTCGAGTCGTCCGGCCCGTTCGGGTACACCGTGCGCGTCGTCCCGAAGCACGACGGCCTCCCGAGCGTCGCCGAGCTCGGCCTCGTCGCCAACGCCTGACCCCCAGCCTGCCGAGGTAGAGCCCTGGTCTGCCGAAGTAGAGGCCTGGTAGTGCTGTGCACGACGGCGGTGCTTGCGTCGTGCGGGGCGGCAAGCCCCGTCGTTGTCCACAGATCTGCAGGCTCACGCCCGCGTCGTAGCGACGACCGGCACGCTGGGGCGATGGACGAGACGACGCAGTCATCCCCGATGGCCCACGAATCCGCGGCTCAACGCCGCCCGCCGACCGGTCCGACGGCGGGACGACCGCCCGGCCGCTACACCGCCGACTCGACCGGTCCGCGGAGCGTCCCTGCGGCCGTGCCGTACCTACGACGACGGCGCGCCGAGCTCGCAGCCCGGGTACGGGACGGTGAGCTCGTGCGCGTTCGTCGCGGCGTCTACCTCCCCTCGCCGCACCTGGCGGCGTCGACGCGAGAGGAATGGCTGCTCGCTGAGGTTCGCGGGCTCGTCGATCGGCTGAGCACACCGTTCTGGGTGAGCCACGACACCGCGGCGCTCCTGTGGGGATGCTGGACCTGGCGTCTCCCGCCGTTCGTGCACGTGACGCAGCTCGGCCACCCGAACGTCGAGCGCGAGCGTGACGCCGTGGTCCGACGTCACTGGACGGACCTCCCGCCCCGCGACCGGGCGCAGCTCGGCGACGTCCCGGTGACGAGCCTCGAGCGCACCGTGGTCGACTGTGCGCGGTCGCTGCCGCTCGAGCGCAGCCTGGTCGTCGTCGACTCCGCGCTTCGCATGGGGGCCGACCGTCGGGTCGTCGACGGGATCCTCGAGGAGTCGAGGGGCAAGCGCGGGATCGTTCGCGCGCGCCGTGCCCTGGAGCTTGCTGACCCGAGCTCGGAGTCGCCGGGCGAGACGCTCGTCCGGCTGGCGGCTGTGCTGGGTGGCCTGCCGGTGCCGCGCCCGCAGGCGCCGGTCCCGACGGCGCGCGGCACGTACGTCGTCGACCTCGCCTGGCTCGACGCACGCGTCGTGATCGAGTTCGACGGCGCGGTGAAGTACTCCGGCGGCGCGTACGGCGACCCGGAGGACGTCCGGCGCGCCCAGGACGTCCGCGAGGCGGCGCTCGTGGCCGCGGGCTGGACGGTCGTGCGGTTCACCTGGGAGGACCTGGGCGACCCGGTGGCGGTCGGGTGCCGACTTGCCGAGGCCCGGCGCCTCGCGCTGCGCCGTCGCGCCTCTCGCCGGCAGGCCTCGCCGAGGTAGAGCCGTGGCCCATCGAGTAGAGCCGTGGTCCACGGAGGTCGAGCCCTGGTCATGACCACGCCTCTACCTCGGCAGACCAGGCCTCTACCTCGCGGAACCCTGCCTCTACCTCGGCGGGGAGGGGGACTCTCGCGCGGGCACTCCCGGGGACGTGTCGAGGAGGGTGAGGTAGCGCGAGCGGGTGCGGACGACGTCGGCGAGCTGGGTCTGGATCCCGTCGACGAACTCCTCGCGGTAGACGGCGTCGACCTGCACGGAGATCGCGTAGTAGAGGCCCGTGAAGGTCGCGATCGCCACGGAGACGCGCAGCAGCGTCTGCGTGACGACCAGGTCCGCCCCGCCGACGCCGCCCCCGCCGGCGAGCGAGATCGTCCGCTCCCACGTGCCGCCGTCGACGTCCCACAGCGCCATGATCTCGGGCGTCACGGTGAGCGTCCCCAGGGCCATGAAGAACAACCCCATGCCGAGGCTCACGACGAGCACCTGAAGGAGCTGGCTCGTCGCGATCATCGCGGCGAGGTTCGCCCGCTGCCGTCGCGTGAAGACTGCGGCCCGCGCGTGCTCCGGCTTCGCGGCGGACGTCTCGGCGAGCGCCTCGCGTGCCTCGCCGGGCACGCGCAGCCCGACGAACACGACGACGAGCAGCGCGAAGAACGCGCCGAGCACGAGGTCCGCGACGCCGTGGGTGCGGTCGAAGACCTGCCACACCTCGGCGTTGTAGAAGAGCACGAGGGAGAACACGAGCAGCAGCGGCAGCAGCCGGACGAGGCGCAGGAGCGACGCGCCGAGCTCGTCGACGACGCGCGCGAGGCCCCACCACAGGGAGGACAGCACGCCGTACCCGACGACGACGCGCACCACGCCCAGCAGGACCAGGTTGCCGACGACCGTGAGCAGCGCGTCGCCCCACTGCCCGCCGAACACCAGCGGCAGCAGCGCGGGGACGAGGACGAAGAACGCGAGCTCGGGCGCGCCGACCGAGACTGGGGGAGGGTCGACCACGGGCGCCCGCGCAGCACGTTGAGCCCCGCGTACGCGGCCGCGACGATCGCGGCGCCCCCCAGCAGCGCGAGCGCATTGACCCAGGTCGGCCAGCCGGACCGGATCGCGCCGCTCAGCTCGGCGAGCAGCACGACGAGCAGGAACGGGGCGGAGCGCCCGAACACGTCGCGGTCGAGCGAGTGCCCCTCGACGAGGAGCGGCAGACCGTTGCGGCGGAAGATGCGCTCGCACGCGGGCACGTCCAGGGCGAGCCCCGCGTCGGCGACGGGCAGCGTGGCCGGGGAGGCGTCGTCGGGCACGGTCATGACCGCTGACCCTACCGGGGGGACGGTCAGTCGAGCTCGGCGGCGAGCGCTCGGCCCGCGACGCGGCCGGAGTACAGGCAGCCGCCGAGGAAGGTGCCCTCGAGCGCGCGGTGGCCGTGCACGCCGCCGCCGCCGAAGCCGGCTGCCTCGCCCGCGGCCCAGAGCCCGGGGAGCACCGACCCGTCCGGGCGCAGCACGCGCGCGGACGTGTCGGTCCAGAGGCCGCCGAGCGTCTTGCGGGTCAGCACCGAGAGGCGGACGGCGAGCAGCGGCCCGTCCTTCGGGGTGGTCAGCGGGCGTGGCGGTGAGACACGGATGAGGCGGTCGACGCGGTAGCGGCGCGCCATCGCCGTCGCGACGACCTGCGGGTCCTTCCCGAGGCCCGTGGTCACCTGCTCGTCGCGCAGGCGCACGATCCGGGCGAGCGCCTGGGCGTCGACGTGCCCGCGCGACCCCGGCGTCGCGTCGACCAGCGCGTTCATCCCTGCCGCGAGCTCCTCCGGCGTGTCGGCCCACACGAACTCGGGCGACTGCTCGGCGAACCGGGCCACCGGCCCGACGGCGCGGGGCAGCACCCGCTGCGCGAGCAGCCGCACGTCCTTGCCCGTGAGGTCGGGGTTCTGCTCGGAGCCGGACAATGCGAACTCGGACTCCATGATCGCCTTGTTGAGCACGAACCAGGAGTGGTCGTCGCCGCGCTCGGTGACGTGCTGGAGCGTGCCGAGCGCGTCGAAGCCAGGGAACAGCGGGGCGGGCAGCCGGTTGCCGTCGGCGTCGAGCCACAGCGAGCTCGGACCGGGCAGGATGCGGATGCCGTGGTCCGTCCACACGGGGGAGTGGTTGGCGATCCCCTCGGGGTAGTGCCACATGCGGTCCTCGTGCACGAGCGCGGCCCCGGCGTCGGCGGCGACGCCGATCATGAGGCCGTCCGTCGAGTCGGGCACGCCGGAGAGCATGCGCGCGGGCAGCCGTCCCGCGGCCTGCGGCCACCGCGATCGCACGAGCTCGTGGTTCGAGCCGATCCCGCCCGACGTCACGACGACGGCGTTCGCCGCGATCTCGACCTCACGGGCGACGTCGCGCGACGAGGGCGCACCGCGCTCCGCGTCCGACGGCGCGAGGACCTCGGCGCGCACGCCCGTCACCGTGCCGTCGGTCACGACGAGCGACGTGACCCGGTGCCGGAACCGCAGGTCGAGCAGCCCGGCGGCGCGGGCGTCGAGCGCGGCACGGACGAACGGTTCGAGGACCGCCGGGCCGGTGCCCCACGTAACGTGGAACCGCGGGACCGAGTTGCCGTGGGCGCCCGCCGCGCTCCCGTCGGCGCCCGAGCGCACCGGGTACCCTCCGCGCTCGGCCCACTGCACGAGCGGGAACCAGCGCACGCCCTTGCCGTGCAGCCACTCCCGCATCTCGCCGGCGGCGAAGTCGACGAACCCGCGCGCCCACGCGTACCCGTGGCGGTCCGGCCCCTCGCCGCGGTCGGCGCCGGGGGCGAACTGCGCGGACCCGAGCCAGTCGTCGAACGCGAGCTCCGCCGAGTCGGTCACGCCCATGCGCCTCTGCTCGGGCGAGCCGACGAGGAACAGCCCGCCGAACGACCACCACGCCTGCCCGCCGAGGCTCGCGGCGGGCTCCTGGTCGAGCAGCACGACGCGTCGTCCCGCGGCGGTGAGCTCCGTCGCCGCGACGAGCCCGGCGAGCCCGGCCCCGACCACGACGACGTCCGGGTCCTCGACCGCAGGGAGGCTGACGGGGGAGTCGACCGCGCTGTCACTCATGCCGGAAGGGTAGAGCACGTGAAGGCGAGCCCAACAGACCAGGGGACCGCGGCCGTCGCGCACGACCACGCGAGAAGGACCGACGGCCGCGGAGGGGGTGGGGGCCGCCTCCACCGCCGGCCCGACCACGGCGGCCGACCAGCGTTCTATCTCGGCCGACCCAGGTTCCCTCTCGGCGGGGTGGAGACGTAGACCCGCAGGCTCAGGGCCTCGAGCCCGACGACGTCGCCCGCGCGGGCGGTGCCGTCACCGTTGGTGCGGTCGCGGTCCTCGGGGTGCTCCCAGTCCGAGTCCCAGGCGAGCTCCCAGCGCTCGGGCTCGCCGCCCGCGACCGCGCGCACGCTCGGCAGCGTGACGTCCACCGGGTCGAGCGACCCGGCGAGCACGAGGAGCACGTCCGCGTCTCCCCGGCTCGGCGCCGTGCGCAGCATCTGCAGCGTCCGGACGGCGGGGTCGTGCCACGCCGCGTGGTCGAGGAGCTCGCCGTCGGCGTCGAACCACACGAGGTCGGGGACGCCGAGCGGCGTCGGGTGGGGATCGCCGGCCACGCTCCCCGACGCCCCTCCCGGCGTGGGGACCCCGCGCGGGCGGCCGGTGAAGAACGCGTCGGCCCGCAGGGCCGCGTGCTCGCGCCGCAGGGCGAGCAGGTGGCGTGTGGTCGCGAGGAGGTCCTTGCGCCATGGCGACAGGTCCCACGACACCCACGACGTCTCGTCGTCCTGCACGTACGCGTTGTTGTTACCGCGCTGGGTGCGGCCCATCTCGTCGCCTGCGGTGATCATGGGCGTCCCCGCGGCGAGCAGGAGCGTGGCGAGGAGGTTGCGGATCGACCGACGGCGCAGCGGGGCGATCTCGACGCCGAGCCCGCCGGCCTCGAGCCCGCGTTCCGTCGTCGCGTCCGGCGCGGTCACCGGCCCCTCGAGGCCGTGGTTCCAGGACCGGTTGTCGCTCGTGCCGTCGCGGTTGTCCTCGCCGTTCGCGAGGTTGTGCTTGTGGTCGTACGCGACGAGGTCGGCGAGCGTGAAGCCGTCGTGCGCCGTCACGTAGCTCACCGACGCGACGGGCCCACGCAGGAGCGGCGGGTCCGAGCGCCCGAACAGGTCCGCGGAGCCGGCGAGCCGGGTCGCGAGGTCGCGCACGCCGTGGCCGCGCCGCCCGTGGGAGGCCTCGCGCGAGTCGGCGAGCCAGAACTGGCGCACGGCGTCGCGGAAGCGGTCGTTCCACTCGGCGAGCGGCGGCGGGAACTGCCCCGTGCGCCACCCGCCCGGCCCGACGTCCCACGGCTCGGCGACCAGCTTGAGCCCGGACAGCACCGGGTCGGTCTGGAGCGCGACGAGGAACGGGTGGTCGGGGTCGAACCCGTCCGTCCCGCGTCCGAGCGTGACGGCGAGGTCGAACCGGAACCCGTCGACGCCCACCACCTCGGCCCAGTACCGCAGCGAGTCGAGCGCGGCACGCACGACGGCGGGGCGCCGGAAGTCGAGCGAGTTGCCCGTCCCGGTGACGTCGGCGAGGCGGGCGGGCGTGGCGCCGTCGTGCAGGTAGTACCCGGCGTTGTCGAGGCCGCGCCACGACAGGTGGTAGGAGTCGGAGCCACCCTCGCACGTGTGGTTGTGCACGACGTCGAGCAGCACCTCGAGGCCCGCCTCGTGCAGGAGGTGCACCATGCCGCGCACCTCGTCGAGCACGGCGCCCGGTCCGGCCTCCTGGGCGGCGCTCGTCGCGTACTCGGCGTGCGGGGAGAAGAACCCGAGGGTCGAGTAGCCCCAGTAGTTCGTGCGGCCGCTCGCCAGCAGGTGCGGCTCCGGGACGTTCGCGTGGACCGGCAGGAGCTCGACCGTCGTGACACCGAGAGACCGCAGGTGCTCGATCGTCACCGGGTGCGCGACGCCCGCGTACGTGCCGCGCAGGTGCTCCGGGAGCGCCTCGAGCCGCTGCGTGAGGCCCCGCACGTGCGCCTCGTAGATCACCGTGTCGCGCCACGGGACGCGCGGGCGGGGGGCGAGCGGACCGGTCGGGCGCGCGACGACGACCGAGTGGGGCACGAACGGCAGCGAGTCGCGGTCGTCGGGCGGCCCGTAGGGGTCGTCGCCGACCTGCCCGCGGATCGCCGGGTCGTCGGCGAGGTCCCCGACGAGGCCGCGCGCGTAGGGGTCGACGAGCAGCTTCGCCGGGTTGTGCCGCAGCCCCGCCGCGGGGTCCCACGCGCCGTGCACGCGGAAGCCGTACCGCTGGCCTGCGCGGACACCGGGCACGTGGGCGCGCCAGACGCCGAAGGCGGGGCCTTCGAGCGCGACGCGGCGCTCGCGGTACCGGCCCGGGTGGCGGAGCGGGAACGACTCGTCCGCGACGTCGACGAGGCACAGCTCGACGGCGTCCGCGTGCGCTGCGAGCACGGCGACGTCCACGCCGTCGCCCACGAGGTGGACGCCCAGCGGCGGGACCGGTGCGTGCCGGTCCACGGTCCCGGGCGCGGTCGTCCGGGCGTGCCCGGGCGCGGGCGCGGGGGTGGGGGGCTGTGCGTGCACCCGTCCATTGTGGCGGGTCTCACCAGCCCCTCAGGACGGCCGCCGGTACGCTGCCCTGAGCGGGCCGGGAACCACTCCGGCCGATCGCCCAGCGCACAGGGAGAGCAGTCGATGCGGATCGTCGTCGCCGTGAAGTACGTCCCGGACATCCATGCCGACCGGGGCTTCGAGGGCGGGAGGGTCGTCCGCCGTCCCGACGAGGGGACGCTCAACGAGCTCGACGAGAACGCGGTCGAGGCTGCGTTGCGCCTCAAGGAGGCCCTCCCCGAGGCGGAGCGCGAGACGAGCGAGGTCGTGGTGCTCACGGTGGCCGGGCCGGACGCCGACGGCGCCGTGCGCCGCTCCTATCAGCTCGGCGCCGACCGCGGGGTGCGCGTGAGCGACGACGCGATCGCCGGCTCCGACTACTTCGGCACCGCGCGCGTGCTCGCCGCGGCCGTGCGGCGTCTCGCCGACGAGGCGCCGGTCGACCTCGTGGTCACCGGCATGGCCGCGCTCGACGGCCTCGGCTCGGTCGTCCCCGCGCTCCTGTCCTCCGAGCTCGACCTGCCGCAGCTCACGCTCGCCGGCCGGCTCGAGGTCGAGGGCGAGCCCGGTGCGCGCACCGCTCGCGTCACGCGCGAGCTCGACGGCGTCGAGGAGGTCCTCGAGGCGCCGCTGCCCGCCGTCGTGTCCGTGACCGACCACGCGAACGACCCGCGCATGCCGAACTTCAAGCTCATCATGGCCGCGCGCCAGCGCCCCGTGGAGGCCTGGAGCCTCGCCGACCTCGACGTCGACCCGGCCCTCGTGGGCGACGCCGGCGCGCGCACGCGTGTCCTCGACGCCTCGCCGCGGCCGCCGCGGCCCGAGGTCGAGATCGTCGTCGACAAGGGCGAGGGCGGGCGCGCCCTGGCCGAGTACCTCATCCGCAACGACCTGGTCTGAGAGGCGTCCTGATCATGAGCACCACCGACACCACCGAGCCGACCCAGGCCAGCGGGACGCGCACCGTCCTCGTCCTCCTCGACACCCCCGGCACCGAGCTGCGCTCCCCGGTGCTCGAGCTCCTCACGATCGGCCGCTCCCTCGGGCGGGTCGAGGCCGTCGCGCTCGAGGCACCGAGCGTCGACGTGCTCGCGCAGCTCGGCGCGCACGGCGTCGCGCTCGTGCGGCAGGCGGAGCCGTCGTCGGGCGGCGAGGTCGTGACCGGCGACGCGCTGCACCTCACGCCCGTCGTGGCCGAGGTCCTCGCCGCCGCGACGCGCGCGTCCGACGCCGACGCCGTCCTGCTCACCTCGTCGTTCCCCCACAAGGAGGCGGCCGCGCGGCTCGCGTTCCTCACGGACGCCGGCCTCGTGATCGACGCGTCCGCCCTGCACGACGGCGGTACGCACCTCGTGGCGGACAAGCGCGTCTTCGCGGGCTCGTGGGAGGTGCGGAGCGAGATCGTCACCGACCCGGCGGTGCTCACCGTGCGCGCCAACTCGGTCGTGCCGCAGCCCGCCGAGGCGGCCGTCGCGACCGAGGTCGACGCGCTGCGCGTCGAGCTCTCTCGCGCCGCCACCGCCGCGCGCGTCGTCTCGCGGACCGTCGACGAGTCCGCCGGGGCCGGCCGTCCTGCGCTCGGCGAGGCCGCGGTCGTCGTCGCGGGCGGCCGCGGCACGAACGGCGACTTCGGACCCGTGACGGAGCTCGCGGACGCGCTCGGCGCCGCCGTCGGTGCGACCCGCGACGCGGTCTACGAGGGGTGGCACGACCAGTTCGTCGGCCAGACCGGCGTGACCGTCGCGCCGCGCCTCTACATCGGCGCGGGCGTCTCCGGCGCTCCCCACCACCGGGGCGGCATGCAGGCGTCGCAGGTCATCGTCGCGGTGAACAACGACCCCGAGTGCCCGCTGTTCGAGATCTCGGACTTCGCCGTCGTCGGCGACCTCGCGGACGTCCTGCCGCAGGCGGCCGAGGTCCTGCGCGAGCACCGCGCGTCACAGGGGTAGCGGTCGGTCGCGCACGCCGCGCGGGCGGGCCAGGGCGACGGCGGGCGTACAGCGGGTGCCAAGAGTTCACCCGCCGTCCTCCCGGTGGTGGCCCGTCGGTCACCGATCGTTCCTAGCGTCGGGGCCACTCCCCGTGGACGGGGAGCCCCCGACCCCGTGGAGACGACCGATGACGATCACGCCCGCCCCCGAGCACCGCTCGCTGCTCGCCGTCGCGCCGCACGCGCGCGGCAAGCGCAGTCCTGTCACGTGCCGGCTCAAGTGTGCGGACGCGTGCTCGCACGCGGTCCCGAACGCGAGCGACAACGAGACCTTCCGCGACGTCGTCGCCGGTGTGTCACGCCGGACCATGCTCGGCGGGCTCGCGGTCGGTGCGGCCGCCGTCGTGCTGGGCGCGCAGGCCGTCGGGGCCCCTTCCGCCGCCGCCCAGGGAGTGGCCGCGCACGGCGGCTGGGGCGGCGGCCGCCCCGAGAAGGGCCTGTCGTTCGGCGCTATCTCCCCGCAGCCCGCGGCGCGCGACGCGTTCGTCGTGCCCGAGGGTTACCGGTGGCGCCCGGTGATCCGCTGGGGCGACCCGATCCTGCCCGGTGGTCACTCGTTCGACGCCGCGGGCCAGTCGCCCGAGCAGCAGGCGCTGCAGTTCGGCTACAACAACGACTACCTCGACATCCTGCCGTTCGAGCGGCAGCACGGCGGGGGCTGGCGCGGTAGGGGCAAGGGCCCCGGCCGGGGCACGCGTGGCCTGCTCGTCGCGAATCACGAGTACACCAACCCGGCGGTCATGTTCGACGCGTCGTACGACGCCGCGACGCGCAGGGCGATCGAGCGCGCCGCGCACGGCATGTCCGTCGTCGAGGTGCGCCGACACCGCACGGGCACCCCGTGGGACTACGTCGCGGACAGCCGCTACAACCGCCGCGTGCACATGACCACGGAGTTCCTCCTCACGGGGCCTGCGGCGGGGTCCGCCCTGGTCCAGACCGCCGCCGACCCGACCGGCACGCGCGTGCTCGGCACGCTCAACAACTGCGCGGGCGGAACGACCCCGTGGGGCACGGTGCTGTCGGGCGAGGAGAACTTCCACGGCTACTTCCGCACGGCGGGCACGGGCAACGACGCGCGCTACGGCCTGCGCGACGCCGCGACGGGCTACGGCTGGGAGCTCGACGACCCGCGCTTCGACGCGCGGAACGCGGACTACGAGAACGAGCCGAACCGCTTCGGCTGGATCGTGGAGATCGACCCGTACGCGCCCGACGAGGCGCCCGTGAAGCACACCGCGCTCGGCCGGTTCAAGCACGAGGGCGCGAACGTCATCCTCTCGCGCCGCGGCAACGCGGTCGCGTACATGGGCGACGACGAGCGCTTCGACTACGTGTACAAGTTCGTCTCGTCGCGCACCATGCGGTCGGGGAACAGCGAGTGGGCGCGCCGCCACAACAAGACGCTGCTCACCGAGGGCTCGCTGTACGTCGCACGCTTCACGGGCGACTCGCCCGCCGCGGAGATCGACGGGTCGGGCGCCGTCCCGTCCGACGGCGCGTTCGACGGCCGCGGCGAGTGGATCCCGCTCGTCGTGGACGGGCGCAGCGCCGTCGAGGGCATGAGCGTCGAGGAGGTGCTCGTCTACACCCGCGTCGCGGCGGACAAGGTGGGCGCGACGAAGATGGACCGCCCCGAGGACGTCGAGCCGAACCCGGTCACCGGCCGCGTGTACGTCGCGTGCACAAACAACTCCTCGCGCGGCCCCGGTGCCGTCGAGGCGGCCACGGAGCCGAACCCCCGCAACACCAACCGCGACGGGCACGTCGTGGAGATCGTCGAGGACCGCGACGACGCCGCGTCGCTGACGTTCCGCTGGAACCTGCTGCTCGTCGCGGGCGACCCGTCCACGAACGGGTCGACCTACTTCTCGGGCTACCCCCAGGACAAGGTCTCCCCGATCTCGTGCCCCGACAACCTCGCGTTCGACGCCGAGGGCAACCTCTGGATCTCGACCGACGGCCAGCCGGGCACGATCCAGAAGTGCGACGGGCTGTTCAAGGTGACCCTGGAGGGCCGCGAGCGCGGCCGCGTCCAGCAGTTCCTCTCCGTGCCGCGCGGCGGCGAGACGTGCGGACCGGTCATCGACTCCGACGACCGCATGGTGTACGTCGCCGTCCAGCACCCGGGGGAGGACGGGTCGTTCGACGCGCAGGAGTCGTTCTTCCCCGACTACCTCACGCCGGGCGCACCAGTTCCGACGGGCGCCTTCGCGGGCCCCCGGCCTTCGGTCGTGCAGGTCTGGAAGGACTGACCCGGAACGGGCCCACCTCCCGCAGGTGCGAACCCCGGGAGGTGGGCCCGCGGCGTGCTCGGCGCCGTGGTCGGGTTTCAGACCCGCGGGTCGTGGTCGGGTCTCAAGATCGCGGGTCGGGTCCGCGGTGGGGGTGGTCTCGGCGCTCGGGGCTGCCGCGCCGTCACCGTGGGCTTTCGGGCGTGGGTTTGAGGAGCGCGGCTCTGACGCCCCTTCGCCACCGAGCCCACCCCCACCGCTCAGCGGTCGCCTCACCCGGGCAGCCGGCCCGGCCGCAGGCCCGGACCCCGCCGAGGTAGAGGCCTGGTCCGCCGAGGTAGAGGCGAGGTAGAGCTTCGTGGCTGGGGTCGGCGACGGCGGTGGGCCGGGCGCTGATCCGGCGTCGCCCCTTCGCGGGGCCGAGAAGTGAGAAGCGGCCCCGGAATCCGCCGCGCGATTCTGGGGCTGTTTCTCACGTCTCGACGACACCGAGCCCGGTACCCCGTACGGGAGCGAGCCGACCGGCCCGCCCGACCCAGCACCGGACGGCCCTCCGCCGGGGGAGCGAGCCGCCCGACCGGTTGGGCCCAGTACCGGTGCGGTCGCCCGGGTGAGCGAGGACCAGGGTGAGACGACGTCGGGCGGGGTGGGTGGGGGCGCCGCGGCGTGGTGGGTCTGGCGGGAGCCGCGAGGAACGAGCGGCGGATGGTAGACGCGGCGCCCCCACCCACCCCGCCCACCCAAGGTGACCGACCGCCGTCCGACACAAGGAACCACGCCTCTACTTCGCGCGACCACGGATCTACCTCGGCATACCAGGGTTCTACCTCGGCGACGATCAGAGCCCGAGCGCCTCGAGCCAGGCGACGGCGGCCACGCCCTGCGCACGCTGGAACGGCCGCAGGTTCGGGATCGTCGGGATCGCCGGCTTGCGTGCCGAGTGCAGGAAGTAGCCGGCGATCCCGGAGACGACGGACCGCAGGTCGGCGGGGTGGACGTCCCGGCCGAGCGGGTGCGCGGCGAAGGTCGCCGCGGCCCACGCGCCGCCCTGCGCGCGCCGCGCCGCGTCGGCCGAGGTCGTGACGGGCTCGGTCACGCCCGCGACGCCCTGCATGACGACGCTCGGCAGGAACATCGCGAGATCGAGCCAGGCCGCGCCGCGCGACGCGTAGGGCCAGTCGACGAAGATGACCGCGTCGTCGGTGAGGAGGACGTTGTCGGCGCGCAGGTCGCCGTGCACGAAGGACTCGCCCTCGCACGCGACGAGCACGCCGCGCTCCGCCTCCGCGAGCGCGTCCAGGTTCTGCGCGGCCCAGGGAGCGAGGTCCGCGAGCGCCGGGTCGGGGTCGTCGCGCAGCGCGCGCCAGCCCGTCGACATGTCCGCGAGGTCGGGCCCCGTGGGCCGCAGGCGCAGCCCGCGTGCCCCGGGCACGGTGGCGACCGTCTCGAGCGTCGCGAGCACGCGGTCGAGCTCGTCGGGGTCCCACGGAGTCACCGGGACGTGGCCGTCGACGGGTTCGAACGCGAGGACGATCCAGTCGCCGTCGCCGTGGCCCCACGCGAACCGGGGGGCCGGGATCCGGCGCGGCAGCCGGATCGCGACCTTCGCCTCGGCGCGGTGGAGGTCTGCCGCGACGGGCTCGTCCGCGGACCGCGCCGCCTTGACGAAGAGCCGCTGCCCGTCGTCGAACGTGAGCACCGACGCGAGCCCGGGGCTGAAACCCGTCGTGACGGAGCGTTCGGCGACGACCCGCGCGCCGGCCACGGCCTCGACCTCCTCGCGCACGGCCGGGGGCAGGTCGTCCCAGCGCAGGCGACCGCCGCCCGAGGCGACCGGTACGTCACCGGTCTCCTCGACGGCGGGCGATACGACGTCGTCGGGCATCGAAGTGCCACTTCCCCTGGTGTACGGCCTTCGCGGGCTCCAGGCCGGTGAGCACCGCGTCGTGTACCGGACTTCCGGCTCGGGCCGCCTGGAGCGGGCGTCGAGCGGCGCGGTGACCGGCACTGGATCGGTCGTGGGTCCGGGCGACCGCCCGGGCACAGACCCCTGACAAAGTAGCGCTTCTGACGGGATTGTCCAGCCCGGGCCCACACCTCGGGAACACGAGGCGCCCGGCGTTCGTAGACTGGGTGACCGTGACCCAACCTCCCGGCCCGTTCCACGGCGCTCAGCCCGGTGCGCGCGGCGGGCCGAACCCGGCGCCCGCGGCGGCCTACCTCGACCACGCCGCGACGACTCCGCTCTCGTCGGCCGCGCGCGACGCGTTCGTCGACGAGCTCTCGCGCACCGGCAACCCGTCGTCGCTGCACGCGGCCGGTCGTGCCGCGCGTCGCACGGTCGAGGAGGCGCGTGAGTCGGTCGCGGCAGCGCTCGGCGCGCGCCCGAGCGAGGTCGTGTTCACGGCGGGGGGCACCGAGGCCGACAACCTCGCGATCAAGGGCCTGTTCTGGGGCCGCCGCACGACCGACCCGGGCCGGCGCCGGATCGTGGTGTCGGCCGTCGAGCACCACGCGGTGCTCGACCCCGCCTTCTGGATGGCGGCGCACGCGGGCGCGGAGATCGTCCTGCTGCCCGTCGACGCCGAGGGACGCGTGGACCTGGCCGCGCTGCGCGCCGAGATCGCGGCGCATGCCGACGAGATCGCGCTGATCTCGGTCATGTGGGCCAACAACGAGGTCGGGACGATCCAGCCGGTCACCGAGGTCGTGCAGCTCGCCCGCCCGCACGGCATCCCCGTGCACTCCGACGCCGTGCAGGCCGTCGGCCAGGTGCCGGTGGACTTCACCGCGAGCGGCCTCGACGCGATGACGGTCTCCGGCCACAAGCTCGGCGGCCCGGTCGGTGTGGGCGCGCTCGTCGCGCGCCGGGACGCGCCGCTCACGCCCGTCCTGCACGGCGGCGGCCAGGAGCGCGGCGTCCGGTCCGGGACGCTCGACGCGCCGGCGATCCGCGCGTTCGGCGTCGCCGTCACCGAGGCGGTCGCCCGTCGCGACGAGCGCGCCGCGCACCTCGCGGCGCTGCGCGACGAGCTCGTCGCGGGCGTGCGCCGGCTCGTCCCCGACGCCGTGCTCAGCGGACCTGAGCCCGGAGCCCCGACCGAGCCGGGCACAGTGCGCCGCCTGCCCGGCAACGCCCACTTCACGTTCCCCGGCGCCGAGGGCGACTCGCTGCTCTACCTGCTGGACTCGGCGGGCGTACAGGCCTCGACCGGTTCGGCGTGCCAGGCGGGTGTGCCGCAGCCGTCGCACGTCCTGCTCGCGATGGGCGTGCCCGAGCCGGACGCGCGGGGGGCGCTGCGGTTCTCGCTCGGGGCCACGTCCACGTCCGACGACGTCGCGCGCCTCCTCGACGCCCTGCCCGCCGCGGTGGATCGCGCGCGCGCCGCCGGGCTGGCCTCCGGGCCGACGCGTGCCGCCGTCCCGAGCCGGGCCGGAGGTGTCGCATGAGGGTGCTCGCCGCCATGTCGGGCGGTGTCGACTCGGCCGTCGCCGCGGCGCTCGCGGTCGAGGCCGGGCACGAGGTCGTCGGGGTGCACATGGCCCTCTCGCGCAACCGCGACCAGTTCCGCACGGGCTCACGGGGGTGCTGCTCGATCGAGGACGCGGGCGACGCGCGGCGGGCGGCCGACGTCCTCGGCATCCCGTACTACGTGTGGGACCTGTCGGAGCGGTTCGAGGACACGGTCGTCGCCGACTTCCTCGCCGAGTACGAGGCGGGGCGCACGCCCAACCCGTGCGTGCGGTGCAACGAGCACATCAAGTTCGAGGCGCTGCTCGACAAGGCGACGGCGCTCGGTTTCGACGCCGTCGCGACGGGGCACTACGCGCGCGTCGTCACCCGCGAGGTCACGGACGACGGGGGCACGGGGTCCACGCGGGCCGTGCGCGAGCTGCACCGGTCGCCGAACACGGCGAAGGACCAGTCCTACGTCCTCGCGGTCATGGGCCCCGAGCGGCTCGCGCGCGCGATGTTCCCCCTGGGGGACTTCGCGTCGAAGGACGAGGTGCGCGCCGAGGCGGCGCGCCGCGGTCTGTCGGTCTCGGCCAAGCCGGACTCGTACGACATCTGCTTCGTCGCCGACGGCGACACGCAGGGCTTCCTGCGCTCGCGGCTGGGGGCCCGACCCGGCGAGATCGTCGACGTCGACGGCCGGGTGCTCGGCGAGCACGACGGCGCCTACGCGTACACCGTCGGGCAGCGCAAGGGCCTCGGCGTCGACCGGCCGGCCCCGGACGGGCGCCCGCGGTACGTCCTGGATGTGCAGCCCACGAGCAACCGCGTCGTCGTGGGCCCCGCGGAGCTGCTGAGCGTCGACCGGATCGAGGCCGGTGCCGCGGTGTGGTTCGACGGCGTCCTGCGCGCTCACGACGGGAGGCGCTCCGCCGGGGCGGCCACCGTCGCGGCCCCGGGCGAGTGGTTCGACGCCGAGGTGCAGGTCCGCGCCCACGGCGCGCCCGTCCCGGCCCGGGTCCGTGCGGTTCCGGGGGTGGCGTCGTCGGCCGAGCCGCGTGGGGACCGCGACGCGGGCACGGCGGGTGCGATGGAGGTCGAGCTGACCGGGACCCCGTTGCGCGGCGTCGCGCCAGGCCAGTCCCTGGTCGTCTACGCGGGTACGCGCGTGCTCGGCCAGGCGACGGTCGACCGGGCCTACCGTGCTCGTCCGGCCGGTGCCGCGGCGACCGCAGCGGGTCAGGCGGCCGGGACGGGGACGGCGCCCTGACCGGGCGCCCCCGTCCGCGCGTCCGTCAGTGCGTGCACCAGCGCGGACTCGTCCCGCACGCACCAGTGCTCGCACTCGCGCCCGTCCGCGAACCGCAGCACGTGCATCTCGCGCACGCAGAAGCGTCGTCCGGTCGGTGCCACGCCGCGGAAGAACCCCGTGTGACGCCCGCTGAACTCGACGTGGAGCGCGACGAGGTCGCCCTCCGCGACGGCGTGCAGCACCTCGACGCGCTGGTCCTCGAACGCGTCGGAGTACCAGTGCATCGTCGCGACGAGGCCCTCGGCGCCGCCGTCGCAGCCCGGGGCGGGATCATGGTTGCGGAACCCCGGCGCGAGCAGCCGCGCGAGCGCGTCCGCGTGGTTGCCCGGGATCGCCTGCGTGTGCGCGGCGATCGCGGCGGCCTTGTTGTCGTGCGTGCCCATGTCAGAGCCCTTCCGCAGGACGGGTCGCGCGGCCCCCGGGCCCCGGTGGGGCGTCGGCGCGGCTCGGTACCCAGTGTGCTCCAGGAGAGAGGACGTCCGCACGTGATTCGTGACGAGGAGGTGCCCGCGACCCCCGGGCGCGCGCTCCGGACCGGCAGGACGCCGCGGCAGGGAGGCGGCGCATGACCGCGGTGAGCGGGTCCGGCCCCTGGCCCGGTGGCGAGGGGGCAGACGTCCTCGAGGCGCAGCTCACGGTGCTCGGCGACCTCGCCGCGCTGCCGACGGGGGTGCGGGGCGTGCCGTTCCTGGTCCAGCTCCCCGGGCGCGGGCCCGGTGCCGACGCGGTGGGCCGGACCGGGGCGCTGCTGCCCGGGCTGCCGGTCGAGCTCGGGCCGCACGGCTGGAAGCTCGCCGACCACCCCGGCGCCGACCTGCGCCAGTCCCAGGGGTACCTGCGCGACGACCTCGAGGCGCTCGCGATCGCGGCCACGGGCCACACCGGCCCGCTGACCGTGACCGTGACCGGACCGTGGACGCTCGCGGCCGAGCTGTACCTCGCGCGCGGCGACCGCGTCCTGTCGGACCGCGGCGCGGTGCGTGAGCTCGTGGCCGCGCTCGCCGTCGCCGTGGGCGAGCATGTCGCCGAGGTGCGCCGGCAGGTCCCCGGGGCGGACGTCGTCGTGCAGCTCGACGAGCCCCTGCTCGCCCAGGTGGGCGCGGGCGTGCTCCCGACGTTCTCCGGGTCCGCCCGCCTGCGCGCCGTCCCGGGGCCAGATCTCGTGGACGGGCTGCGGCCGGTGCTCGACGCCGTCCGCACGGCCGGGGCGACGAGCGTCGTCCACGTGGGGTCTGCTCGGGTGGGGGTCGCGCCTGTCGTGCTCGCGGGCGCCGACGCCGTCGGGCTGGCGATCAGAGCTTGGGACGAACGGCTGTGGGAGACGGTCGCCCGCGCCGTCGAGCGGGGCGTCGGGCTCTGGGCCGCGCTGCCGCCCGCGAGGGTGTCGCAGTGCGCCGGTCCTGCGCTCGGCGAGCTCGCCGACCTCGTGAGCGTGCCGTGGCGGCGCATCGGGCTACCTCTGCCGGCGCTCGACGACGTCACGATGCTCGGCGCCCTCCAGGGGCGCACGGGGCCCGTTGGCGCCGTCGGCGGCACGCCCGACGAGCACCGTGCGCTCCTCGCCAACCTCGGGCGCGTCGCGGAGGTGCTCGCGGAACGTGCCGACGCCTGAGCGACGCCCCCTCCGCTTCACGCACGGGCACCGGCTGCGTAGGCTTGGCTTCGCCCGTCCCCCCATCGTGCGAAGGACCCCCATGCCCGTGCTGCGAGCCGTGCTGTTCGACCTCGACGGCGTCCTCACCCCGACCGCCGAGCTGCACATGCGCGCCTGGGAGCGCCTGTTCGCGCCGTTCTGCGACGCCCGCGGACTCGCCGCGTACACGGACGCCGACTACTTCACCTCCATCGACGGCAAGCCGCGGTACGACGGCGTCGCGACGTTCCTCGCGTCGCGCGGCGTCGAGCTGCCGCGCGGCGAGGTCACCGACGCGCCCGGCGAGGGCACGGTGTGCGGGCTCGGCAACCGCAAGGACGAGATCGTCAACCGCATGTTCCTCGAGGAGGGGATCACCCCCTACCCGGGATCGGTGCGCTTCCTGGACGACGTGACAGCGGCAGGTGCGCTCGTGGCGGTCGTGTCGTCGTCGCGCAACACGCCCACCGTGCTCGCCGCGGCCGGGCTCGCCGACCGGTTCGAGGTCGTCGTGGACGGCAACGTCGCAGCACGCGACCACATCGCAGGCAAGCCCGCCCCCGACACCTACCTGCGGGCCGCCGAGCTGCTCGGCGTGCCCGCCGCGGAGGCCGTCGTCGTCGAGGACGCCCTCTCGGGTGTTCAGGCGGGTGCCGCGGGCGCGTTCGGGCTCGTCCTCGGCGTCGACCGCGGTGTCGGCGCGGACGTGCTGCGCGCGCACGGGGCAGACGTCGTCGTGACCGACCTCGGCGAGCTCGACGCGTCCGTGCTCGACCGGCCGGCCGCCCGCGACGACCAGGAGGTCCGCGCGTGATCCGCAAGACCGCCGACGAGCAGGGCAGCGTCGACCGGCTGAGGTTCCCCGCCGAGCCGTGGCGACTCGTTGAGGCGCAGTTCTCCGCGGAGGACCTCGGCGTGACCGAGACGCTCTTCGCGGTCGGCAACGGGTACCTCGGCATGCGGGGCAACGTCGAGGAGGGGCGCGAGTCCTTCGCGCACGGCACGTTCATCAACGGGTTCCACGAGACCTGGCCGATCCACCACGCCGAGGAGGCGTACGGGTTCGCGAAGACCGGGCAGACGATCGTCAACGTCCCCGACGTCAAGGTCATCCGGCTGTACGTCGACGACGAGCCGCTCCTGCTGCCGGTCGCGGACCTCATCGACTACGAGCGCTCGCTCGACCTGCGCGACGGCGTGCTGCGCCGCGAGCTGCTGTGGCGCACGCCGTCGGGCAAGCGCGTCCGGGTGCGCACCGAGCGCATGGTGTCGTTCGCGGAGCGGCACCTCGCGATCATGACGTTCGAGGTGACGCTGCTCGACGACGCCGCGCCCGTCGCGATCTCGTCGCAGATCCTCAACCGCCAGGACGGCCAGGACGAGTACCACGTGCGCTCCGCCTCGCTCGGCGAGGGCTTCGACCCGCGCAAGGCGAACCAGTTCGCCGGCCGTGTGCTCCAGCCGCAGACGCAGTGGGGCGACGAGGAGCGGCTCGTCCTGTCCTACCGGTGCACCAACTCGGGCATGACGCTCGCCGTCGCGGCGGACGACCGGCTCGAGACGGAGAACGAGTGGGACGTGCGCACCCAGGTCGACGAGGACCTCGCCAAGCACGTCTTCCGGGTCCACGCCGAGCCCGGCCGACCGATCCGGCTCACCAAGACCGTCGCTTACCACACGTCGCGCGGCATCCCGTCACGCGAGCTCGTCGACCGCTGCCGTCGCACGCTGGACCGCGCGAAGGACACCGGCGTCGAGGCGCAGCTCGCGCACCAGCGGCAGTGGCTCGACGACTTCTGGGCGCGCTCCGACGTCGAGATCCCCAACCGGCCGGAGATCCAGCAGGCCGTGCGGTGGAACCTCTTCCAGCTCGCGCAGGCGACCGCGCGCGCCGAGGGCAACGGCGTGCCGGCGAAGGGCCTCACCGGCTCGGGCTACAGCGGGCACTACTTCTGGGACACCGAGATCTACGTCCTGCCCTTCCTCACGTACACGAGCCCGCGGTACGCCCGCAACGCCCTGCGCTTCCGCTACCAGATGCTCGACGCCGCGCGCCGTCGGGCGCACGACCTCTCGCAGAAGGGCGCGCTGTTCCCCTGGCGCACCATCAACGGCGAGGAGGCTTCCGCGTACTACGCCGCGGGCACCGCGCAGTACCACATCGACGCCGACGTCAGCTACGCGCTCGTGCAGTACGTCCGCGCCACCGGGGACACGGACTTCCTGCGGCGCGAGGCCGCCGACATCCTCGTCGAGACCGCGCGCATGTGGGAGGACCTCGGCTTCTGGCGGGCGAACGGCGACGACAACTTCCACATCCACGGCGTCACCGGGCCCGACGAGTACACGACCGTCGTCAACGACAACCTCTTCACCAACGTCATGGCGCGGTTCAACCTGCGGGCCGCCGCGCACGTCGTCGAGGTCATGCGGGAGCAGTACCCCTACGACTACGCCCGACTCGTCGAGCGGCTCGGCCTGCGGGTCGACGAGACGACCGAGTGGCGCCGCGCCGCGGACCACATGTCGATCCCGTTCGCGGAGAGCATCGGCATCCACCCGCAGGACTCGCACTTCCTCGAGCGCGAGATCTGGGACCTCGCCAGCACCCCGTCGGGCAAGCGCCCGCTGCTGCTGCACTACCACCCGCTGGTCATCTACCGCTACCAGGTGCTCAAGCAGGCGGACGTCGTGCTCGCGCTGTTCCTCCAGGGCAAGCACTTCACGCCCGAGGAGAAGCTCGCCGACTTCGAGTACTACGACCCGTTGACGACCGGCGACTCGACGCTGTCCGGCGTCGTGCAGTCGATCATCGCCGCCGAGGTCGGGTACCACGAGCTCGCGCTCGAGTACTTCGTCTCCTCGCTCTTCGTCGACCTCGCCAACCTTCACGCGAACGCGTCCGACGGCGTGCACGTCGCCTCCGCGGGCGGCACGTGGTCGGCGCTCGCGTGCGGGTTCGGCGGCATGCGCGACGACAACGGCGAGCTGACCTTCGACCCGCGCCTGCCGCAGGGCTGGGAGTCGCTGACCTACCGCGTCACGTGGCACGGCTCGCGCCTGCGCGTCCGCGTGCTGCCGGACGCGCTCGAGATCGAGGCGGAGACCGGCGACGGCGCACAGGTCGGCGTGCGCGGCGAGCAGGTCAAGGTCGTCCCCGGCGAGGTCGCGCGCATCCCGCTCGACGGCCAGGGCCCCGTGCGCCCCGGCCGCCCGAGCCTGCGCGCGCTCTCCGGAAACCGCCGCGAGGACGGCACCCTCATCACCGCGACGGTCCCGCACTCCTGATCCTGGGCACGCTGCCGCCGAGGTAGAGCCCTGGTCTGCCGAGGTAGAGCCGTGGTTCGCCGAGGTAGAGCCGTGGTTCTGGTGTTC
>NZ_JBZGBY010000036.1:0-32438 GCF_059159975.1 Cellulosimicrobium sp. BMG9.22 | reverse complement strand
GTCAGAGGACGAGCTCGGGTTGGAGCTTCTTGATCGTCCAGACGCGCTGGCGGCGGGCGGCGAGGGTCGTGAGGGCGAGGGCTCCGACGAGCACGACCAGGAGGACGGTGACGGCGCGCGTCACCGTCGCGAGGTTGCCGCCGTAGAGGAGCTGTCGCAGACCCTCGACGGCGTACGTCATGGGCAGGAACTGGTGCATCGAGCGCAGCGGCTCCGGGATGGTCTGCCAGGGGAACGTGCCTCCGGCGGTGACGAGCTGGACGAGCATGAGCACGAGCCCGAGGAACTGGCCGGCTGCGCCGAGCCAGACGTTGAGCGCCTGGAGGATCGCGACGAACGTCGCGGACACGAGCGCGAGGAACAGCACCGTCCCGACCCCGTGCGTGGGGTCGATGTCGAGCGCGAACTTCGTCACGGTGAACATCGCGGCGACCTGCACGACGCCGATCGCGGCCGGGGTGAGCCACCCGCCGAGCGCCGTGGCCAGGCCCGAGCGCCCCGCTGCGAGCGCCCGCGACGAGAGCGGCCGCACGAGCAGGAAGAGGACGTACGCGCCGATCCAGGTCGCGAGCGACAGGAAGAACGGCGCGAGCCCGCCGCCGTACGTCCCGGCGGACGACAGCGCCTCGTTCTGCACGGACACCGGGTTGCCGATGGTCGCGGCGGTGTCCTGCCGGGTCTGCTCGTCGAGGTCCGGGATCTGGCCCAGTCCTTCGGAGAGGCCGTCGCGCAGCTGCGTGACGCCGTCGACGAGCTCGCCCGACCCGTCGCGGAGCTGGGACGTCCCGTCGGCGAGCGAGGTCGCGCCGTCGGACACCTGGCGCGTGCCGTCCGCGAGCTGCGAGACGCCGTCGACGAGCTGCGGGGTCGCGGCGGCGAGCTGCCCGGTGCCGTCGGCGAGCCGGTCGGCGCCGTCGGCGGCCGTGGCGATCCCGGCGGTGAGCTGCGGCGTCGCGGCCGCGAGCGTCGCCGCGCCGTCCGACACCTGGCGCGAGCCGTCCGCGAGCTGGTCGAGCTGTCCCGAGGCGGCGGTCACCTGGTCGACGGCGCCTTGGACCTGCTCGCGACGCGCGTCGAGCGCGGGGTCGACCCGTGCCTGCACGTCGGCCTGGATCGCGTCCGCCTGCTCCTGCGTGAGCACACCCTGCGCGACGAGCCCGGAGAGCCGCTCGTCGAGCGCCGTCCCGACGTCTTGGCGGACGGCGTCGAGCGTCGGGAGCACCTGGCTCGCCGCGTCGGCGGCCTGCTGCCCGTACTGCGCGACCTGGGCGTTGCCGTCCGCGACCTGCGCGGCGCCGTCGGCGAGCTGCTGGGTCTGGTCCGGCAGGGACGCCGTCGCGTCCTGCAACGTCCGGACCCCGGCGGCCAGGGACCCGGCACCGTCGTCGAGCTGCCCGACGGCGTCCGCGAGCGTCCCGGTGCTCGCGTCGAGCGTCGCGGCGCCGTCGGCCGCCTGCCCGACGCCGTCGGCGAGCGTGTGCGCGCCGTCGTCCGCGGTGACGAGGCCGTCGCGGAGCTGCGTGGACCCGTCGAGGAGCTGGTCCGCGCCGTCGACGGCGTCGGCGAGGTTGGTGTGGATGGACGCGAAGCCGCGCAGGAACGAGTCCGCGGCCTCGGTGCCGACCTGCTCGGCGATCGAGTCGCGCACCGTGCCGACGATCTGGTCCGCGATGGTGCGCGCGAGGTAGTTGTTCGCGTCGTTCGTGATGAGCGTGAGGCTGGCCTGCTGCGGCTCGAACTCGCCCGCGGACGCGAGGTCGGCGGAGAACGTGGGGCCGATGACGAGCGCGGCGTCGTACCGCCCGGAGCGCACGCCGTACTCGGCGTCGACCTGGCTGGTCTCGACCCAGCCGAACCCGCCGTCGTCGAGGAGCTGGTCGGCGACGTCGCGCCCCAGGTCGCGCTGAGTCGTCGCGCCGGTCTGGGCGTCGGTCGTCGTGGTGCCCTCGTCGAGGACGACGAGCGCGGCGGGGATCTCGTCGAGCTTGTCGTAGGGATCGTGGTTCGCGAACAGGTACAGGCCCGCGTAGAGCGTGGGGATGAGCGCCATCGCGAGGATGGCGAGACGCGGGAGCGTGCCCGCAGCAAGACGACGCAGCTCGGACAGTCCGAGGCGGATCGCGGTCATCGGCCCTCCTCGGGACGGGCGCGGAGCGCGACGACGGGCGGTTCGTGGATCGAGCCGCCGCGCGCCGGCGGGAGGTCGACGCCGAGATCGCGCGCGGAGGCGCGCGTGCACTGCACGAGGACGCCGTACCCGGCGGCGGCGAGGGTCTGCGCGACCTCCCACCAGCCGGACGGCTCGCCGCCGTGCCGGTCGGGCAGGGTGAGCACGAGGAACCGCACCTCGGGGTCCTCGGCGGCGAGCGCAGCGAGCAGCGCGGTGCGCACGACCCCGGGGACCTGGTCGAGCCGTCGTGCCCGGTCCGCGACCAGCGAGTGGTCGGTGAGCCAGCGGGTCACGTCCGTCGGCAGCGAGCGGCGCCCGGCGAGCGCGAGGCCCTCGGCGACGACGTCCGCCACGGTGAGCGCGTCGTCGGGCTCGCTGATGCCGGGGACGTCGACGACGGCGGTCACGTCGCGCAGGGTCGCTGGCCCCCGGAGGCCCGACGAGCGCGCGGGGCGCCCGGTGCGCCACGTGGGCTCGGGCGTGAGCGTCACGTCACCCGCCGACGGGTCGAACCGGCCGGTCGCCACGAGCGCCAGGGCGGTGTGCCCGTGGCCGGGCTCCCCCGCGACGAGCACGCACTCGCCCGTGGACCACCTGAGGTCCATCGGCTCGAGCATCGGCTCGCGCCGTCCGTCGACGCGGACGTCCGTCAGCGTGATCTGCATCCCGGCTCTTCCCCTCCGTGGCTCCCCGGCGTCCCCGAGGACACCGTTGACTCACGGTCAATAACGCTACGCCTCATATTGACTTGAAGTCAACAGGCGCGTAGAACAGAGCCATGGCCCGAACGTCCGCACCTCCCCCTGCCGCACCCGGACCCGGCGCGCCCCCGCCGCCCGGCGGCCCGCGCCGCCGTCGTGAACCCGCCGACCGCCGACGGGAGCTGCTCGACGCCGCCGCACGCGAGACCGACGAGCACGGCCTGGAAGCCCTCACCCCGGCGACCGTCGCCGCGAGCGCGGGGGCGTCCAAGGCCCTCGTCTTCCACTACTTCGGCTCCACCGCAGGTCTGCGCCGGGCCGTCGCGCTGGAGGCCGTCGCGGAGCTCGAGGAGGCGACCGTCACCCCCGACGACCGTCCCCTCGCGCAGCGCCCGACGCTCGCCGTCTCGGCGTACCTCGACGCGGTCGAGGCCCGGCGTCTGCTCTGGCAGGACCTGTGGCGCGGGGCGCTGGCCGAGGACGACGCCACGCAGGCCGCGCTCGCGCGGGTCCGCGAGAGCCTCGTCGTACGCATGACGTCGACCGTCTCCGCGACGACGCCCGGACAGCACCTCGCCTCGCCGCGGCTGCGACTCCTCGCGGCGGGCTGGGTCGCCCTCGTCGAGAACGTCACGGCGGCCTGGCTCGGCGGAGGAGACCTGTCTCGCGCAGCTATCGAGCGGCTCGTGCTCGCGAGCGCGATCGTCCTCGTGCCCGAGCTCCCCGAGCCCGCGCGCTCAGCGGTGCTCGCGATCGCCCGGGCGAACTCGGGCGAGGCGGGCTAGCGTCGGGAGAGCGCGTCGGACCCGGGGCGACGCGCCGGTGACAGGAGGCAGCGCATGCGTGTGGTGGTCGTCGGAGCGAGCGGAAACGTCGGCACGGCCGTGCTGCGCCGGCTCGCGACCGAGCCCGCGGTGACGTCGGTCGTGGCGGTCGCCCGCCGCGTGCCGCGCGCGGACGGCTCGAGCACGGTCGGGTTCCCGCACGACGCCGCGACGTGGCGCTACGCGGACGTCGCCGCGCCCGACGCCGACGAGCGGCTCGACGTCGCGCTCTCCGGTGCGGACGTCGTCGTGCACCTCGCGTGGGCGGTCCAGCCGAGCCACGACCGCAGGCGGTTGCGTCGCGTGAACGTCGAGGGCACGCGCGCCGTCATGGCGGCGGCCCGGCGCGCCGGGGTCGCGCACGTCGTCGTCGCGTCCTCCGTGGGCACGTACTCCCCCGCCCCCTACGCGGGCGAGGCCCGCGACGCCCCCGTGTCCGAGGGGTGGCCCGTGGACGGCGTGCCGGGCTCGTCGTACTCCGAGGACAAGGCCGCGGTCGAGGCGCTGCTCGACGACGTCGACCACAGCAGCGGGTTCGTCGTCTCCCGCGTCCGGTCGGCGCTCGTGTTCCAGCGCGACGCCGCGTCCGAGATCACCCGGTACTTCCTCGGCCCCTTCGGCACGCGCGTGCTCAAGCGCGCTCCCCTGCCCACGGTTCCGCTGCCCGAGGGCCTGCGGCTCCAGGTCGTGCACGCCGAGGACGTCGCGGAGGCCTACGTCCGCATCGTCGTGGGGCGGCACCCCGGACCGTTTAACGTCGCGAACCCGACGGTCCTCACGGCCCAGGACGTGGCCGACGTCGTCGCGGACGGCTCGCTGCGCACCGTCCCCTACGGGACGGCTCGCACCGCGGTCGCCGCGGCGTGGCGCGCGCGCCTGGTCCCCGTGGGCGAGGGCTGGCTCGACATGGCGATGCGTGCCCCGGTGCTCGACACGCAGCTCGCCGCGGAGCTCCTGCGCTGGCACCCCGTGCACGGCGCGAAGGACACGCTCGCGGAGCTGGTCGACGGGATCCGCGACGGCGCGGGCACGTCGACGCCTCCGCTCCTCCCGCGCTGACGGCGTCGCTGACGGTCCCACGCGACGAACCCCGGGTCGCGCGCCGATCGCCTGGCGGAACGGTGCGCGACCCGGGGTTCGGCGTCGTGGACGAGCGGCTCAGCTCTCGAGCGTCGCGTCCAGCGTGATGGACTCGACGCCGGCGAGCGCCTTCGAGACCGGGCAGGTCGCCTTCGCGGTCTCGGCCGCCTGCTGGAACCCGGCCTCGTCGATCCCCTCGACCTCACCGCGGACCGTGACGGCGATGGACGGGATCTTGAAGCCGCCGGCCGGGTCCGGGCCGAGCGACACCTCGACCGTGACCTCGAGCGAGACCGGCGTGCCGCCCGCCTCGGCGAGCACGGCCGAGAGCTGCATGGCGAAGCACGACGAGTGCGCCGCGGCGATGAGCTCCTCGGGGCTCGTGACGCCGCCGGCGTCGTCGGCGGCGCGACGCGGGAACGAGACGTCGTACGTGCCGGCCTTCGAGCTCGAGAGCTCGACCTGACCCTGGCCGTCCTGCAGTCCACCGTTCCAGGCGGTACGAGCGATACGCGTGGGCATGCGAGATCTCCTTCGACGTGAGCGGGCCGGGCGACAGCCCGGACAGGTCGACGGTAGCTCAGCCGAGCTGACCCGCCGGGCGGTAGACGACGGAGGACGCCCGGTTGTCGAACGTCCCCAGGTGCGAGCAGTGCGGCGTGCAGTTCTTCTTCGACCCCGCGTAGCTGTAGCTGTCGTAGAGCGTCGCCCAGCAGCCCGAGTACGTCGTCGCGGACGTGGCGACGTTGTTCATGAGGAAGTTCGCGAGGTTCGGGAAGCCGTACGTCGACCCGGTCCAGCAACCGTTGGTGCCCTGCCCGTACAGCACCTGCGACGCGCCCTTGTAGCTGGCGTCGCGCCACAGGATGCCGAGGACCTGCGAGCTGAGGCCCGCCGTGGCGACCCGCGCGCTCGCGCCCTGCGCGGTGGCCGCGGACGACGCGTTGAGCTCCGCGACGAAGCCGTCGACCTCACCCTTGGACGCCCCGTCGAGGCGCTGCGGGGCGACGTCGTGACCCGAGACGAACTCGAGCGCCTCCTCGAGCGAGTCGAAGCACACCTCGGGTGCGGGCGCCACGGCGTCGACGTCCTGGCCGGGCAGGAGCGGCTGGGCCTGGACCGCGCAGCTGCGGTCCGTGGAGACGTCGTCGGCGGGCGCGGGCGCCGTCCGGTCCCACGTCACCACCCGCAGGTCGGGCTCGGACGCGGCCGCGGACGTCGCCGTCCCGGCCGCGGTG
The DNA here is from genome assembly GCF_059159975.1 of Cellulosimicrobium sp. BMG9.22. Taxonomy (NCBI): domain Bacteria; kingdom Bacillati; phylum Actinomycetota; class Actinomycetes; order Micrococcales; family Promicromonosporaceae; genus Cellulosimicrobium; species Cellulosimicrobium sp. BMG9.22. The sequence continues at coordinate 26,425 of NZ_JBZGBY010000036.1, read as the reverse complement.
AGGAGGAGTCCGGCCGCGAGCGCGGCGGACAGGACGCGGAGCGAGGATCTGGTCATGGTTCTCCTTCTGCGTGGGCCACGCCCCCGGGTTCGCACCCCGTGGACCTGACGCGGGAAGGGGACTCCCACAAGACGGCCTCGTCCTGTGACCCCGGCGGCATCCTAGGGCGCCCGGCGCCCGTTGTCGCCGGGTGCGTCCCCCGGTCACGGCCGTCGTCGCCGGGCAGGCCGAGCGCTCGTTGGGTTACCGTGCTCGGGTGACCGCCGTCCCACCCGGGCCTGGTCGCTGGGAAGGACCCATCCACGAACCCTTCGCCCGAACCGGCCCCGCCGGGGAGATGAGTGTCGATGAAGCACCGTTCTCTGCCCGTGTCCCTGACCGCTGCGGCCGCGAGCCTCGCGGTCGTCGCGGCCGCCGCCGTGCCCGCCGCCGCGGACCCGCCCCCGGAGCCGGATCTCGCGGCGCAGCAGGACGTCTCGCTTCAGCCGACCGACAAGATCGCCCCGTCGCTCGCCAAGGCGAGCGGCACGGTGACGGCGTTCGTCGAGCTCGACGCGGCGTCGGCGGTCGACCTCGCGGCCCAGGGCGCGAGCCCCGACGAGGTCGAGGCCAACGCGCAGGACGTCGCGGCGCTGGCGGACGACGTCGTCCCCCGGCAGGCGACGGCCCGCAGCGCCGGCGCACGGGACCCGCAGCAGGTGTCGGTGACGAGCACGCTCGTCGCGGGCGTCGTCGTCACGGGTGACGCATCGCGGGTGCGCGACCTCGCACGCGACGCGTCGGTCGTCACGGTCTACCGGATCATCCCGAAGAAGCCGATGAACAAGGGCACGGACGTGTTCACGCGCGCGCTCGAGACGTGGCAGAGCACTGGCCTCACCGGCGAGGGCGTGCGCATCGGGATCATCGACACCGGACTCGACTACACGCACGAGGCGTTCGGGGGCCCGGGCACGCAGGAGGCGTTCGACGCGGCGTACGGGGAGCAGGGCGAGGGCCCGGTCCCCGAGGGCACGTTCGACGAGCTGAAGTTCCTCGGCGGCCACGACTTCGCCGGGTACGACTACGACGCGAGCGGCACGGTGCCCGGCACGACGCTCGTGCCCACCCCGGACGAGAACCCCATCGACTCGCTCGACTCGGTCGGCTCCGGGCACGGCACCCACGTCGCGGGCACGACCGCCGCGTACGGCGTCACGGCCGACGGCGCGACGTTCGACGGCGACTACGCGACGCTCACCGACATCTCCGACTGGCAGGTCGGGCCGGGCTCCGCGCCCGGGGCCGGGGTGTACGCGCTCAAGGTGTTCGGCGACCTCGGCGGCTCGACCGGTGTCGTCGTCGACGCGCTCGAGTGGGCGGCCGACCCCGACGGCGACGGCGACCTGTCCGACCGTCTCGACATCGTCAACCTCTCCCTCGGCTCCGACGGCACCCCCGCGGACGACCCGGAGAACCTCTTCATCGACCAACTCTCGCGCCTCGGCACGCTGTCGGTCATCGCGTCGGGCAACGCGGGCGACGTGACCGACGTCGGCGGCTCGCCCGGCAACGCGCGCTCGGCCCTCACGGTGGCGAACTCGGTCGGGGACACCCAGACGTTCGACGCGGTGCGCGTCGACGCCCCCGAGGAGCTCGTGGGCACCTACCCCGCGCAGAACTCCCAGGCCTACGCGGGCGGCACGGACGTGACCGCCCCGGTCGCGTTCCTCGGAGGCGACGTCGACGGCTGCCAGGCCTTCACGCCGGAGCAGGCGGCCGCCGTGGCGGGCAAGATCGCGTTCCTGTTCTGGGACGACGTCGACGCCACGCGCGCGTGCGGCAGCGCCGCGCGGTTCGACAACGCGCAGGCCGCGGGCGCGGTCGGCGTGCTGCTGTCCTCCGAGCTCTCGTCGTTCGTCGCCGGCATCGCGGGCAACGCCGGCATCCCCGGCGCCCAGCTCACCGGCCCGAGCCACGACGCGCTGCGTCCCGCGATCGAGGCGGGCGAGGTCACCATGACGATCGGCCCGTCCCTCGCGCTCTCGTCGTTCGTGGCGATCCCGGAGATCGGCGACACGCTCAACAACGGGTCGTCGCGCGGCGTGCACGGCTCGCTCGGCGTCGCCAAGCCCGACGTCGCGGCCCCCGGCACCGGGATCGCCTCCGCGGCGTCCGGGCGCCTCGACGGCGCGAGCATCAAGTCCGGCACGTCGATGGCGACCCCGCACGTCGCGGGCATCGCGGCGCTCGTCAAGCAGGCCCACCCCGGCTGGGCACCCGCCGAGGTCAAGGCGTCGGTCATGAACACGGCGACGCACGACGTCTTCACCGGGCCGTCGGGCACGGGCCTCGCGTACGGGCCCGAGCGCGTGGGCTCCGGGCGCGTCGACGCCGTCGACGCGGTCGCCAACACGACGCTCGCCTACTCCTCCCAGGACTCCGACCAGGTGTCCGTCGCGTTCGGCGTGGTGCCGGTCGGCGCCGAGACGGTCACGGTCCGCAAGACCGTGACGGTCCAGAACACCGGCGACACCGAGAAGTCGTTCGCGACGGGCTTCACGTCGTCGAGCACCGCAGGAGACGCCGCGATCTCGGTCGCCCCCGCGTCCGTGACCGTCCCGGCCGGTCAGCGCACCGTCGTCACGGTGACCCTCACGGCCGACCCGGCGACGCTCGCCAAGGAGCTCGACCCGACGTCGTCCGCCGACTCGGGCATCGGCGTCCCGCGCGACGTCGTGTCGTCGCTCAGCGGGCGCGTCGTGCTCACCCCGACCGACGGCGGCCCCGCGCTGCGCGTGCCCGTCCAGGCCTCGCCGAGGCTCGTGAGCGACCTGACGGCCAAGCCCGTCGCCTTCCCCGGTTCCGCGACGTCCGCGGAGCTCGACCACGACGGCCGCGGCGTGGACCAGGGCGGCTGGACCTCGCTCGTCGCGCCGTTCGAGCTCAAGGCCACGAGCCCGCGTCTCGAGGCGGACGCCTCCGACGGCGTCTCTGCCACGGCCATCGCGTCCGCCGACGTGCGCGCGGTCGGGTTCGCGTCCACGGCCCCCCAGGAGGCAGCTGCCGGGAACGACCCGGCGACCGGCGTCATCGGCGTCGGCATCGCGGTCGACGGGGAGTGGGCGAGCCTCGGCTCCGTCTCCATCCCGGCGGTCGAGGTGGACGTCGACTCCGACGGGTCCGCCGACTTCGAGGTCGCGGTGATCAAGTACAACGCCGAGACCGACCTGACGCTGGCCGCGACCTTCACCCTCAAGGACTGGACGGCACCCGACGGCACCGAGTACGAGGCCGGCGACAACGTCGACCTGCAGCCGGTGAACTCCGTGTGGGGCGACGTCGACACCTCCGTGTTCGACAACAACGTCGTCGTCGTCCCGGTGGGCATCGGCTCGCTCGGCATCGAGGAGGGCGACGTTCCCACCTTCCAGGTCCTCACGTACTCGTCGTACGCGTCGGCCGCGAACGGGCTCGTCGACGCGACCCAGACGTTCACCGCCGACCCGTACGACCCCGCGTACTGGTTCGACGGCGGCGGCCAGCTCCTCTACGTCGGGGCGGACGACGCGCCGATCACCGTGAACCGGTCCGAGTCGGCCGTCGAGGCGGGCAGCGGCAAGCTCCTCCTGCTGCAGCTGCACGACCCGACGCCCGGGAAGCGCTGGCAGACCGTGGACGTCACGACGTCCGCCGCCGTCGACGCGACGGTCACCGCCGAGGCGCGCTGCCTCGGCGGCAAGGCCCACGTCGCGGTGCGCGTGCTCAACGAGTCGGGCGCGCAGGCCGACGTCGTGGTCACCACCCCGTACGGCGACAAGACGTTCCCGAACGTCAAGGACGGCAAGAACGCCTACCAGTCGTTCTCCTCGCGCGAGGCCGCGTTCGACGCCGGCTCCGTGACCGCCGAGGTCACGGCCGAGCTCGACGGCGAAGTCGTCACCACGACCTACGACGCCGACTACGAGGCCCTGAGCTGCTCCTGACGCTCTCCCGCTGAGCACCGCTCAGCAGCACGACCCCGACGACGGCGCCCGGTCCGCACGGACCGGGCGCCGTCGCACGTCACGTCCCATCGTGAGCGAACGGTTCGTGGTCGGGCGGCGCCGGTGCGCGCGCTGGGTCGGGCGTGCTGTGGTCGGGTCCGCGTGCGGGGCGGCGTCGGTGCTTGGCTGGGTCGGGCGGTCCGTGGTCGGGTCCGCGTGCGGGGCGGCGTCGGTGCTCGGGCTGTCCGCGCCGTCACCACGGTCTGTCAGGCGTGGGTCTTGGGAGCGCGGCCTTGACGCCCTTCGCATCCGACGCCGCCCCACCCGCTCGGCCATCACCTCACCCGGGCAGACGCCCAGGCCACCGGCCCGCCGAAGTAGAGGCCCAGTCGCCGAGGTAGAGGCGTGGTCGCGCGAGGTAGAGGCGTGGTCGGCTAGATCAGACAGTGGTCACGCGCCGAGCACGACATGAGTGTCGCTGTCCGAGGCCCGGCGACCTTCAGGTCGTGGTCGACCGCGCGCAGCGTCATGCTCGACGACGGCCCCGGGCACGGCCGTCGACCACAGGGCGCCGCGGCCCACCTGCCCGGCGGCGAGGCGGCGGGAGACCGGGCCCGCGGGCGGTCGCCCGGGTGAGCCACGACCAGGGCGAGACAATGCCGGGCGGGGTGGGTGGGGGCGCCGCGTCGTGGACGGGCCTGGCGGGAGCCGCGAGGAACGAGCGGCGGATGTAGACGCGGCGCCCCCACCCACCCCGACCACCCAAGGTGACCGGCCGCCGTCCGACACGAAGAACCACGCCTCTACCTCGGCTGACCAGGGCTCTACCTCGGCGGTCAGACGCGGACGCCGAGGCCCTGGAGCTCGAGGACGAGGTCCTTGATCGCGGCGGCCGGCACCTGGCCGGTGTCGCTCTCGACGAGCGACGCGACCGACGCCGGTACCTCGGCGTCGGAGCACAGGACGAGCGGGGTGTCCGCCGACGAGTCCGGGAGGCGCCCGTGGGAGCCCTTCACGTACGACGCGTCGAGCGGGACCGTGCTCATCGCGTAGCGCAGCCCCACCTTCTTCTTCACGAGGTTGAGGCCGGCCTTCGCCTTCGCGAGCTTGTCCGCGGGGTCGAAGAACAGCTCGGCGGGGTCGTAGCCCGGCTTGCGGTGGATGTCGACGCCCCGCGCGTACTCGGGCGCGCGGTCGTCGTCGAGCCAGAAGTAGTACGTGAACCACGCACCCGGCTCGGCCACGACGACGAGGTCGCCCGACCGCTCGTGGTCGAGGCCGTACCGGGCCTGCGCCTCGCGGTCGAGCACCTCGTCGACCCCTGGCACGCTCCGCAGCAGGTCGGTGACGCGGCGCTGCAGCGCGGGGTCGTGCTGGTCCCCGAGGTAGACGTGCGCGACCTGGTGGTCGGCGACCGCGAACGCGCGCGACGTCCACGGGTCGAGCTGCTCCTTGCCGTCCTGCACGTAGACCTCGAGCAGGCCCTCGCGCCGCAGGATGCGGTTGAGGTGCACGGGCCGGTCGGCGTCGGCGATGCCGTACTCCGAGACCACGAGCACGGTCACGCCCTGGTTCGCGGCGTCGTCGAGCAGCGGCGCGAGGGTCGCGTCGAGCTCGGCGGCCGCGGCGTCGGCCTGGGGTGAGCTCGGCCCGAACCGCTGGAGGTCGTAGTCGAGGTGCGGGACGTACGCCATCGTGAGGTCCGGGGCGTGGGTGCGCAGCACGTGCCGGGTCGCGTCGACGATCCAGCGCGACGACGCGATCGACGCCGTCGGACCCCAGTACGTGAACAGCGGGAACTCGCCGAGGCGGCCCACGAGGTCGTCGTGCAGCGCCGGCGGGCGCACGTACGCGTCCGGGGACTTGCGCCCGTCGGCGTGGTAGACCGGGCGCGGCGTGACGGTGACGTCCGTCGTCATGCCCATCGCGAACCACCAGCAGACGTTCGCGGACGAGTACTCGCTGCGCGCCTGGCGCGCGGCCTCCCACAGCTTCTCGCCCTCGACGAGCCGTGCGTGCTGCCGCCACAGGTACACGTCGCCGAGCTCGCGGAAGTACCAGCCGTTCCCGACGATCCCGTGCTGCGCCGGGCTGAGCCCGGTCGTCATCGTGGCCTGGACGCTGCACGTCACCGCGGGCAGCACGGTCGCGAGCTCCGACTGCCAGCCGTTCGCGGCGAGCTGGCGCAGCCGCGGCATGTGGGCGAGCGCGGTCGACGTGAGCCCGACGACGTCGAGCAGCAGCACGGGCTTCATGCGGTCCTCCTGATGGTGTGGCTCGCGTCGTCGAGCACGGGGTTGTTCGCCGTCGAACCCGGGGTTGGTGTCGTCATCGCCGTCTTGACGGCAGCAAGGTCGTGTTCGGCGTTCAGGTGGGTCGTCGCCCAGCGGAGCTCGGCGGCGATGCCGGCGACGAGCGAGTCGGTCGCCGCGCCCTCGGGGAGCACCGCCCACGTGTACGTCTCGACGTCGAGGTGCGCCTCGTCGCCGTGCGGTGCCGCGCGCACGGCGTCGACGGCGTCGCGCAGGACGTCGGTCGTCGCGGCGAGCGGGGCGGCGGGCTCGTGGTGGAGCGGCACGTGGAAGTGCACGCGCCACGGCCCCTGCCCCGGCAGCGCGCCCGCCGTGGCGGACCCGGCGTCGTCCTGCCCGACGGCGGCCCCAGACCCGGGGCCAGGAGCCTCGCCCAGCGCGTCGGGCAGGTCGTCCGCGGCGAGCACGTCGCCCGACGCGGTGAGCTCCCGCACCTGGTGGATGTAGCGCTTCTCGGCGAACGCGCCGACGGCCGCGCGGGCCGCGGGGTCGGACGGGTCCTCGACGTGCAGCGCCGCCGACGCCTGGACCTTGACGACGCGCAGCCCCGCGTCGGTGATGCGCCGCACGGTCTCGGCCGTCCCCGCGCGGCGGTCCGCGAACGACACGGCGAGGTGGCACGTGTCGAGGCAGACCCCGACGTGCTCGGGGTCGATGCGCCGCTCTTCCGGGACGTCCGCTCCCGTGCGCGCCGCGAGCCAGCCCACGACGTCGTCCACCGTGTCCAGCACGCAGCCCGGCTCGGGCTCGACCGCGACCCGCACGACCTTCCCCGTGCGCTCGCGCAGGTCCCGCAGCCCCTCCCCCAACGCGACGAACGCCCGCGTCGCGGCCTCGTCGTCGGCCTCCGACCACGGCTCGCGCCACGCGAGCGGGAGGGTCGAGATCGAGCCCGAGACGCCGTCCGAGCCCACGCCGCCGTCCGGGCCGTCGTCGCCGTCGGGCAGGAGGTCCGCGAGGACCTCGGCGCACTCGAGCGTGTACTGCAGGCGCGCGGGGTCCGCCCACGTGGGGGTGTAGACGTCGAGCTTGACGACGTCCGCGTGGAACCCGCCGTACGGGAACGCGTTGAGGGTGTGGACCTGCAGGCCCTGCTCGTCGAGGACCGCGCGCAGCCACGCGCGGTCCGCGGGCGAGGCGGCGAGCCGGTGCGCGAGCGTCGCGGGCATCCAGAGCCCGACGCCGAGGACGTCGAGCCCCGCGGCCTCGCGCACGGGGCCCGCGTAGGTGACGAGCTGGTCGACCACCCCGTCGAGGTCCTCGGCGGGGTGGACGTTGGTGCAGTACGACAACAGCATGGTGGTGCCCTCCGGTCCGGCTACTTCCGCGCGCCGCGCAGCACGGACGAGCCCTCGAACTCGACGCCCGGCGTCGGCAGCTCGCCGGCCGTGAAGCCCGGCACCGGGTCGAGCACGAGGTTGCCCGACTGCCCGTAGAACTCGACGGGGTTGCGCCACAGCACCTGGTCCACGTCGTCCTCGGTGAACCCGGCCGCGAGCATGGCCTGCCCGGTCTTGAGCGTCTTGAGCGGGTCGGACCGCCCCCAGTCTGCCGCGGAGTTGACGATCATCCGCTCGGTGCCGTGCTCCTGGAGGATCGCGACCATGCGGTCCTCGTCCATCTTCGTGTCCGGGTAGATCGAGAACCCGGCCCACGCTCCGGCGTCGAGCACGAGCGCCACGTTCGTCTCGTTGAGGTGGTCCACGAGCACGTGCTCGGACGGCACCCCGGACTCGCGCACGACGTCGAGCGTGCGGCGCGTGCCGGCGAGCTTGTCGCGGTGCGGCGTGTGCACGAGGACCGGCAGGTCGACGTCGCGCGCCATCTGGAGCTGGCGGGAGAACACCTCGTCCTCCTCGGGCGTCATCGAGTCGTACCCGACCTCGCCGACGGCGACGACGCCGTCCTTGAGCAGGTAGCGCGGGATCTCGTCGAGCACCTCGCGGCAGCGCGCGTCGTTCGCCTCCTTGGGGTTGAGGGCGATCGTCGCGTGGTGGCGGATGCCGAACTGCGCGGCCCGGAACCGCTCCCAGCCGAGCAGCGCGTCGAAGTAGTCGAGGAACGACCCCACGTTCGTGCGCGGCTGGCCGAGCCAGAACGCCGGCTCCACGAGCGCGCGCACGCCGGCGGCGTACAGGGCCTCGTAGTCGTCCGTCGTGCGGCTCGTCATGTGGATGTGGGGGTCGAAGATGCGCATCAGGCGTCCCTCTCGGTGCTGTTCTGGAAGACGTCCGGGGCGAGGCGGGCGACGTCGTCGGGCACGACGCGGCCGGCCGCGCGGCGCTCGGCGGCGAAGTCGCGGGCCATGCGCGCGAGCTCGTCGTCGGCGCGCTCGTCGAGACCGGCGACGGCGTCGAGGCTCACGCCCATGAACACGAGCTTGAGCACGGCGTGACGCCACGCGTGCTGGTCGAGGTGGGCGGCGGCGAACGGCCCGACCGCCGCGGCGACGAGGCTCTGGTCGTTCGCGCGCAGCGCGTCGGCGGCGAGCTCGACGCCCACCCCGACGACCTCGGGCGCGAGGCTCACGCCCCGTCCGGCGAGCGTGTCGAGCCCGCGCAGCACCCCGCGGCGCTCCGCCGTGTCGCCGCGCTGGTAGAGGTCGGCGAGCCGCGCGGCGAACGACGCGCTGCCGTCCGCGCCGTCGTCGTGCCGGGTCACGTCCGCGAGCGCCACGACGAGCGCGGCGCGCGCCGCGTCGTCGACCGTCCCGTGCACGATCCCTGCGGGGTCGACGTCCGGGCGGCTCGGCGAGCGTCCGACCTTGCGGCCCGCGAGCGCGAACACTCGCTCGACGGCGGCCGGGTCCTGCGCGACGGCGGCGCGCGCCTCGTCGAGCCAGCGCTCGCCGTCAGGCGTCGGGCCGCCGGGCGCGGGGCTGGTCGCCCCGGGGCTGGTGGACTCGGTCATGGCACCTCCTGGGGGTGGTCGGAGTCGCTGGGATCGTGACGGTCGGTGTCGCCGTGCGAGGCGCGACTGTCCCACGCCGCGCGCTGTGCCTCGCGAAGTGCCAGCATGCTGCGGCGAGCGAGACCCGGCGCGTCGTACGAGTGGCGCGGGAGCTCGACGGCGGCGACGCCGGTGTAGCCGACGTCGGCGAGCGTCCCGAGCACGAGCGGGAGGTCGATCTCGCCCTCGCCGAACGGCCGGTGCTCGTGGTGCGTGCGCGGCATGTCGTCGAGCTGGACGTTCGCGAGGTACGGCGCTGCGGCGCGCAGGGCGCCCACGACGCCGTCGGGCTCGACGACGAGGCAGTGCCCGACGTCGACGGTGATCCCGAGCTCCGGCGGCGAACCGACCTCGTCGCGCAGGCGCAGCGCGTCGGCGACGGTCTCGACGAGCATCCCCGGCTCGGGCTCGAGCGAGAGCCGGACGCCGAGCGCACGGGCCTCCTCGACGAGCTCGGGGAGGCGGTCGCGAAGCCGGGCCCACCCGTCGGCCGACGACGCGCCGTCGGGCAGGACGCCCGAGAAGAACGACACGCACTCGGCGTCGAGCGCCGCAGCGATCTCGACGGCGCGGCGCAGGAAGCGCATCCGCGGCTCGGCCTCGGCGTCCACGAGCGTGGGCCGGTGCTTGCGGTACGGGTCGAGGAGGAATCGCGTGCCGGTCTCGACGACGACGCGCATCCCCGCGCCGCCGACCAGCCCGGCGAGTCGTGCGCGCAGCGCGTCGACGCGCTCGCCCCAGCCGTCGGCGAAGGGGTCGAGGTGCGGGAACCCGAGCGTGAGCGCGACGGCGCCGTAGCCCTCGTGGTCGAGCACGTCGAGCGCGACGTCGAGCGGGTGGTCGGTGAAGCCGTTCGTGCCGTAGCCGAGGGTGAACGGCAGCGCGACCGGCTCGACCGTAGCGCTCACGTCTCGCTCATCTCGGCGCGACCCGGCCGGCGACCCGCGCGGCGCAGCAGCCGGCCCGAGACCTCGACGCCCGCGAGGACCGCGACCGACACGAGGCTCCCGTGCCGCGCCGCCCACGCGGCCTGGAGCGGGACCATCGCGCGGATGCCCGCCTTCGTCGCGGCGAAGGCGTTGCCCGCCGAGGGCGTGATCGCGGCGTCGACCTGTCGCGGCAGGCACGTCGCGAGGTAGGCGGCGGTCGCCGCGACGGCGGCGACCCGGGCGACGCGCCCCGTCCCCGCACGCGCCGCGACGTCGGTCGCAGGAGCCGAACCCGACGGGCGCCCCTCGCGGGCGGCGCCCGCGACGACCGACCCGGCCACCGCGAGCGTGCCGGCGGCGACGCCGGCGGCGAGCGACGACGTCGTGCCGTGGACCTCGCCGCGCGACACGACCGTGACGCCGGCGGTGTGCACCGCGAGGCCGGCCGCGGCCGGGAGGGCGGCGCGCAGGTGCCCGACCCCGGCACCCATGAGGACGTCGAGCCCGCGGCACGCGGCCATGACGACCGGCCCGACGGGACGCTCCTTGGCCACGGTGTCGTAGGTCCACACGCTCGCGGCGAGCGGCAGCGCGACGGCGAGCGCCCGGCGTCCGCCGCCGGCCGCCGCGAGCCCGACCCCGGCCGCGGTGAGCCCGACGGCGACCTGCAGCGCCCGCTGCTCCGTCACGCGGCCCGACGGGATGGGCCGCTCCGGGCGCTCGAGTGCGTCGAGGTGCCGGTCCGCGTAGTCGTTGAGCGCCATGCCGCCCGCGTAGAGGCAGGCGGAGGCGAGCGGCAGCAGGGCGCGGCGGGGCGTGAGCGCGTGACCGGCCGCGGCTGATCCCGCGAGCGTGTCGCCGACCACCGACAGGACCGCGGGAGCGCGGACGAGGTCGAGGTGGTCGCGGAGCGTGCCGGTCACGGCCGGGGGTCCGCGTCGTGACCGACGCGAGCACCCGCCTCGCGGACCCAGTCCGCGAGCGCCACGGTCTGCGCGGCGAAGTCGTGGACGGCGCTGCCCCACGGGTCCTTGAAGAAGAACCCGAGCTCCGGCACGGGGCCCGCGTACCCGGCGGCGTGGGCGAGCGCGAGCAGTCGCGCGAGGTCGAGCACGAGCGGAGCGGCGAGCATCGAGTCGTACGCCGACCACGTCGTCTGGAGCGTGAGGCGCGACCCGAGGAAGCCCTCGACGTGCACGTGGTCCCACGCGACCTTGATGTCGCCGAGGTCGGGCACGTTGTCGATGTGCAGCGGCGTGACGTCGCTGCCGGTGAGGTCCTGCAGGCCGCGGGACTTCGACGCGAGCTTGCTCTGCACGGCCTGCGGGTCCGCGAGCGTGGCCCCGTCACCGCCACCGAGGAGGTTCGCGCCCGCCCAGGACAGGACGCGCAGACCGCGCGCGGCGAACGCGGGCGCGAGGATCGTGCGCAACCACGTCTGGCCGGTCTTGCCGTCCTGGCCCGCGACGGGCACGCCACGCTCGGCGGCGAGCTCGAGCAGGACGGGCAGGTACATGCTCGCGGACGGGGTGAACTCCGCGAACGGCGCACCCGCGAGCACGGCCGCGTAGGCCGTGACGGAGCTCGCCGGCAGGACCGCACGGTCCGGGTCGTCGAGCGCGGCGCGCAGCAGGTCGCGGTCCGAGAACTCGGGGAGGGTCTCGGGCAGAGGCTCCGTCGAGGAGAGGTCGACCACGACGACGCGCGCCAGGCCGTGCCGCTCGCGGAAGTCGACGATGTCCGCGGCGAGGCGCTCGGCGGCGGCCTGCTGCGACTCGCGCTGCGCCGTCGCACCGTGGTGACGCGCGTCGTAGCCGCGCCGCACCTCGGCGTCGGCCCGCTCGAGCGCGGTGTGCGCGGCCGCGAGCAGACGCGGCGCGATCATGCCCGCCTCGACGAGGAGCTCGGCGCGCTTGACCATCGACACGTCGGTGACGTCGTGCCCGCCCACCACGATGTCCCCGAAGGCGGGCAGGGGCGCCGACGCGAACGGCTCCTGGACCGTCACGCAGCCCGTGGGTGCGGCGCGGCCGTCGCTGATCGCCGCGAGCCCGAGGGTCGCGGTCGTGGCGACCGATCCCCGCGCTCCCACGAGCCACAGCCCGGTGCGTGCGGCCGGGTCCGGACGGTCGGTCGATCCGTCAGGCGCGAAGTGGTGCATCGTTGCTCCTGGTCATCGACGAGACGCGGACGCCTCGCGTGGTACGACGGCGATGGCCTCCCTGCCACCGTCGAGACCGTACGCTCGGGCGTGAGGCGTGTGAACGCTCTCGCGACCCGGTGGCGCCCGGTCTGCAGCGACCCTAGTTCCACTTTTGTCGATGGTCAATCAAAAGCAGACCGACTTCCGCGACGCAAGACGCTTGCACGATGCAAAAGCAGCCCAGCGCGGGGTGACGAGGTCGACGAGGCGGCGGGAGGGACGACTGGCGACCGCGACCCCTCAGCCGGCCGGCGCGAAGTCGAGCTGGTCGTCCGCGACGGCCACGACGGACCAGACGTTGCCGTCGGCGTCGCTCAGTTCGTAGGCGGGCAGGAGCACCGCGGCGCCGTCGGGCTGGTGCTGCACCGCGAGGCCCAGCCGGGCGTCGGTGATGGTCACGTCCGTCACGGGCCAGGCGAACCGCGCGCCCTCGCCGACGGTCGGGGGGACCGTGGGCACCTCGGGCTCGACCGGAGCGATCTCCGGCACCGCCTGCAGGCCCTCCGCGCGCGCCCACAGGACCGGCCCGCCCGCGCCGAAGCGCGGGTCGCCGAGACGCTCGACGGCCTCGGCCGGGCTCACGACGTCGTACATGCCGAGCGGGACGCGCGGCGCGAGGCTCCCGTAGAGCGACGCGAGGCCCGCGCCCGAGTAGGTCGCGTTCCACGACGTCCCGGTGCGCTGCCCGTCGACGACCTCGTGCGCGGTGACCGACGTCGCACGCGGCGCCTCCTGCTCCGCGACCTGGTCGTCGGCCACGATCTCGTACCCCGCGGGGTCGAGTCCCAGCGCCGTGAGCACGCCGCCGAGCTGGTCGACGGCGGCGTCGCGGCCGGGCGGGACGCCGTGGTCCGCCTCGGCGCACGTACCGGGCTCGACCGGCATCACGTCCGGGGTCTCGGCGCCCTCCGAACCCTCCGCCCCGGTCCCGCCGCCGTCCGCGGGCATCGGCGTCACGACGACGCACCCCCACGGATCCTTCGACGGGTCGTGGTAGCTCACGCTCGCGAGCCCGTCGGGCTGGAGCGAGACCGACGGGCCGGACCCGTCGCGCGGGCCGACGACGTACGACCCCCACTCCTGGCTCACGTCCCCGGAGACCCCGAGCACGTCAGCGACGCGCCGCGCCGTCTCCCCCGAGAACGCGCCCGCGGCGGCGTAGGCCCACGCCTCGGCGCTGCTTCCCTGCGTCGACAGCCCGTCCTGGTGGAACACCGTCCGTCCGCCCCACGAGCCCGGGTACGCCATGTCCGCGGCGACGCGCGAGTCCGCGCTGAATCCCTGGTCGGCTGCGCCCCGCTCGGTACTCGCGACCGTCGACTCCTCCTGGGCCGAACCCGCCGCGTCGAGCTGGATCGGTGCGAGCGCCGAGAACTCGGCGGTCGTGTCGCCCGCCGACCCCGTGCCGCCGCCCGCCCCGAGCGCGTACCCGCCGACCCCCACGACGAGCACGCCCGCGACGGCCGCCGCGACCTGCAGCGGCACGCGGCGCCGGGCCCGGCGCTCACGGCGCTCGGCGAGCTCGTCCGCGACGGTGCCACCCGGCCCGTCCGGGCCGGTGAGCGGCACAGCAGGCGGAGTCTGCGCGCTCGGCGCCGTCAGGGCCTCGGGGACCCGGGCGCGGACTGCCGCCTCGAGGGCGAGCTGGTCCGGCGCGGCGTCGGACGCAGGGTCGGCGGCGCGCAGCCGCGCGAGGGCCTCGTCGGGACCGTCGGGGGTGTTCGTGGTCATGTCGACTCCTGGTACTGCGGGGCGGGGTCGCGCACGACCCCGGATCGTCCACGGACGAGGTGCCGTCCGTCTACGCGGGATGTGTCGTCAGGACCCGGTCTCTTGCGCGACCGACTGCTCCGACCACGCAGCGCGCAGCCGCGCCCGGGCGCGCGAGAGCGCGGCGTCGGCACCGCCGCGCGACGTCCCGAGCACCGCGGCCAGGTCGTCGCCGCCGAGACCCTCCCACGCGTGCAGGAGGAGGATCCGCCGGTCGCGGACGGACAGCACTGCCAGCGCGCGGCGCACCTCGTCGTCCTGGACCACCACGTGCTCGACGTCGGCGCCCGCGTCGGGCCGCTCCGGCACGTCGGCGACGGGCAGCGCACGCGCCTTGCGGCGGTGGTTGGCGAGCACGAACCCGGCGGTGCGGTACAGCCACGGCAGCTCGGCGCCGTCGGGCACGTCCGCGCGACGGCGCCATGCGGTCGCGAGGACCTCGGCCGTGAGGTCGTCCGCGTCGGGGCCGACCGCGCCCCCGGCGCTCGGCAGCCGGCGCCGGAAGTAGCGATAGAGCGCGGTCGCGTGGGCCGCGAACAGTGCGGCGAACCAGTCCGCGTCGTGCGGCGGGTCGGCGGGCGTGTCGGCGGACGTCTCGTCGGGCGACGCGTCGGTCGTCACGGCGGCTCCTCGGCTGCGGGCAGGGCTGTCAACCGCTCTGTGTCGTGGGACGGGGCGTCCTTGCACCGCTTCTCGGCGAGCGGGTGCCGGGCCGGCACCCCGTGCGGTGGTTCACCCGGACCTCACCCGCGACAGCACCGATCCTGCCACCTGGCAGCACCTACGCTGTGGATCATGTCGACGACGGAGCGCGCCGAGCGGACGACCCCGCACCGCCGTCGTCGCTGGGGCCGGTGGGTGGGCTGGGGGCTGCTCCTGCTCGTGGTGCTGCTCCTCGTCGCCGCGGGCCTCCTCGTCCGCGACGCGCTCACCGCGCGCGACGCTCTCCTGAGCGCGATGGACGAGGTCCCGGCCGCCGAGGACGCGCTGCGCGCGGGCGACGTCGCGACGGCCGACGCCGTGCTCGCCGACGTCCAGCCGCTCACTGCCGAGGCCCGCTCGAGCACCGACGGGCCGCTGTGGTCGCTCGCGGTGCACCTGCCCCTCGTCGGCCAGGACGTCCGCGCCTTCTCGGCCCTGGCCGCCACGGTGGACGACCTCGCCGCCACGGTGCTCCCGTCCCTCACGCAGGCGCTCTCCACGGTCGAGGGCGACGCCCTGACCCTCACGGCGGACGGCGTCGACCTGACGCCGCTCGTCGAGGCCGCCCCAGGCGTCGCGGACGCGGCGCGGGCGTTCGACGACATCGACGCGCGGCTCGCCACCGTGGATCCCGACGCGCTCCACGCCGAGGTCGCCGAGCCGTACGCCCAGCTCGTCGCGCGGACCGACGACCTGCGGCCGGTCGTGCGCACCGCCGACCGTCTGACCAGCCTCGGTCCGGCGATGCTCGGTGCCGACGGGCCCCGCCGGTACCTGCTGCTCGCGCTCAACAGCGCCGAAATACGCGCGGGGGGCGGCATCCCCGGGGCGCTCGCCGTGCTCGTGGTCGACGGCGGACGCGTGAGCCTCGAGCGACAGGCCTCGACCTCCGACGTCCCGCCGTTCGACGCTCCGGTGCTCCCGCTCGAGCCGGGCGTCGAGGACCTCTTCACCGACCGGGTCGGGCGCTTCGTCCAAGACACGCCGCTCACCCCCGACTTCCCCACGACCGCCGCGCTCACGGCCGAGATGTGGGAGCGGGCCCAGGGCGAGACTCTCGACGGCGTCGTCGCGACCGATCCCGTCGCGCTCTCCTACCTGCTCGAGGCGACCGGGCCGCTCGACGTGGACCTCGCCGCTACCGGCGTCGAGGGCACGACGACGATCGACGCGGGGAACGTCGTGCGGATCCTGCTCTCGGACGCGTACGCGGAGCTCGAGCCGGGACCGCAGACCGACGCGTTCTTCGCGGCCGTCGCGAACCGCGTCCTCGGGGCGTTCCTGGGCGGCACGGCGGACCCGGGCCTCGCGCGCGACGCGCTCGTCCGCGGGGCGGAGGAGCACCGCGTGCTCGTGTGGTCGGCCCGGGCCGACGAGCAGGAACGCCTGGCCGGGACGATCCTCGCAGGCGACATCGACACCGCGGAGCGCGCCGCGGGCTCCGTGGGCGTCTTCCTCAACGACGCGACGGGCGGCAAGATGAGCTACTACCTC
Organism: Cellulosimicrobium sp. BMG9.22; assembly: GCF_059159975.1. NCBI lineage: Bacteria > Bacillati > Actinomycetota > Actinomycetes > Micrococcales > Promicromonosporaceae > Cellulosimicrobium > Cellulosimicrobium sp. BMG9.22. The sequence goes on along the minus strand of NZ_JBZGBY010000036.1, from coordinate 10,101 downwards.
GACTCCGACGTCGCCCTCACCGGCAGCGCGTGCACGGCCGACGGGCGCGTGGACACCTTCAGCGCGACCTTCACCTCGACCGCTCCTCCCGACGCCGCGACGAGCCTGCCGTGGTACGTCACGGGCGGCGGGATCTCGGGCGTCGAGCCCGGCCGCGTGCGTTCGCTCGTGGCGCTCTACCCGCCGCGCGGCGGACAGGTGGACACCGTGCGCGTCGGCGGCGCTCCCACCGGTGCGCTCGTGGCGGAGGTCGCCGGCCGGCGGGTCTCATCGCTGCCCGTCGAGCTCGGCCCCGGAGAGAGCACGACCGTGACGTTCACCGTTGCGACCGCCGCCGACGCACCGTCCGCTCCCGGCACCGGTGCGGCCGTCGACCTCTGGACGACGCCGACGGTGTCGGAGCCCGGCCTGGACGTGGTCCCCGTCGCGTCGTGCGGCTGATCTCCCCGAGCCGGTGATCACGGCGAGGTAACGATGGCGCCGGCCGCAAACAATTCACCCGGACGACCGTCCAACTCCACGGGCGATCATCGCTAGCCTGGCGGCAGTCGTTCCTTCCCGTGCCACCGGTTCCTCCGCGCATCACCAGCACCGGTGCATCACGGACCGCCCCTCGGGGCTCTCTGAGTACCGGAACTCCATGATCGGCCCCCACGATCCCTGAACCAGGACGGGTGAAGAAGCCATGCGTACGTCGAAGCGACTTCGCAGCCGAGGACGGGCGGTGCTCGTCGGAGCGCTCACGGCCGCGGCCGCCCTCGTGACCGTACCGCTCGTCGCGTCGTCCGCGAGCGCCGACACGGACCCGGAGACCTACGTCCCGGAGATCACCGTCGCCTCGCCGGTGTGCGACGGCGACGTGCCCTACCTCGAGTACGTCTTCGAGCTGCCCGAGAACTACGAGGGCGACCCGGCGGACCCGCTCACGATCACGTGGGTGAACCCCGACGGGGACGATGTCGTCCAGTCCGGGCTCCCGCTCGCCGGTCGCGTGCTGTGGCCGGGCGCCGTCGTCGACGACGCGGGGGACCCGGTCGACTGGCCGGGCTGGAGCCTCGTGGACGGCGAGTGGGTCGTCGGCGACGAGCTCGACTGGGTCCGCGAGGGCGTGACCGTGGTCTTCGAGGTCAACCCGACCGCCGAGACGGTCGTGGCCTACCCGCCGTCGTCGCCCGACTGCGCGACCAACCCGCCGGGGACCCCGACCATCGAGGTCGACGTCCTCACGCCGGTGTGCGTCGACGGCGTGTCCTACCTCGACTACGGGGTCTCCGTGACCGGCACGCCCAGCACGACGACCACGCTCACCTGGCACAACCCCGACGGCGACGACGAGGTCATGACCGACCTGCCGCTCACGGGACGCGTCCTGTGGCCCGGGGCGTACCCCGAGCGCTTCGTCGACCTGCCCGAGGACGAGGGGTGGGAGCTCGTGAACAACATGTGGCTCAACACCGCGACGCACGGCTGGGCCGCGGGCACGGTCGACGTGACGTTCGCCGTGAACCCCGAGGTCACCGTCCCCGTGACGTACCCGCAGGACACGAGCAACTGCTTCCCGGGCACGACCACGGTCGCCAACCCCGTCGCCGGAAGCCAGAACCCCACGCTCGCCGCGACCGGAGCGACCGTCGGCCTCTACGCGGCGATCGCGGCCGGGCTGGCCGTGGTCGGCGCGGCGGCCGTCCTGCTGACGCGCCGCGCCCGCAAGGGCTGATCGCCCCTCCGGTCCCCTGACGGCCGGACGGACGACGAAGGCCTCGCACCCTCGGGTGCGAGGCCTTCGTGCTGCCGCGGCCGGGACGGCTCAGACAGCCGCCCACCCCCCGGCGGCGAGGCGCGACTCGAGGCCCTCGAAGGCCCAGCGGTCGACGACGAGCACCGGACCGGCGGGACCGTCGGGCACGTACCACTGGAGCTGCTCGACCGTGCGGACCTCCGTCCCCGCGCCGTCGACGCACGTGAGCGTCCAGCGCGCGAGCGTCGCGGTCGAGCCCGCGACCTCGACGTCGGCCTCGGACGCCTTGGCGACCGGGTGTGCGGCGAGCGCGTCCGCGCCGGGGCAGGTCGCGCCGTCGGGCACGTGCGCCGCAGCCGGGTCGACGCCCTCGAGGGCGCCGCCCGAGAGGATCTCGAAGCTCGGGCACGCGGCGTCCTCGGGGCAGCCGCCCGCGCGGACCTGGGTGAGGCCGTCGGCCGGCTGGAGGACCGACCAGTACTCGGCCGCGGGGAGCTCGAGCGGTCCGACGGCGACCTGGCTGCCGTGGTCGGCGTGGTCGCCGTGCTCCCCGTGCTCGTCGGCGGCGGCCGGGCCCGAACCGCCCTCGGCGGCCGCGTCGCCGGAGGGATCGCCGGTCGCCCCCGGGTCACCCGTGCATGCCGTGACGAGCCCGGTGAGGAGCCCGACGAGGACGACGGCGGTCCACGGCCGGAGCCGGGAGCGACGAGGAGGCGGCGTGGCGGCGGGGGGACGCAGCAGGCTGCGGTGCTGATGCACGTGTCATGCCCTTTCACGATCGGAGCACCCCGTCGCCCACTGGGGAGGGCGACGGGGACACCTCGTCCGTCCCGACACGCTAGCGAGCGCGCGGTGCGGCGGAGATGCGGGAGAACCACACGATGCCGGCCCGCGGGTACGGGATTCCCCGTACCCGCGGGCCGGTCGGGACGGCGCGTCAGGCGGGTGCCGCGGGACGCCGTCGTGGGCGGGGCGTCAGCAGGCGCCCAGGGCCTGCCAGGGCCCGTGCTGCTCCGCGCCGGGGACGTCGTTCTGCGTCCACCACTTCGCGCGGTAGCTCTGGCCCTGGTGGGAGACCGTCGCGCCGCCGGTGTAGACGGCGCTCGCCGACCACGCGGGCGCCGTGCACGCGCCCGGGTCCGTCGGGTCCGTCGGGTCCGTCGGGTCGCCGCCGCAGTCGCCGACCAGCTCCCACGGGCCGCCCGCCGACGGGTTCTCACCCTGCGTCCACCACTTCGCGCGGTAGCTCTCGCCCTGGTGGGACACCGTCGCGCCGCCGGTGTAGACGGCGGTCGCCGACCACGCCGGCGCCGTGCAGGTACCCGGGTCCGTCGGATCCGTCGGGTCGGTCGGGCCGTCGGTCCCCTCGACCGGTCCGGCGGGCGCGGCACGCAGGGTGTCGGTGAACCCGCCGAGGAGGGTGCCGTCGTGGTTGCCGGAGAGGTCCCACCACATGCCGCCACCCAGCTTCTTGTCCGCGACGTAGTCCGCCTTCGCGGCCACCGACTGCGGGTTGTCGTAGCTCCACCACTGGTCGCCGTCGTAGCGCCAGGCCGAGACGGTCTCGGGGTCGTAGTAGTCCTGACCGCGCGTGCGGAGCTTGTCGTAGTCCTCGTTGCCTGCCTCCCACGTGCCGGGCGCCGCGCCGTTCGCCGCGGACCAGGGCTCGGCCGAGCCGACACCCTTCCAACCGCGGCCGTACATCGCGAGCCCGATGCCGAGCTGGGCCGGGTCGATGCCCGTACGCAGGTATTCGTTCACGGCCTTCTCGACGCTGAACTGCCGGTTGGCCGCCCGCGGGTCGGCGGGGTCGTCGTAGAGGTTGCCCTGGTGCCCGGCGAGCGCCGGGTCCCAGGCGCCGTGCAGGTCGTAGCCCTGGACGTTGCCGAAGTCGAGGTACTGGAAGTTCTCCGGGTCGTTCCACCCGCCCGCGGCGATGTCGTCGGGGTTCGCCGGGAGGAACGCGGACAGCAGGTAGTCCTTGCCGGTCTGCGCGCCGTACGCGTCGAGCTGCGTGCGGAACTCCTTGAGCAGGAGCGTGAAGTTGCGCGCGTCGTTCACGACGTCGACGTGGTTGCCCTCGAGGCCGTTGTTCGAGCCGGGCCACTCCCAGTCGATGTCGATGCCGTCGAACACGCCCGCAGCGGCCCCTGCGCCCCCGCGGCCGTCGATCACCGGCAGGTTGCCCTTGATGTAGAGGTCGATGCACGACGACACGAGCTTCTTGCGGGACGCATCGGTCGCGGCGGCCTTCGAGAAGTTCTTCGACCAGGTCCAGCCGCCGAGGGAGATCATCGGCCGCAGGTGGGGGTTCTTCGCCTTGAGCTGCTTGAGCTGGTTGAACGAGCCGGCGAGCGGCTGGTCCCAGACGTCGGCGACACCCGCGACGGAGTTCGCCGCGGTGTAGCCCATGCCGAAGTCCGCCCAGGCGTCGCCCGCGCCGTCGGACCCGTTCGGCCCGGTCCCCTGCGCCTTGTTGGCGATGAAGCACGTGAGCGTCTGGTGGTGGATGTTGCCGAACGAGTAGTTGATGTGGGTGAGGTCCTGGGCGGCGCCCGAGTCCTGGACCTTCTTGAGCTGGAAGTTGCGGCCGTACACGCCCCACTGCGTGAAGTAGCCGACGTTGCGGTAGCCGTTGACGTCGCTGTCGCCGGGGTTCGCGACCGCCGCCGGGGCGGCCTCGACGGCCTGCGCCGGCGCCACGGCGGCGAGGAGCCCGCCGACGAGGGCCGTGGCGGTCGCGAGCGCCGCGAGGCGAGCGCCGCGCCGTCCGGATCGGGGTGGTCTGCTGCGGAGGGACACGTCCATGGGTCCTGCCTCGTGCTCGTGCGGTGGACGACGACGGCACCCGCCGGGGAGCGCCGTCGTCGCCCTGGGTCACCCCGAACGTAACGATCCGGACTGCCCGCGTGATCCGCGCTTCCCACAGTGTTCTCGGTCTGAACTTACCCGCACCGTAAGGGGAACCTCGTAGGACGGACCGTGACGCACCGGGTCGTACCGGGGCGTACCGTCGAGAAGTCCTCGGGTCAGCGGCCGACCCGGTGCGCGAGCACCGTGAGCTCGACGCGCGAGCGCACCCCGAGCTTGCGGAAGACGCGGCCGAGGTGGACCTCCACCGTGCGCACCGAGAGGAAGAGCTGGTCGGCCGCCTCGCGGTTCGAGGCGCCCTGCACCACGAGCAGCGCGACGTCGAGCTCGCGCTCCGTGAGCTCGTCGGACCACCGCCCGCGCAGCTCGGCGAGCGCCTCGTCGGAGACGTCGCTCTCGCGCGCCGCGAGGCGGCACGCGTCCGGCGGGACGGCGGGCCGGTCGAGGCCGTGCCCGCCGGGCGCGCCACCGGGCAGCGCCCACAGCGGCGACCCGGACGAGATCACGAGCGGCACCCCGGACGTGATCGCCGACGGCGGCCCGGTCGGGACCGCTCGCGCCCCCGTGCCGCCGTCGCCGCCGTCGCCGTCGCCGTCGCCGGCGACCGGACGGCCGAGCTGGCGCACCACCTCCGCGTGCTCGTCGCGCGCGACGGTCGTCCACGCGTCCGCACCTGCGTCCCCGAACAGCTCGATCGCCGACAGGAACAGCCCGTGCGAGCGCTGGAGCTCGCCCGCGCGCACGAGCGCCCGCGCCGCGCAGAGGTCGGTGCGGGCGTGCTCGTAGGGCGAGGCCGTGGTCCGGTTCACGCGCGTCGCGCGGTCGAGCGGGGGGCCGAGGTCCTCCGGGGCGGCGAGGGCCACCTCCGCACGCGCGATCGCCGCGGCTCGTAGCGACGGCGGGAGCTCCTTCGCCTCGACCCTGCGACGGGACAGCGCGCGGTGCGCCGCGTCGTGGCGCCCCGCCACCACCCACGCCTCGACGTCGTCCAGCCCGGGCAGCGGGAGCATGCGTGCGCTGTCAGGGCGCTCGCGCTCCGCCGCGAGCTCGAGCAGCGTCGCCGCCTGCGTGACGTGGTGGGCGAACGCGGCGCCCATCGCGCGGTCGACGAGGAGGCCGAGGCGTACGGGCCGGGACGTCGGGCTGGCGCACGTCTCCTCGAGCGCCGTTGCGACGGGGCCCACCATGCCGCGGGTCATCATGTCGACCCGTCGCGCGGCCGCGACGCCGAGGCTCGCGAGCGGCAGGCCCAGCGGGAGGCGGTACGCCGCCTCGGCGATCTCGTCGGCCGCCCGCGTGAGCGTCCCGCGCCACACGTGGACCAGGACCTGCGCGAGCCGTACGTGGGCTTCGGCGAGCGGCGTGAGCGCGACGTCGGGCCCGTCGAACCAGCGGCCGCCGTCGCGCACGGGGGCCAGCGAGGCGACGGCGCTCGCGAGGGTCTGCGCGGCGTCGTCCGTCCGGTCGTCGGCGGCGAGCGCGAACGCCCGGCAGACCTGCAGCGCCGCCTCGTGGTCCGGTCCGAGGTCGGCGTCGGGCACGGCCGCGCGCTCGCCGACGCCGAAGACCGACGCCCACGACCGGGCGAGCGCGAGCTCGGCCCGGGTCGCGGCGTCGTCGCACCACGACGCCAGGTGGGCGGCGGTGTCGAGCAGCTGCGTCGTGCTCATGCCGTCCCCGCGCTCGGCGTGCAGGCGCGCGGCGGCCAGGACCCCCGCCACGACGCCGGGCACCGCGTCGGGCGCGAGGCCGTCGGGCCGGCCGGCGCGCAGGTACGGGGCGAGGACGTCGTCGGGGACCTGGCCCTCGGCGAGCGTGAGCGCCTCGACGAGCGGGCCGAGCGTGCGCGCGCGCAACGCGTCGTCGCCGCTGCGGGACGCCTTGCGCAGCCAGTCGGCCGCGTCCTGCACGTGCCCCGAGCGGAGCGCCGCGACCCCGGCGAGCGCGAACGCCTCCGCGCGGTGCTCCCCCGCGGCCTGGCTCGCGGCCTCGCGCGCGACCTCGTGCGCCCAGACGACGTCGCCGCGGTCGAGGTGGCGGCGTGCGACGCGCAGGAGCCCGGGCACGAGCTCGGGGTTCCCCGCGAGCGTCGCGAGCGCGGTGTGCCACACCGCCATGTCCGGCTCGCCCGCCCGCCGGTGCGCGTCCGCGAGCGCGGCGTGCGCCGCCGTCCGCCCGGCGAGGCGGGCCTCGGTGTGGACGAGCGAGCGCATCCTGGGGTCTACGAACGCGAAACGCCCACCCACGAGCGCGAGGTGCTCGGCGAGCGGGCCGTCGAGCACGTGCGAGATCTCGAGCCCCGCGGCCGAGAGCAGCAGCTCGGTACGGTCGACGACCGCGACGGCGGCGCAGAGGAGCACGTGCCGCTCGTCGTCGCTGAGAGCCGCCAGGCGGTCACCCAGCAAGGACCGCACCGCGGGCACCGCCGGAAGCGGGTCAGGCAGGATCGAGCCGCCCGAGAGCTGCTCGGCCGTGAGGAGCGCGGCGGTCTGCGTGATCGCGGCCGCGTTCCCGCCGAGGAGCTGCGCGAGGTGCGCGGCGACGTGGGGCGCGACGGCGAGACGTCTCTCCACGAGCAGGACGTGCAGCGCGTCCGCCGGTGCGAGCGGCGGGACGCTGCGGAGCTCGAACGGGCCGGAGGCCGGCTCGAGGGCTCCGGCCGCCGCCGTGGCGAGGAGGACGACGGGCGCACGCCGCTGCGCGACGAGGCTCGCCAGGACCGACCGGCTGTGCTCGTCGACGACGTGGAGGTCGTCGGCCACGAGGACCGTCGTCGCGCCGTCGAACGCCGCGAGGAAGAGCTCCCCGAGCGCGACGGCGGCGACCTCGGGCAGCAGGCCGTGCGCGGGGTCCGCGACGTCGAGCGCACGGGCGAGGCCGCTCGGCACCGCGACGCCCGCGAGCTGGGAGGCCTGCGAGACGAGCGCGGCGACCGTCGAACCGGGTGACGCGGTGCCGGCGGGCGGACGACAGCGCAGCACGACCGTGGGCCGCCCGAAGGGATGCGTCGCGACGGCCTCGCACACGAGCTCGAGCGTCGCGCTCGAGCCCATGCCCGGCTCCGCCGTCCAGACGAGCGCACCCTTGCCCTCGGCCACGGCCGCCAGCGCGAGATCGACCTCCTGGGCGCGCGACGAGAGTCGTTCGAGACGGCGCGCGGACCGGGCGTCGGCACGACGGACCGGATCGGGTACCACGTAGTCCTGCTCATCTGCCATGCGTCGGGACCCTCCGTCCGGGGGCATCGTCGCCCGTCGACAGATGAAATGTTAACAACCCTCCGTAAACGAGGCGCTTCCCCCCGGTTCCCCCGTGGTGACGCGCCCGCCACCAGGGACGGCGAACCTGGCCCATGCTTGCCCTGGTGGCCGAACGGGGTCTAGCCTGACCCGGTCCCCCTGCCGCGGCCACGGTCCTCGTGCGCCCGGCCGAGGTGCGGCGCCCAGGGGCGCCGCCGCCACGAGAGCGAGGTGAGCCCGTGCCTGACGGCAGCAGTCATAGAACCGTGCACTGTGCGCTCACCCCCCGTGGCCCTCGACCGGCCCGCTGACGGCGCCGACCCGCTCCCCGAGCGGTCATCACGTCGGCCGGCACCTCAGCCGTCGAACCGGTCGTCCCTCGCAGGGAGGTCGCCAGTGCGCTCCGTGTGCGCCACGCGTGCACGCCACCGCCGGACCTCCCTCGCGTGCACCCCGCGCGCCGTCGTACACCGTGCGAAACGGCCGCCCGGCGCGCCCGCGCCCGCCGGAAAGGACGACCACCATGACCCTCCGCACGACCGCGCGCCCCCAGACGCCGCGCACGCACACCCCGCGCGGGTCGACCACGCGCGCGCCGACCACGCGCTCCCGCCGGCGTGCCCGACCCGGCCTCGAGCGGCAGTCGATCTCGTTCACGGTCGGCCTCTACCTGTTCATCTGCGGCGCACTCCTGCTCGCCCACCTCACGGCCGGAGGTGCCTCGTGACGACGACCTTGCCCGACGCCCCGTCCACCGTCGACCAGCACCGGCACGTCCGAGGGCCCGGTACGGACACCGGGGGCACGGACACCGGGGGCACGGGCACCGGCTACGGCACCGGCCCGGGCGCGGCGGCGCGCTTCGACCCGCGGGTGCTGCGGTCGCGATGGGTCCAGGTCGCCGCGGGCGACCCCGACGCCGCGGCGCGCGCCGCCGAGCACGGCGTCGACTTCGCCGCCGCGGGCGGGCGCGTGTGGGAGACCGACGCGCACGTCTACCTGCCCGTCGTCGCGACGCGACGCCACGGCGAGCACGTCCTGCACGAGCGGATCGTGCTCGCGCTCTCGCCCGACGTCGTCGTGACGGCGCAGCCCGAGCGGCACTACGCCGTCTTCGACAAGGCCATCGCGCGCATGCGCCGCACGCCGTGGCTCATCCGCTCGTCGTACGGCGTCGCGTACGCGCTGCTGTACGCGCTCAACGAGGCGGCGGACCGCGTCGTCGCGCACGCGAGCGACCTGCTCGAGGACATGTCCGACGAGATCGACGAGGCCACGCGCGGCGTCGACGCGCGCGGCCGCGAGATCGGCGTGAGCGACATGCAGGAGACGATCACGCGCATGAACCGCGCCGAGGAGATCGTGTCGCGCGCGCAGGAGTCGCAGCTCTCGCTCGCCCGCGCGGCCCGGCACCTGCGCAGCGAGATCGCCGACACCGACCCCGTGCTCGCGGGGCTCGTCGAGACGCTCGTCGCCGACGTCGACGGCGTCAAGCAGCACGCCGGGTTCGAGCACGACAAGGTGCGCTACCTCCAGCAGGCGATCATGACCTCGCTCGACGTCAAGCAGGCGCAGATCGTCAAGGTGTTCACGATCATCACCGCCGTCTTCCTGCCGCCCACGCTCATCGCGTCGTTCTACGGCATGAACTTCACGCACATGCCCGAGCTCGACCGCCCGTACGGCTTCACGCTCACGCTCCTGCTCACCCTCGTGGCGGCCGTCATCCCGCTCGCTTACATCAAGCGCCGAGGCTGGCTGCGCTGACATCCTCGACACCGAGGTAGAACTCTGGTCGTGGTCGTGGTCGGGTCCGCGGGCGGGGCGGCGTCGGTGCTCGGACTGTCCGCGCCGTCACCCTGGTCCGTCGGGCGTGGGTCTCAGGAGCGCGGCCTTGACGCCCTTCGCATCCGACACCGCCCCACCCGCTCACCCATCACCTCACCGGCGATCGGTTCCGCCCAGGCCCGCCGACGTAGAAGCCGGTCGGCCGAGGTAGAAGCCTGGTCGTCGGGGTCGAACCGTCGGCCGATCAGACCGTGGCCACGCGCCGAACATGACCTGAGTGTCGTTATCCAGGCCGAGGCGACACTCAGGTCATGGTCGACCGCGCGTCATGACGTGCTCGACGACGGCCCGGGGCGCGGGCGCCGCCGCGCGGCGAGACACCGAGACGGCGAGGCGCCGATGCGGCGTGATGGCGGGAGATGGGCCCCGCGGGCCGTTGGCCCGGGTGAGCACCGACCGGGGTAG
>NZ_JBZGBY010000035.1:0-35684 GCF_059159975.1 Cellulosimicrobium sp. BMG9.22 | reverse complement strand
AGTGACTCGACCCCCAAGTATGCGAAGTTCCGTCCGCCAGTCGATTGGGCAGTGTCGGCCGTTCATGGAAAGCTCCGCATGTGAGTTCAGAGAAGCGCATCGACGTTGTCGGAGCAGTGATCATCGATCAGGGACGGATCTTGTGCGCGCAGCGTGGGCCGCGAGGAAGCCTCCCTGGGATGTGGGAGTTTCCGGGTGGCAAGATCGAGACAGGCGAGTCACCGCGCGAAGCACTCACGCGAGAGATCGTCGAGGAACTCGGTTGCGTCGTCCGCGTTGGTGATCACGTCGAGACCACCCATCACGAGTACGACTTCGGGGTCGTGACGCTCACGACGTTCTACTGCGAGCTCGTCGCTGGCACGCCGGCCCTCTCCGAGCATGCGGCGGTCCAGTGGCTCTCGCCGGCGGAGCTCGGCACGCTGGAGTGGGCGCCGGCGGACGTGTCGGCTGTCGAGACGATTCAGAGAGACCTGACGTCTTGACCGCCGACTTCTTGTGGAGCGAGCAGTTCAAGCTCGACGTCGATTACGGCTTCCTCAGCACCGACACTCACGGTGCTCCACGAAGCCATAATCCACGCATTGTGCTGAACGATGACGGCAGTACCGTGCTGCGCGCGATCCGCACTGAGATCCGAAGGTGCACGTCGTTCACCTTTTCCGTAGCCTTCGTGTCGCCTGGAGCGATCGCGCTCCTCAAACAGGATCTCGTCGAGTTTGAGGGCGTGGGCCGCATTGTCACGTCCGACTACCTGGGCTTCAATTCCCCCGAAGCCTTCGCCGAGCTGTGCAACCTGCAAAGCCTCGGAATCGACGTCCGGTTGCACAACGCCGACGGGTTTCACCCGAAGGGCTACGTCTTCGAGCACAACAACGCCGTGACGGCGATGATGGGTAGCTCGAACCTCACGCCGAGCGCACTGCTGAAGAACCACGAGTGGAACCTCAAGGTCTCCGCCGCGCCCGACAGCGATCTCGCCTCCCAATTGAGCTTACTCACCGAGCGTCAAATCGTAGACTCGGTGCCGATCACGACAGCGTGGATTGAGCAGTATGCCCTGACCTACGTGCGGCCAAGCGCGCGCCCACCGCGGACGCCGCGTGACCTCTCGACGCTGCCGCCGATAACCACGATGCCCGTCGAGCCGCCGCTAAATGCGCCGGCTCCGACTCATGCGCCGGCGGTCCCTGCAGCTGGAGCCGGCATCGAGCCGAACCGGATGCAGAAGGACGCTCTGGACTCACTCGCCCTCGTCCGGGAGTCCGGCGAGAAGCGCGCGATCGTCATCTCTGCGACCGGCACCGGGAAAACCATCCTGTCGGCCCTCGACGTCCGCGCGGTCAACCCCCGACGCCTGCTCTTTGCCGTTCACCGGGAGCAAATCCTCGACCGGACGATCCAGGAGTATCGCAAGGTCCTCGGCGGCGATCGGCGCGACTACGGGAAGCTGACCGGCTCATCAAAGGCCTTCGGCGCGCGCTACCTGTTCGCCACGATCCAGACGCTCTCGCAACCGGACGTGCTCGCGCGGTTCGCGCCCGACGTGTTCGACTACGTCATCATCGACGAGGCACATCGCGCCGGGGCGTCGACGCACCAGCGCGTGCTCGCACACTTTGACCCGGTCTTCCTGCTCGGCATGACCGCGACACCCGAACGCACTGACGGGTTCAACGTCTATCAGGTCTTCGACTACAACGTTCCGTACGAAATTCGGCTCAATCACGCGCTCGAAGAGAACATGCTCGCTCCGTTCCATTACTACGGGATCACGGACGTCACGTTCGACAACGACACCACGGTCGACGCGCAGAGCGATCTCAACCTGCTCATCTCCGCCGATCGGATCTCCCACCTCATCTGGGCGATCGAGACCTACGGACAAGCCAGGATCGCACCACGAGGACTCATCTTCTGTAGCCGAAAGGACGAGGCGAGACGGCTTTCGGACGCGCTCAACCGCACGAGTCTTCACGGTCAAGCGCTGCGCACCGCGGCGCTCACCGGCGAGGATTCGATCGCGCACCGCGAGAGGACCGTCGAAAAACTCGAACGCGGCGAACTCGACTACATCCTGACCGTCGACGTTTTCAACGAAGGCGTTGACATCCCCTCGATCAACCAGGTCATCATGCTCCGACAGACACAGTCGGCCATCGTGTTCGTTCAGCAGCTAGGCAGGGGCCTCAGGAAGTGCGACGGGAAGGAGTATCTCGTCGTTATAGACTTCATCGGGAACTACGCGAACAACTTCCTAATCCCCATCGCATTGTTCGGCGACAACTCGCTCAACAAGGAGTCCTTGCGTCAGAATCTCATCGCAGCGGAGGAGGCCGGGGCGCTACCTGGTCTGTCGAGCGTCCAGTTCGACAAGATCGCTCAAGAACGGGTGCTTGCTTCGATCCGCGACACCAAGCTCGACGATATGTCGCGCCTGAAGGCCGCTCTCGTCGCGATGCGCAACCGGGTGGGCGGCGTGCCGAAGCTGTGGGACTTCTTCCGCTTCGAGTCGGTCGACCCCGTGTTGCTCGCAACAAAACGAGAGCACTACCCAGCGCTCGTCGAGACGACACTCAAGGAGGAATCCGGGCTAACTGAAGGGGCGAGCCGTGCTCTCCAGCTGTTGTCTCACGAAGTCCTTCCCGCGAAGCGTGCGCACGAGTTCGTACTGCTCAGAGCGCTGCTCGACGACGTGCGCGTGCCGTTGTCGCAAGTCCAGTCGCTTCTTCGCGACCAAAGCCTGCCCGCCAGCAGGTCCCACGTAAAGAGCGCGATCGACACGCTCACGCTCGACGGCTTCGCCGAAGCTGACGTGAAGCGCTACGGGAGTGGGGTCGTTAAGCGCGAGGGCGATTTCGCCGTTGCGCTCGAGCCCGAGGTCGCAGCAGCATACCGGTCGAACCCGGCCTTCTCAGCAGCAGTCGACGACCTCGTGGAAACGGGTCTTTCACTTGTCACAACGAACTACGATCCCTCGGCAGCATTCACACCAGGGCGTCAGTACTCCCGCAAGGAGGTTCTGCGCCTGCTCTGTTGGCCGCGCAAGTGGGTTTCGACGGTCTACGGCTACAGGGTCGACCACTCGAACGGCCCAACCCCTGCCTGCCCGATCTTCGTCACGTTACACAAATCCGCCGAAATATCCGCTAGTACCGCCTACGAGGACACGCTACTCGACCCGTCTTCTATGCTTTGGTACACGCGGAGCCGCCGAACCCTGTCGAGCGCCGAGGTCAATGCGATCGTCTCGAACGACGTAAGTCTCTACGTCTTCGTCAAGAAGGACGATGCAGAGGGTACCGACTTCTATTTCCTCGGCAGGGCGACGGCTCATGACGCGGAAGAGACAACGATGCTCGGCTCGACGGGGTCGAGCCTCTCCGTGGTACGCATGGTGCTGCGATTCAATTCTCCGATCGAGACCGCTCTCTACGACTATTTCCACCCCACTGTTACCAGGTAACTTACTCCCGACGTCTGCGCCGGACGATCGGGGCGTCCGAAGCGTCATCGGTCAGGCTCGGCAGGAAGACCTACTCCGGCTCGCGGGCGACGCTGACCTGTCGTGGGCGCACATCGATCTGTCGCCCGACACACCGCCACCGGTGATCAGTCCTCCCGTCGTGTGAGCTCGTCCCGGAGGACGCTCAACGGAACACGATCGGCGTCTCGATCGACGCGCCAGTACGACCATCCGTTGATGGCGTGCCCGGCGATGGCGGAGCCCGCCGCCGACGGACTCTCGTACCGCTCGTCACCGAGGCGGATGGACCCATCGGCGCCGACGCTGGCGATCGAGGATCCTCCTCGCGCGTAGAGCCTGGCACCAGGGGCGATCAGCTCCGCCTCGAGGAGATCGGCGATGGCGACCCGCCTGCCGCCACGACGCTGTCGCACGTCACGCGGAGCCGCGGCGTCCGGCAGGGCGCCCTCGCGGATTTCCTCCTCGACGATCTCGACGTCGTCCGTACTCGCTTCGTCGTCGTACCAGCCCAGGAGCGACGCGAGCTCTTCGGCGCTGATGCGCTGTGACGGGTCGGCACGGCCGGCCACGTCGAAGCGAACCCCCTCGGCCTCCAGGAGCGCTCGGGGAGAGACGGTCGTGTCCCCGGGCGACCACCGGAAGCCCGGCGACACGGTCCCCCCTGCCTGGAGCACCCGGTACGCGTACGGTTCTTCGCCGGCCGAGAGACGTGTGCCGAGCGGCACAGGCGCGGTGCCGGCGAGAGCGGCGACATCACCGTAGGAGGTCCATCTGCCCGCTGGGACCTCCGCGAGGATCTCGCTGAGGCGTCGCCAGATGGCGGCCGCTCGTTCTCGACCGTCCGTCACCTCGACAGTGTCTTCGTCGGGTCCGGGCCAGAGCTCGATGATCCGTTCCGCGAGCGTGTCGGCTCGTCGACGGATGCTGGAGAGATCCCAGGACGGCAGGGAAGCGAGAGCCCTGTTCATCGCGAGACCACTGTCGCTCAGGAGCATCCTCTTGCGCTCCCACGGGTGATTGCTGAGCTCTGAGTTGTACGCGGTCAGCGTCAGGTTCCCCAGCGTGTGCAGAGTTGCCTCGATCTCCGGGTCGACGCCGGAGCCGGTGATGCCCAGCGCCGCCCTCCATTCGACGGTCAACGACTGGGGCAGGATGTGCTCGATCGTCAGGCCCTTCGGGTCCACCATCTCCTTACCGGCGAAGGACTCCTCGATCCAAAGCAGGACGAGGTTCTTCTGCGCCTTCCGCCCCTGCCAGTAGAAGGGCACCGAGTGGACCGCCTCCCGCACCTGCGCGTCCGTGCCCCAGTGCTTGCGACCGGTCGAGAGGGACGACCTCAGCGCGGCGACGACGTCTGCACCCTTCGCGACGTCGGACACGGCACCGAGCAGGGCGCGGTTGAGGTTCGCGGTGGCTCTTCCGATGACGACGCGCCTCACCAGGTAGCTCTCCAGGAGGAGGAGCGCGTTCGCGACGTCCGTGCTGCTAGCCGATCCCTCCGCTCGTCGCGCGAGGAGCTGGAGGACTACCGGGTAGACCGTCGTGGTCCCCCACGCACGCAGTCGATCCAGACGCCTCCGGACGTCGTGATCCGCCTCTCGCGTCGGCTCGAGCGCGATCGCGAGCAAGGAGCCGAGACCTGCGATGCGACGGACTTCCGCCTCGATCTCGGCCTCGCTCGTGAGCCGGTCGAGACGTGTCTGCTGGCCGACGTAGGTGTCGCTCTGTTTCGCGCCCTCGTCCCGCTGGACGAGGTCGAGCCAGAACAAGAGCTCGAGCCTGTCAGGCGACAGCGTGTCTTGCAGAGGTAGCCAGACGGAGTCGTAGACCGCTTCTGCGCGCGACGGTAGTCGCATGAAGAGATAGTTCCGCAGAAGGTCACCCTGGGTGAGCCGAAGACCCGTGTTGTTGAGCGACTCGAAGATGCGGTGCGCGTTGTCGCCCGGCTGGGCCGTTACGACCACGAGCGCCAACCCGCGGAGCACTGCCTCCTCGATCCGATCGAGGTCGAGGGGGTCTTCGGGATCGCCGACCGTCGTCAGGCGCGAGCGGAAGAACCGGTACGCGACTCCGACGTTGTCCTCGCCCCCCGCGGCCGGCATGCCTCGGATCGCCGCGAGATAGGCGGCTCGGTCCTGCTGGGTCGGCAGGAGCTTGGTGGGTTGGCCGGTCTCGTAGCGGTTCACCAAGTACTGGTCGTCGATCCGCGCACGGTGGTCGTCTCCCTCGACCGCGACCCGGTGGTCGCGGAGTGCCGCGAGAAGGATCGTCAGGGTCGTGAGCCGTTGCTGCCCGTCCACCACGAGATAGCGCTGCACCCCCACGGGCCCCGCGTCCGGGCTCGACGCGAGGACCAGGGACCCGACGAAGTGCGTCGCCGCGCGGTTCGTCGCCCGATCCGAGGCGAGCTGGATGATGTCGCGCCAGAGCTGGTCGAGCTGCCGCTGGCCCCAGGAATAGACGCGCTGGTAGAGCGGAACCTGGTACTGCCTCTTGCCCTCGAGCACGCCCTCGAGATCGGTCTCCTTGGCGCTGACCACGTATCGCTCCGTTCGTGCCGACTCCGCCCTGTACGGGCGCCGCTGCTCTCACGTGCACCGTACCGACCTCTCGAAGGACGTAGGCGCCTCGCGGCGCCCAGCGCACGGCGTCACGCTCCCATGGCCGGAACTTCACCCGCTGCGTACGCCGCGCGCCCTGGGCGCACCCCGTTCTCCGCCCTAGGGTCGCCAGGGAGTCGACGTCCCATGAAGGCGATCGCTGTGCCACTGCCCTCCACCCTCGTCGCCGCGGCCGAGGAGCTCGGCATCCAGCCTCGACAGCGACGCTGGACCAGCGTCACGTACTGCGTCCTCGATGCGGTGTGGTCGATCGGCATCAGCTACAACAGGCATGTCGTGCCGGCCGTACGCAGTGTTGCCACCGCAGCCGGCGACTACAACCCGGTCGTCGCGACGGACTCCGTGCCGTCGCAGGACCCTCTTCCGCTGAGCGGGTTCCGTGCGACGTACCGGGTCCCCGACCAGCTGGTCGCCGTGACGTCGTCGCACCGGACGTCGTCGCGCAGCGGCATCCTCAAGGCCGAGGCGGCGCTGCGCAACGCGGACGTGCTGACCGGCTTCGGGATCGACACGCTGACCGACGCGTCGAAGGCCCTCGCGGAAACGGACCTCGTGGACGAGATCAGCGCGGAGCTGCGCCTGATCCCCGGCGACGGTGTGCGCACGGGGTACTTCTGGATGCTCGTGGGCGACGACGACACCGTGAAGCCGGACCGCATGGTCCTGCGCTTCCTCGACCGTCACGGTGCGCCGACCGACGTCCTCGGCGCCAAGACGATCCTCCGCGAGCTCGGCGAGCACCTCTCGACCCCCGAACGACCGGTCACGCCGTGGATGGTCGATCACGCGATCTGGCGTGCAGAGAGCTCGCGCCGATGACGCCGGGCCACGTCTTCGTCGTCAACGGGCGCCTGGAGAGGCTCGGATGGGACGCGGTCGTCATCCCCACGGACGCCTCCTTCAGCGTCCGCAGCCAGTGGCGTCGGGCGGCCGGGATCTCCGAGAGCGACGACTGGCGCGCACTGCGACCCGACGGATGGGCCCGGAGAGCAGCCGGGGTTGCTGCACGGAGGACTCTGCGCCGCGCTGACGTCTGGTTCGTCGACGTCGTCGCGCACTCCCCGCACGACGCTGCACGCGCTGCGCGGCGCGCGGTGGAGAGCGTGGCGCGCCAGGTACCTGAGCGGCTGCGCGCGAACGCGCACGAGGCCGGACGCGATCTTCCCCTGGTCGCCGTGCCCGTCCTGGGAACCGGTGGCGGCGGGCACGGTGCGTCGCGCAGCGCCCTCCTGCACTCCCTCGTTGCTGAGCTCGGCGCCGCCGCCGAGGACGAGTCGGTCGACGTCGCGATCGTCGCCGTCTCCCGGTCGGACTACTCGGCGTTGCAACAGGTCCGTCGAGATGCCGGCGTCGCCCCTGCGCTTCCTCGCGACCTGGCCCAAAGGGCGCGACAGCTCGCGGCGCCGGCCGCACGCGGCGAGCTCGCGCTCTTCCTCGGCGCCGGGGTGAGCATGGGTGCCGGCCTGCCCTCGTGGGGCGGGCTCTTGAAGAGCCTGACCGCCATCCCCGAGATTCAGGCGACCCTCGGCGGCATCGACCCCGGCGGACTCTCCTCGTTGGAACAGGCCGAGCTGCTCCAGGTCGTCCTCGACGAGCACCACGATCCGCGCGCCCTCGGTCGCCACGTCGCCCGGATCATCGAGGCGGCGGACGCTCGTCCCTCGCTCGCCCATGCGCTCCTCGCCGGTCTGCGCATCCGCGAGGCGGTGACCACGAACTACGACCGCCTCTACGAGGACGCGGTCCGCGCGGCGGTTCCCACACCGGACAGCGGTGACCCGCACGACGTCCTGTCCGTCCTGCCGTGGGGTCGCGTCCAGGGCGACCGCCCGTGGCTGCTCAAGATGCACGGCGACGTGCACTACCCGGAGACCATCGTGCTGTCGCGGAGCTCGTTCGTCGGTTACGACTCTCGTTGGAAGCCCGTCGGCTCGATCCTCCAGTCCCTCATGATGACGCGACACCTCCTCGTCGTCGGCGCGTCCATGACGGACGAGAACGTCCTGCGCTTCGCCTACGAGGTCGCCGGCCTGCGCGAGGAGCTCGCACCGAAGGTGCCGACCCACCGTCAGGCGGGGGTTCTCGGGACGGTGCTCTCCCTCGAGCGCGCACCGGCGTTCGAGCGGTTGTGGCAGGGGCGCTTCAGCGTCGTCCCGACGGCCCCCGACGAAGACCGACGCCCGCTCGCCGACAAGGCGAGCGAAGAGGAGAAGGGCGCGCGCCGTCGTCGGGCGGCCCGCTCGCTCGCGCTGTTCCTCGACACGCTCGCCCTGCACGCCGAAGGGGAGGCGGAGCACCTCCTCGACGGCCGTTACGCGCCTGCGCGTGGCGGCGACCAGGCCATGCTGATCGAGCGGCTGCGCAGTGCGGCTGCGGACGCGCGACGGCTCGCGGCCCAGGACCCCGCGTGGCACGCCGTGTCGGACTCGCTAGCACGATTCGGCGCGTTCGAAGGCCTTGCCGAGCACGGGCGCAGATGACGCATCTCGCCCACCGAGGTCGTGTCGTCTCCCCACCGCTGGTCGATGCGCATCCCCGTCGAAGCGCATCCCCGTCGAAATAGGGCATTCACCACCTGATCGCCGACAGGGCCGTGCCGTGACGCTTCTCGGCCCAGGCCGCCCATCGCGACCGGATCTGCTCCGGCTCGATAGAGGACCCACGAAGCCACCGGTGCCGGATCATGTCCTCGAGCGCGGCACCGGCGACCCCAGGATCAGCATCGATGGCGTAGGAGACGAAGACCCCGAAGCTCTGCACATCGAGCTGACCGACCGACGCCTCGACCTGCGCGCGCAGCGCCCGGTCCTCCGTGACGAGGACGTCGCACCGGCCGAGAAGTGCGTGCGTGACGACGTGCCGATCCTTGTCGTTCACCAGGACCGGCACGTCGACATCGATTCCTCGAGGCTTCGTCACCGCAGCCTCGGGGAAGGCATCCGTGAGGCACGACAGCAGGTGCGTGACCTGGGACTGCGTCATGCGCTCCGGTAGGTGCCTGGCCATCTCTTCCAGCACCCCGCCGCTCCACCGCACGTCGTAGAGCCCTGCCTCGGCGAGAGTCAGCAGCACATCTCGTTCCCGGGCAGGGATCAACACGTTCGCGTCGAGGAAGGCGCGGAACAGCACGCGGACGACCCTACTGGTGCTCGACGTCGCGTCCCGTGCGCGCCACGCGTCGACTCAGAAGTCGTCGTCGTACAGGCCGGCGTCGTGCGAGACCACCGCGAGGCCGTCCAGCGCCTCGCGGCGACGTGCCCGCATCTTTTCCGCGTAGGCCATGACGTCCGTGACCCGGAGACGCCGATGAGTCCCGCGGAACTCTGCCGGGAGTATCTCCCGGTCGACGAGGGTGCACAGGTACGTCCGGGAGATGCCCAGGAGATCGGCCGCCTGGGACGTCGTCAGGAGCTCGGGGGCGGAGGTGAGCACCACTGGCTCACCATGAGCCATGCGACCCAGCAGGTCGATGACCGCAGCCCTGACCGGCTCGGGAAGGTCGATCTCTGCACCGTCGATCACGATGGATGCGGCGTGGTCACTCTCCTCACGGGTGATGACGCCGAGGGCACGCTCGACTGCGCTCTGCTCGGTGCGGGTGAGGGGAGGAAGGGAACGGGTCCGGACCGTTGTCACGACTCTCATCTCCTTCGGACGGTTCTCCAGTCTAGGAGCGCAAACGTCACAAGTGCAACTGTGTTCGAGATGCCGCGGCTCGCCAAGCCCACCACCTACGACCAGCGCCCCGTCGGCGTCATCGAGGCGAAGTTCGGCGCGGCCCTCACGGAGGGTCAGGTCGAGAGCTATCTCGCCGACCAGGATCGCCGCCTCGGTCCGCCCACCGGCGACGAGCCGCACGGCGTCTTCATCCTGCTCGTCCCCGCGGACCGCCTGACGGAGGCGCGTCGCATGCTCGACGCCGCAGCCGCTCGTCGCGACGCTGCAGGTCTCGCCGAATACCCCATCGCGACGATGGTCGCCGCCTGGGACGCGTGGACGAAGCTTGGGACGGGGCCATCGCGCCCTTCGACGTGACCCAGGATTCCCTCGCCGCCGACCTCGTGCAGTTCCGGGCGGTGCGCCTCGCGCTCGGCGGCCTTGTCATCGCACCGCTGGGACCCGAAGCATCCGGTGCCGCCTGGCGCGAGAAGGAGGACGACCTCCTCATGAGTCAGATCCACGAGATCCAGGCCGTCACCCTGGGGCGAAAGCTCCTGCCCTGACGGCACGGGCGGCGCCGACCGGAGCGTCGACGACATCCGATCTGGGCGCCTCCTAACCTGCGACACCACCGGCGAGGAGGTTGCTCGTAAAGCGTGTGACGTCGTCGTACAGACCGGGGTGCGCTCGCGGGTCGGGCACCTCGTCCGAGACGACGGCGGCGATGTCGCCGAGCGTCGCCGCGACGAGATCCTCCGCTCTCGCCACGCCCCACGACTCGCCCTCCGCGACGAGGTCCTCCGCGGTGATCGTGCTGTGCACGTATGCGCCGTTCACGGCCAGGGCGAGCCGCCCGTCGGTCGGTTGGTGCCGTAGCGGCACGACGTCGTACATCGGTGCGATCCGAGCCGTGCCGTCCGGGATGTGGAGCATCGAGACGTTCTTGGCGTGCATGTCGAGGTTGCCGACCGCGAGGGTGAGCGTGGTGTACCGGAGGAGCTGCTCGACCGCCCTCGGGCCGGCAGCGCGGCGCAGGACGCCCGCGATCCTCGCGAGGCTGACCTTGCCGCCGATCTCCTGGTACTTCTCGTCACCGCGCGCCCCGAGCGCCTGGTTCATGTCCTCCTGGTGAAGGCGTCCTCGGGGAGCGTCGGGCGTCCGGTCGTAGCGCTCGATCACGAGCGCGGTCCGTCCGTCGAAGTCGTGCAGCCGCACCGTCCCGTGCGTCAGGCCGAGGCGTGACGCGATCCGCGTCACGTACTCCTCGTCGTAGATCATGGTCGGGTTCGCCGCGGAGTGGGGCTTGAGGATGTGGGTCGACGGGTACCCGTCGTGCACCTGGTGCCAGGTTCCTTCGACGAGCGCGAGGACGACCTTGTCCTGGACGCCGGCGAGGGACGACTTGCCTCCGAGCGGGGAGTTCCCGAGCGGCATTCCTCGGGTGTTGCCGAGCAGCTCGCCGACCTCCACGTCGCTCAGGGGGGTCGCGCGCGGGGTGCGCGGCTCTCCTGGCGCGTCGGGGTCGTACAGCTCGACGGCGCCGGCGACGTCGCGCCCGAAGCGCGCGAGCAGCCCGACGACGTCACTCTCCGCGATGCGTGCGCGGGCGGCGAGGTCGCTCAGGACTCGTCCCTCGGGAAGGAGCTCCGCGAAGTAGTTGCGCCTCCGGGCGGCACGCGCGCGGTTCTCCACGAGGCTCAGCGGGACCGCCTCCGACAGCACGGTGCTTCCGGGCGGCCAGTGCTCGAGCACGGACCGGTCCGTCCTGAAGTCGAACGTTCGCGAGCTCGTTCCCGCGAGATGGCCGACGAGCCGCCCGTACAGCTCGACGCGCAGGTCACCCATCGCGGCGTTCCTCGTCATCTGCCGCAGCGCCGTCCCCGGCACCACGCGCCACGTCGACGGCGTCGAGCGCCGAGTCGTCGATCTCGGCCCAGAGCCGCACGCCCGTCGCGTCGAGCATGGCGAAGAGCCGCTCCATGAGGAGACCGGGCTTGCCGTTCTCCATCTCCCAGACCCACTTCTGCCCGATGCCGAGCTGGTCGGCCAGCTGTCGCTGGCTCAGGCCGCGCACGAGGCGCCCCTGCTGCAGGGCGAAGCCCAGCAGCTCAGGACTCGTGATCTCGATCCGGACTGTCATGCCGCCTCCGATGACGTCAATAGTGAAGTCATCGTAATTGACGTCGATATCGAAGTCGAGTGCAGTGACGTCGATATCGACGTCACTACGCTCCTGGTGCGGCCGAGGCGGGCCGCTTCCGCGACCCGCCCCGCGCCGTCGGGCACTCAGCGGGCGGCGGGGACTCCGCTCAGCGGGCCGGCCGCCGGCTGGACCTCGCTCGTGTAGCAGTAGAAGCCGGGCACGCGCTGACCTGACCGGAAGGTCACCTTGTTGAGCTGACCCTTCTGGTTGGTGATCACGTTCCACGGCAGCGGGCCGTCGGCCGCTGCCTCGACGAGCTGCTGGAGCGCCCCGCGCTTCGTATCTGCGTTGAGGAACACCGGCACGCCGCGCACGGTCGCCCAGACGACCGCGCGCCCGCCGAACGTGCCCACGTCCGCGAGCGTCGGCGATCCCGACGCGAGCACCGACCGCAGGTGCTGCAGCAGCGCGTGCTCGTCGAACGGGTCGTCCTTCGTCCCACGCGGGGCACGGACGGGCGGCGTCGGCGCCGCGACACCTCGCGGAGCAGCAGCACGGGCAGGGCGCGTCGGCCCGGACCCACCGGCCGCTGCGCGGTCGGCCTCGGAGTACACCGCGTGCTGCTCGCGCGCCGCGGCAGGCGCGGCGCCCGCGAACACCGCGCCGCGCATCGCGGCCATGCTGCGCGACGTCGCGGCGTACGCCTCGTCGACGCTCCCCAGGTCGTACGTGAGCGAGCGCTCGCGCTTCACGCCGAGCGACGCGCCGACCTCGATGGCGTCCTGGTTGGCGCCCATGTAGAGGAACGTCCAGCCGAACTGCTCCTCGCGCTCGGTGACGAGCGCCTTGATCGCGGCGTGCGTGTACTCCTTCGAGGCGTTCTCCATGCCGTCGGTCATGATCCCGACGATCACGGCGCCGGGACGCTGCTCGTCGGGAAGCTGCGCGATGCGCAATGCGGTCGTCTGCACGAGCCGCCCGATGGAGTCGAGCAGGGCCGTCGCCCCGCGCGGGCGCAGGTCGAGCGGCGGGACCTCGCGCACGTCGAGGTCGGTGTAGAGCTCCTCGTACTCGTTGTCGAACTGCGCGAGCGTCACCGTGCAGCGGCCGGGCGCCTCACGCTGCTCGCCGAGGAACAGGTCGAAGCCCTGCTCGGTCGCCTGCTTGATGGACTGCATCGAGCCGGACCGGTCGAGCAGCATGGCGAGGTGGGTGAGGGTCTGGTCGGGCATGGCGATTCCCTTCGTCGTGCTGCTGGACAGGTGGTGCGCGGAAGGTCAGGAGCGGCGGCGGAACCGCAGCGGGTCGACGGCGGTCGTCGGCTCGGGCGGCGGGGTCCCCCGCTCGCGGTCGTAGCGGGCGCGCGTGACGCCCTCGGCGGAGACGCGGCCGTCGGGGCCGGAGTAGCCCGCGAGCGCCGGGGTCCGCGCGATGCGGGGCGGCACCGTGTTGGGCGCGACGCCCGCCGCCTCGGCGACGGATCGCATCGACGACCCGGCGAGCAGCGCCTCGGCCATCGCCTCGTCGAGCGCGACGTCGAGCAGCGCCCGAGCCCGTGACAGCGGCTCGACGGCGTCCCCCGGCGCAGCGGCCGACGCCTCGTCGAGCGCCGCGCGGGCGGCGTCCAGGCGAGGGCGTGGGTGTCGCGACGGGTCGGTGGTCATGACGAGGACTCTACGTGCAGTAACTGCACATGGGCAATAGGTGCGGATGTCTTTTCACCCGCGCAGCGGGTTGGCGCGAGCCGCCCCTCCCTGCAAACACACCTTCAGCGCATCTACGGATGACGTGCGACGATCCCCTCCAGCGCCTCGGCATAGTTCCCGAGATCGTTCTCGACCGTCGCCCGCACGATCTGCGGATCGACCGTCGAGTAGCCGTGCGCGATCCGGTTCCGGGTCGACCAGATCACCGACCACGTCGGTCCGAAGGCCGCTTCCCGAGCGTCCTCGCTCAGGCGCGACGCGGCCTCGATGGACGCCGCCAGGCGCAGACATACGGCGTCGACGACGACCTGACGTCCCCAACCTCCCTCTGCGACGTGGCGATCGATCATCACCAGGTGCGCGAGCGCGTCGCGCGCATGGTCGGCGTCCGTGCGCCTCACAGCGGGATCGCGGTCAGCGTGGCGCGCACCTCGGGCCGCAGTGACCGCTCCGGGACGACGTCGACGGCGCGGCCCAGGATCTCCTCGAGCTCGAGCTGGAGTGCACTGAGCCCCATCAGGCCGACCGTCTCGTCGATGTCGACGAGGAGGTCGACATCCGACTCCGGCGTGTCGGCGCCCGTGGCGACCGACCCGAAGACCCGCACGTTCACCGCACCGTGGCGGGCCGCCGCCTCCACCACCGCGTCACGTCGACGACGCAGGACATCGTCGAGCACGGAAGCCGGCGCGGGTGGCCCCTGAAGGACTGCATCGGGCTCCCCGCGGTCGAGGAGACGTTTGACCTCCGGCTGGCTCCTACCGAGCGCCTCGGCGATCCGGCGCTGGCTCCACCCGAGACCCGCGGCCTGACGCGCACCCCGCTCGAGCGTCGCACTCGCCTCGGCGCGCAGTGCGTACGCCCTCTCGCTGAGGGCGCTCAGATACTCCCCGAACGCCTTCTCGACATGTGACTCTTCGGACATGGCCACCTCCGATAGCACATGCTATCGGCGATGGCGACGATGGTCGCTCCGCCTTCAACGATCTCCTCCCTGCGTGTACGCGACCGCACACCAACGCACACCTAGAACTTTCATGAAACGGCGGTTAACCTCCGTTTCATGAAAACTTCCTCCCCGCTCCTGCTTCCCCTGCTGAGGTCGCGAACGCAAGGCGAGATCCTCGCTCACGTCCTGCTCGACCCGGACCGCGTGCGGAGCATCTCGGAGATCGCCGAGTCCGTCGGCACGTCGGCACCGACGGTGTCCCGGGAGGTCGCGCGCCTCGAGGACGCCGGCCTGGTGCGGACGACGAAGCGCGGCAAAACACGGCTCGTCCACGTCCTCACGGAGTCGGTCGTCTATGGACCACTCGTCGAGCTGTTGGCGGTGACCTTCGGTCCGCTCGCGGTCCTGCGCGACGCGCTGAGCGGCGTGGAAGGCATCGCGCGAGCCTTCGTCTACGGGTCGTGGGCGGCTCGGTACCACGAGCTACCCGGCCCGGTCCCCGCCGACATCGACCTCCTCGTCGTGGGTGACCCCGACCGCGACGAGCTCGGCGACGCCGTCGAGGCTGCCGAGCGCCGCTTGCACCGCGAGGTGAACGTCCGCCGCGTCCGCGCCGACGAGTGGGCGCGCGACACGAGCAGCTTCAAGCAGACCGTGCTCGACGGTCCGACCGTGGACGTGCTCGGCGGCTCCGGAACCGCGGATGCCTGAGTCGCAAGGACGGTGGACGACCGGGGAGGCCGTCGTCGTGGCAGCGCTCGAGCAACGCCGGCTGCAAGCGGTGCACCCGTCAGCAGATCATGCGACGCTCCTCGTCGAGCAGGCCGAGCAGCACCTGCGGACGGCAGCCCTCGTCGTCGACGTCGACCCGGCCGGCGCCTTCACGATGCTGTACGACGCCGCGCGCAAGTCGATGGTCGCCGTCACGACTCCGAGTATCCGGATCTCGACAGCCAACCAGTCACCCCGGACCAGGCACGTGAGGGCCAGGAGGACGCACGGACCGTCGTCGCTGCGATGAAGCGCTTCCTCCCGCTCGTGGGCCCGTGGTGACGCGACGTCGACGGCGCATGCCGCGCGGTCGCGGATCCCGCCTCAGTGAGCAAGCGCCTCCCGCAGGATCCGCACGGCCCGCGGGCCCACCCCGTGCAGGGCGAGGAGCTCCTTGTCACTCAGCCGGGCGACGTCGGACAGGGACGTGAGTCCCGCGCCGGCGAGCGCGCGCGTGGCCGGCCGGCCGATCGCGGCCGGGAGGTCCCCGACCTGCCCGGGCTCCGCGCTGTCGCTCGCAGCGACGGACGCCGCGAGGCGCTTCGGCGCCCGGTGCAGCCACGCGCGGCGCACCCAGTGGTTGAGCTGCTGGCCGTCCACGTCGGCGAGCGGCACGCGCACGCCGAGCAGCGTCTCGCCCCGCGTCACGCGCTCGGCGGTGGGGTGCTCGGCGAGGACGGTCCCGACGTCGTCGGCCGCGAGATGCAGCCGCACCACCTCGCCCGCCGTCGAGGCGAACGTCGTGCCGCGCACGGTGAACGCCGCTCCCCCGGTGCGCGTGGCCTCCGCGGTCCCGGGCAGCGCGAGCGCGGCCTTGCGCAGGTGGGCGAGCGTCGTCATGCCGCCACCCTGCCACGCGTCGTCGCACCCCGGACAGCCTGCGAGCGAACCGCAGCCGACCTACGCTCGCCGGAACCGAGCGGAGGAGACCCTGGTGCAGAACCCTGCCCGACCGCACACCCGACCGGCCGCACGAACCGCCGCACGACCGGGCGCATGACCGGCCGCATCGTCCTCCTCGGCGCGACGGGGTACACCGGGACGCTCGTGGCCCACGAGCTCGTCCGCCGCGGCGCGCGCCCGGTCCTGGCCGGCCGCTCGCGCGACAAGCTCGACGCGCTCGCCGACGACCTGCGCACCCCCGGGAGATCGTCCGCCACGACCGCTCCGGGGACGGCGGTCGTCGACCTCCACGAGCCACGCACCGTGCGGGCGCTCGTGGACCGGGGCGACGTGCTCGTCTCGACGGTCGGGCCGTTCGCGCGCCACGGCGGGCCGGCGGTCGACGCCGCGATCGGCGCGGGCGCGGTCTACCTCGACTCGACGGGCGAGCCGGCGTTCATCCGCGAGGTGTTCGAGCGGCACGGCCCGCGCGCCCGCGAGGCGGGCACGACGCTGCTCACGGCGTTCGGCCACGACTGGGTCCCCGGCAACGTCGCGGGCGCGCTGGCCCTGCGCGACGCTGGCGACGCGGCGACCCGGCTGAGGATCGGCTACTTCGGCAGCGGCGGGGGCGGCACGAGCGGCGGCACCCAGGCCACGGCCGCGGCGTCGCTGCTCGAGCCGTCCTACACGCTGCGCGACGGCTGGCTGCGCACGGAGCGGCTGGGCGCGCGGACGGTGGCGTTCGACCTCGAGGACGGAGCGCGCGACGGGCGCGTGCGCGGCATCGCCGCGGGCGGCACCGAGCCGTTCACGCTGCCCGTCCTCGCGCCGGGGCTGCGGGACGTCGACGTCGTGCTCGGCGTCCGCAGCCCAGCGCTTCGCCTCGTGCCGGCCGCGACGGCGCTCCTCGCCGGGGCGCTCCGCGTCCCGGGGCTGCGCGCCGGGGTCCGCCGTCTCGTCGGCGCGCGCTCCTCGGGCTCGAGCGGCGGACCGGACGCCGCGCGGCGCGCCAGGTCGCGCAGCCACGTGCTCGCCGACGCGCGCGACGCCGACGGCGCCCTGCTGCGCCGCGTCCGGCTGGACGGCCCGGACCCCTACGACCTCACGGCGCGGTTCCTCGCCTGGGGTGCGATGCGCGCGGCCGAGGAGGGCCTGCAGGACGTCGGCGCGCTGGGCCCGGTCGAGGCGTTCGGGCTGGACGCGCTGCTCGACGGCGTGAAGGGCGCAGGCATGACCGTGCGCTGATCCGGGACGCTGATCCCGGGACTTCGATCCGGGACACTGTGCCCGTGAGCAGCACCCGTCAACCCCGGCCCCCGCACCGTCGCACCCTGGTCTGGACGGCGGTGCCCGGTGGGGTGCGCGGTCGCGAGCGCCTCGCGCCGTTCGCCGACTTCCTCGCGGTGCTCGCCATCCTGCTCGCGCTCTTCGCCGGGTCGGTGTGGTTCCTCGTCGCCATGATCACCCTCGGGGAGGGCGTCGCCGCGACGGTCGCCGCGATCCCCGTCCTGGGCATCGGCGTCGGTCTGCTGTTCTACGTCCGCAGCCCGGTGCGGCAGTCGGTCGTGCTGCGCCCGGACGAGATCGAGCTGCCGGTCGGTGCGGACCCGACGCGCGTCGTCGTGCGCTGGGACGACGTCGCGGCCGTGCGCACGGTGCCCGGCGAGCGCCGCCCGGCCCTGCGGGTCGAGCTGCACGACGGCGCGCGCGCCCGGCACGCCCACGGTGAGGACCTGATGCAGGTCCGCCCGCTCCACGGCCCGTCGCGCGACACCGTGGACGTCGTCGACGCCGAGGCGATCGCGCGCATCCTGCGCCACCTCCTCGACCACCCGGAGGACCGCGCCCGGCTCACGGACCGCCGGGGCGTGGGGATCGTGCTCGCCTTCGCGCGCCCGGTCTACGGGGAGCCGCCGGCCTGACCCGGCTCCCTGACCCGACGCCATCGAGGTTCGATGGACCTGGAGCACACCGCCACCCGGCCCCGGCGACACGCTCGACGCGAAGTTCGCCGAGTCGGGGTTCGTCTCGACGACATACCTCGATGTCGACGACGCGACGCTCGTGCTGGTGTCGCTCGGCGAGTAGTACCGCAAGATCCACTCGCTTCCGGGCAACGCCCCGGCGGCTCCCGGCGCCTGGCGACCTCTCCCTCGGTGCCAGCACCCATTCCGCCCGGCCCCGACTCCTGGGACGATGAGGCATGGCCTTGCGCTGGCGGCCCGTCGTCGAGGGAACGGCGGCCATCGCCGTCGTGATCGCGGTGCTCCTCTCGGCGGGTGTCGCCGTAGGCTTCTCCGCGGGCGCCTACTCCGACGGCGCGAGCTCCCCGATCTTCGTCGTCCCGGCCGCGCTCGCCACGCTCGTCCTGTTCGGCACCGCCGGCGTCGTCGCCCGCCGAACTGCGGGTGAGCTCGCCGTCTGGCTGGCCGCGACCGGGACCGCGGTGCTCCTCTATCTCGTGCTGGCGGCGCTCGTGCCCGTCCTCGTCGGGCGCGGCGGCATGCGCGGCATCGGTGCGCAGCTCCTCGTCGCCGCGCAGGAGGTCGCGTACGTCCCGCCCATCACGCTTCTGCAGGCCACGTTCGTGGTCGCCCTCGCACGCACGGGTGTCGTCGACCACGCGGTGCGCCGCCTCACGCGCGTCGTGCTCGCATACTCCGCGGTGGGCGTGACGCTCGCGCTCCTCGCGACGCCGCGCCCGCCGTCGTCCCCGTACGGGGACGTCCCACCGATCTGGGCGTCGCCCGCCCTGGCCACGTTGGCCATCACGATGGCGGTCCCGTGGATGCTCTCGGTCCTGCTCGGTCCGATCGCGGCTTGGCGGGCGCTCGGACGCTCTCACGGTCCGCAGCGGCCGCGCGTGGTGCTCGTCGCGATCGTCTCGCTCCTGCCCTTGTGGACGATCGCGCTGTGCGTCCTCGCGGGGTTCCTCGCGTACCTGGTCGGCATCCTGTCGGTGTCCGTGGGTGAGGCGTGCGTCGCGATCGCCTTCTGTCTCCCCTTCCTCGTCGCGCCCCCGGCGCTCGCCGCGACGACGGGGGCCGTCGGGGACGTGCGCGTCAGTGGGTCACGCGCCGCCGGGCTGCTCACGCTCGTGCTCGGCGTGCCGTTCACCGCACTGGCCTCGACGCTGGCCGTCCTCGCCTCCGCCCGGGTCGGCGACGGGGCGATCCTGCTCGCCGTCGTGCTCACGCTGGCTCTGGGCGCCCTCGTCGCGACGGCGCGGCGCCGGGTGGTGCGCTCGCTCGCTCGGCGCATGGATCCCGTCCGCGGGCGCACCGCCGACGCCCTGCGGTCCGTCTCCGGGCTCGCCGCCGCCGAGCCCGCCGCTGCTCTCGACGAGCTCGTGCGGACCGTGCTCGACGACGATGCTCGGGTGCTGCTGCGCCTGCCGGACGGTCGATGGGTGGGAACGGACGGCGACGACGTACCTGCCCCGGCGACGCCCGCGACGGCGTCTGCGCACGTGGTGACCCGCGACGGCGACGCCGAAGCCTGGTCCGCGGACGTCGCGACCGTGCTCGATGCCGCGTCCGGGTTGCTGGACCGGGCGACCCTCGAGGTCGTGGTAAGCGACCGGGACGCGCGCCTCGCGGCGGCGGACAGGGCCGTGGCCGCCGCTGCCGCACAGGAACGGCGGCGCCTCGAGCGCGACCTGCACGACGGCGTCCAGGGCAGGCTCCTCGCACTCGCCCTCGACCTGCGGATGGCCGAGAGGAGCCTGCCCGCCGACGCACAGCTCGTAGTCACCGACGCCGTCGACGGGCTCGGGCGCGCGATCGACGACCTGCGCTCGCTGGCGGCGGGAGTCGAACCGGAGCTGCTCGCGCGTGACGGGCTGCGCTCCGCGCTCGTCGAGCTCGCGGCGCGCATGCCGGTCCCGGTCGTCGTCGACGTCGCGCCCGGACGATTGCCCCCCATGGTCGAGCCGGTCGCGTACCTCGCCGTGTGCGAGGGGGTGACGAACGCCGTCAAGCACGCCCGGGCCGGCCGGATCGAGGTGGTCATGCGGGTCGAGGGCGGGACGGCACGCGTCACGGTGACGGATGACGGCGTGGGTGGGGCCGACCTGCGCGCCGGCACGGGACTCCAGGGTCTGGCCGAGCGGGTCGGAGGTGTCGGCGGCCGGCTCGTGGTGAGTGATGCGCGACCGACCGGAACGCTGCTCGAGGTGGTGCTGCCGTGCGAGCCGTGATCGCCGAGGACCTCGTGCTGCTCCGCCAGAGTATCGCCCGGCTGCTCACCGACGACGGGATGGACGTCGTCGCGCAGGTCGGGGACGCGAGCGCGCTCATCACGGCCGTCGTCTCACGACGACCGGACCTCGTCGTCGTCGACGTGCGCATGCCGCCCACGTTCACCGACGAAGGCGCTCGGGCGGCGCTCCTGCTGCGGGACCGCTACCCGGAGCTCGCCGTCGTCGTCCTGTCGCACGTCGTCGAGCCGGGCCTGGCGTTGGCTCTCGCCGATGGGCGGACCGAGAGGTTCGGCTACCTCCTCAAGGACCGGGTGCTCGATCTCGACGGCTTCGTCGCGACGCTACGCCGCGTCGCGGCCGGAGGCACGGCGATCGACCCGAGCATCGTCGAACGCCTGCTCGGGTCGGCATCAGGCCTCACCGCACTGAGCGGGCGCGAACGCGACGTGCTCGGTCTCATCGCCGAGGGACTGTCGAACGCCGCGATCGCCCGCCGGCTGTTCGTCTCGGAGCGGACCGTCGACGCGCACGTGCGCTCCCTCATGGTCAAGCTCGACCTCGCACCGAACGCCGACGAGAACCGGCGGGTGCGCGCGGCCTTGGCCTGGCTCGGCCGGGCCGAGGTTGGCTGAGCGTCACCGTCCGGCCAGGAGACCGCGGGCGCGGGGACGGAACATCGGCGCTGGCACCGATGCCGGTCGGTCCGCCTGCTCCGTAGGTTCGCAAGGACAGTACTTCTACGACCTCGGAGGCCACCATGGCGACCGCCACCTCGACCGCGCACGCCGGCATCGATTCCCGCCCGAGGTGGCGCGCGGTGCTGGGTCTCGTCGCACCGATCGGCCCTCTCGCGATGGCAGGCTGGTCGCTCTCGATCCCCTACTCCCTCGGTGATCCTCCCGCGGTCTGGATCCCCCTCATGGGGACCGAGACCGGTCGCGTGCAGCTGTCGTTCTGGATGATGCTGCTGTTCGTCCTGACGATCGGGATCGGGGTGATCGTCACAGGAATCGTCGCCCGGCGAGGATCGCGCCGGATCGGCACCGCAGGGCTGGTCGCCGCTTACCTCGGGTTCACCGCGATGGGCTTCGGTGGGATCGCCTACGACGCGATCGCCGGTGCGGCGACGAGCGCCGGGGTCGACGTCGCGACCGTGGAGCGTGTCCTCGCACAGGCCGACTCCTACCAGGCGCCGACGCTCGGAGGCATGGTCTTCGTCCCGTTGAGCTTCGTGGGGATGGTGCTCCTCGGCATCGCCCTGTGGCGCGGCCGGACCGTTCCCCGATGGGCGGCAGCGCTGCTCGTCGTCTCGTTCCCCGTGATCCTCCTCGGCGGGTGGCTCTTCCAGCCGCTCAACGCGCTCGGCTTCGTGCTGGTCGCCGTGGCGTTCGCCTCGGCAGGCCGAGCCTTCGCGCGCGGCGCGTGACCTCCGAGCACGACGTTGCGCGCGCTCGAGCACGACATGAGGGTCGTTATCCCACGGATAACGACCCTCATGTCGTGTTCGGCAGTCCCCCGGGGCTACCCCGGGAGATCAGCCGTCAGCGGCCGATGTTCGAGAGCTCGGCTGCCGCGATGATGAGCTGACGCTCCGCGCCGACGAGCACGCCCAGGTCGACGAGGTCGAACGTCACGTCGCGGACGTGCTGGACGAACTCGCGGTGGGTCTGGTACTCGTCGCCCTCGGCGATGTGGTCGTTGACCGTGCAGCCCTCGCCGTCGTCGAAGTTCTGGACCGTGCTGTCGTTGCCGTCGATGATGACGGTCGGCCGCACGTCCGAACCCTGGCAACGGTCACGGCTCAGCGCGAGGATCGTGAACGCGACCTCGCCCGTCCGCTCGACGCCGGCGCCGTTCACCGCGCGGTACCGCACGACGTGCTCGCCGTCGGCCGCGAGGACGAACGGGGCGGCGTAGCGCTGCCACGTGCCGCCGTCGACCTGGAACTCGACACGGTCGATCCCCGACTCCTCGTCGACGGCGGTGAGCGTCACCGTCGCCCGGCCGACGAACGCGCCGTCGCGCGTGCGGCTGCCGCCCACGCCCGCGGTGACCTCGGGACCCTCGCCGGGGTCCTCTCCGCCCTCGATGACGAACGTGACGGTCTGGGGCGCCGACACGTTGCCCGCGACGTCCGTGGCCCGGTACGTCACGGTGTGCTCGCCCGGGGTGCGCACCGAGATCTGCTGCGCGTACGGGGTCCACGCGCCGCCGTCGACCTGGTACTCGACGGACGCGACGCCGGAGCCGGCGTCGGTCGCGCGCAGCCGCAGGAAGACGTTGCCGACGTACTCCCCGGCCTCGTTCTTCTCCCCGGCGTACACGCGGTGGTCGACCGCGGGGGCGACGACGTCGCTCCCGTCGCCGGCCACGACGGCGAACGTGACCGTCGCGGGCTCCGAGACGTTGCCCGCCTCGTCGGTCGCGCGGTAGGCCAGCGTGTGCTGGCCCGGCTCGTCGACGACGACGGCCTCGGTGTACGGGGCCCAGCCGGCACCGTCGAGGTCGTACTCGACGGACGCGACGCCCGAGCCGTCGTCGGTCGCGGTGAGCAGGACGGACGCGGAGCCCACGTAGGCGCCCTCGTCGTCCTGCGTACCGCTGACCTCGTTGGCGACCGTCGGGGCCGTGGTGTCCTCGCCGGCGTCGGCGACGACGACGAACTCCGTGACGGTCTCCTCGGACACGTTGCCCGCGGCGTCGGTGGCCCGGTAGACGAGCGTGTGCTCGCCCGGCTCGTCGACGACGACCGGCTCCGTGTACGGGGCCCAGCCGGCACCGTCGAGGTCGTACTCGACGCTCTCGACGCCGGACGCGTCGTCCGTCGCGGTGAGCGTCGCCGTGGCGGACCCGACGAACGCGCCGTTGTCGTCCTGCTCGCCCGTGACCTCGGCGGCCACGGTCGGGGCGGTCGTGTCGTCCTCGCCGCCCGCGACGACGGTGAAGGTGAGCGAGCCGGTCTCGGACACGTTGCCCGCGACGTCGGTCGCGCGGTAGGAGACGGTGTGCTCGCCGAGCTCGGTGAACGGCACCGTCGTGGTGTAGGGCAGCCATGCGCCGCCGTCGAGCTGGTACTCGACCGACGCCACGCCCGAACCCTCGTCCGAGGCGTGGAGCATGAAGGAGGCCGTGCCGACGTAGGCACCGTTCTCGTCCTGCTCACCCATGAGCATGGGCTCGACCGTCGGGGCGGTCGTGTCCTCCTCGCCGGAGCCCTCGACGACGGTGAACGTCGCCGTCTGGGCCTCGGACGTGTTGCCGGCGACGTCGGTCGCGCGGAACTGCAGCGTGTGCGCGCCGACGGCGTCGACCACGAGCGGCTCGTCGTACGCCGTCCAGCCCGCGCCGTCGAGGTCGTACTCGATGCCCGCGACGCCGGAGCCGTCGTCGGTCGCGGCGAGCGTGACCGTCGCGCCGCCGACGTACGCGCCGTCGCCGTCCTGCTCGCCCGTGACCTGGGCGGTCGCGGAGGGCGCGGTCGTGTCGTCGCCCCCGCCGCCGCCGTCGGTGACGACGAGCTCGCCCCACATCTCGCCGTGGCCCGGGATGGCGCAGAAGTAGCGGTACGTCCCGGGGGTGAAGGTGACCTCGGCCTCGTGCAGCCCGCCCTTCGCGTCGAACGGGCTCGCGAGGATGTTGAGGTCCACGTCGTGGTTGTAGCCCGGCGTCGTCGTGTCGAACGTGAGCGTGTGGCTCATGCCGAACGTGTTGCCGGTCGCGAGGCTGTTCTCGAACATGACCGTCGCGGGGCCTGCCTCGGCGGTCGCGGGGAAGGTCTTGTAGTCGCTCACGCTGTTGTCGCCGGTCCAGGTGAGGACCTGGGCGGCGGCGACGGTGGCGTCCGCGGCGGACGCGAGCGAGGTCGCGCTCGGGGCTGTGGTCGGAGCTGTGGGGGCCGCCGTCGCCGGCGCGACGGTGAACACCGTCGCGGCGGTGAGGCCGGCGACCGCGGCGGCCACGAGCCGCCTGGCGCCCGTGCGACGGGTGTCGCCAGGGCCGGTACGTCGTTCCATGGGATGCACTCCTCGTGCGTCGTTGGTGCGAGGTCTGTGGTGCGAGATCGGTGGTGCGCGTCCGTCGGCCCGGCCCGGTGAGGCCGGGTGCGGACCGGTGGTCCGCCGTCGTGCTGCACGACGGCGGACCACCGGGCGGGTGCTACAGGTCGGCCACGCGGATGTCGCGGAACTCGATGAGGTCCGAGTTCCCGTGGTTCTGCAGCCCGATGAAGCCGCTCTCGAACTGGCGCAGGTCGGTCGGCGGGTCGCCCGCACGCGACGACTCCTGGCCCGGCGTGTTCTCCCACTCGTTGATCACGACGCCGTTGCGGATGATCGTGTACTGCTGCCCGACCACCCGGATCTCGTACTCGTTCCACTCGCCCTTGGGCTTCTCGCCGCCGGTGTTCAGGCCGAGCGGGTCGAAGTTGTAGACCGAGCCCGTCTTCTGCGGCTCGCCCGTCGGGCCGTCGTAGATCTGGATCTCGTGACCGCACGAGATCGCGACCCACGCCGGGGACTGACCCTCGGCGCACTCGGCGTCGCCGGGCTCGTTCGGGTTCGGGAACCGGGTGAACACGCCCGCGTTGGCGAAGTGGTCACCCTCCGAGACGTCGCGGTAGAGCAGCTTGACGGAGAAGTCTCCGAGCTCCTCGCCCGCGTACCAGAGCATGCCCAGCCCGCCCTTCGAGCGGATCGAGCCGCCCGGCTCGAGCGTGAACTCGCCCCCGGGTGCCTGCTCCCAGTCGAACAGCGAGTCCTGGGTGCCGTCGAAGATCGTCCGGTACCCGCCCGGCTCGACGCCGATCTGGGAACGTGCCGCCGCGTCGATGAGGTCCCGTCGCTGGTCGCCGGTGATGCGGCTGTCGTCGAACAGGCTCGCCGCCACGGCACGCACGTGCCGCAGGAACGCGTTGTGCGACTTCCACTCCTTCTCGTCCTGGAACAGGTCGTTGATCGTGCAGCCGCCCAGGTCGAGGTTCTCGACACCGGAGTCGAACTCGCCGAAGAACACCGTCTCGCGCTGGTCCGGCAGGGTGCACACGGTCGACGCGTCGGCCGTGACCTTCTCCGTGGAACCGTCGGCGTAGGTCACCGTGAGGGTGGCCTCGTACTCGCCGACGCGCGGGTAGGTGTGCGTCGGGTTCGCCTTGGTCGACGTCCCGCCGTCACCGAAGTCCCAGTGGTACGAGACGCCGCCCGAGCGGGAGCCGGTGAACTGCACCTTCAGGGGGTCGCCCTGGATGCTCGTCGCCGACGCCGCCGGTGCCGGGGTCGGAGCCCCGCCCTGGTAGGTGATCCGCATGAGCTTCTGGTTCGGGTCGAGGCTGAAGAAGCCGCCCGCGTAGTCGACCATGTACAGCGCGCCGTCCGGACCGAACTTCGCGTCCATCCAGCTCTGCAGCAGCCCGTCACCGCGACCGCCCGGGATGATGTGACGCAGGTCCTCCATGAACGCCGGAGCGCCCTGGTCGGCGACCGCGTCCGGGTCGACCGTCACCGCGACGCGGTTGTTCGGGTTCGTCTGGTCACCGATGAACCACTTGCCCTCCCAGTACGACGGCCACGCGACGTCGGACTCCGGGTCGACCTGCGACTGCCGGTAGGTGGGACCGGACATGACGGCCTGGCCGCCACCCCGCAGCCACGGGATGGTGTAGGTCGCGTCGTCGTTCTCGTACGTCGGGATGCCGTTGCCGCGGTCCGGGAAGACCGGGCCGCCGCCGGACGGCGAGTACCAGATCATGTTGTCGCGCACCGGCGGAAGGTCCACGAGGCCGGTGTTGCGCGGCGACGTGTTCTTCGGGTTGTCGCAGTCGTACCAGCCGGTGAGGACGCTCGCGTCCTCGTTGCTCCGGTCACGGTACGGCTGCTTGTTGCCCATGCAGTACGGCCAGCCCTGGTTGCCCGCGGACGTGATGATCGTCGCGGTCTCGTACTTGGCCGGGCCGAGCTCGGGGTTCGGGCTGCCGGCGTCCGGCCCGACCCAGGCGGCGGTCAGCCAGTCCGTGTCGGGGTCGATCTGCAGGCGCGAGATGTTGCGCACGCCCATGACGTAGATCTCGGGACGCGTCTTGTCCGCGGGGTACTCGCCCACCGGGAACAGGTTGTCGTCGGGGATCGTGTACGTGCCGTCGGCCTCGGGGTGGATCCGCAGGATCTTGCCGTTGAGGTCGTTCGTGTTGCCCGACGTGCGGCGCGCGTCCTGGAAGCTGATGCCCGCGTACTCCTGCGTCCAGTTGTTGCCGGAGTACCCGTTCGAGCCGCCGGACGAGTTGTTGTCGCCGGACCCGATGTAGAGGTTGCCCTCGTCGTCGAACGCCATGCCGCCGCCCGCGTGGCAGCAGCTGTGGATCTGCGTCTCCCACTCCATCAGGTCGACGCGCGTGCTCTGGTCGATCGTCGGGGTCGCCGGGTCGTACGTGAACCGCGAGATCGTGCGGTAGCCGACGCGGCGCTCACGGTCGATGTTCTCGTGCGGCATCCAGTACACGTAGATCCAGTGGTTGTTCGCGAAGTCCGGGTCGGGGACGATGCCGAGCAGCCCCTCCTCGTTCTTCACGAGCTCGTCGCCGCTGCCGCGGTTGCCCATGACGTCGAGCGTCGTGAGCAGCTTCGCCTCACCCGTCTCCGGGTCCCACTGGTGGATCGTGCCGCAGCCGAGGCCCACGTTCGGGTCGCTCCACGGGGCGATCGGGCCAGTGGCGCAGGCGCCACGGCCGATGTAGAAGACCGTGCCGTCGGGCGCGATCGTCAGGCCGTGCTGCTCGCCGTTCTGGTCCAGCGTGCCGGGCGTGTTCACCTCGGACAGACGCTCGGCCGTGTAGTTCGACGCGATGGTCGCCTGGCAGTCGCCGCGCGCGACGCCCGTCGTCCACTGCAGCGCGCCGAGCAGGTGCGTGCGGAACGACTCGTCGGCCCAGCTCTCGGGCGTGCCGCCCATGCCGGTGAAGAACGAGCGGCCGCCGTCGTAGTCACGGCACCAGGACACGGGCTGGAACGGCGACGTCGACGGGCCGGACTCGGCGCCCGGCTCGAGCGTCGCGACCGTGTGGACCTCGCCGGCCGGGTCGTCCGACCAGTCGAGCCACTTGTCCTCGCGGTCCCACGTGAGCGGCAGGCTCGCCGAGGCCGGGTGCTGGCGGTCGACGAGGTCGACCGTGCGCGCGGAGACCGGGATCTCCGGCTCCGGCTGCTCGACGGACTCGGCGTCGAAGAACGACAGCTCCGCGAGCTGGAGCAGCCCACCGCTGCCGTTCTTGGTGATGTTGAGGCGGAACCACTCGTACGCGGTGTCGGACTCGACGTCGTAGTCCTTGGGCAGGAAGCGCTGGGGGAACGTCTCGCCGCTGCGCGCGTCCACGTCCACCCACGTCTGACCGTCGGTCGACCCCTGGAGCGTCCACGTGTTCGGGTCGCGCTCGCTGCTGTCGTTGGCCGACGTGAGCGTGTAGCGCACGAGGTCCGTCGGCTCCTCGAGGCGCACCGTGATGGTCGCCGTCGGCGCGAACGCGAGCCACTTGGTGCCCGGGTCGCCGTCGACGAGGTTCGGCGCGTCCTCGTTCGGCGGGTTCTCGGCCGTCGCGGTGACCTCCGCGACGTCCTCCGCGTCGGGCTGCGCGCCCGCGATCCGCGTGCCGATCAGGCCCGTGAACCACTGCGAGGCCTCCTGGGCGCGCGCGGCGTCGCGCACGCCGAGGAAGCCGCCGCCGCCGTTGACGTACGACTTGAGGGCTGCCTCCTGCTCGGCGCTCAGCTCGACGCCCTCGGCCGCCAGCATGACGACGCCGCGGTACTCGCCGAGCGACGCCTGGGAGAAGATCGCCGGGTCGGACGACGCCTCGACCTCGAAGCCGTTGGCGGCACCGAGCTCGGCGAGCGCCGCGGTCGCGGCGACCACGGGGTCGTCCTGCGCGTCAGGCGCGCCGTGGAAGACGAGGACACGGACGGGTGCAGCGGTGGTCGCCGCGGCGACGGGCGCCGTCGTGACGGGTCCCGTCGAGGCGGACGCCACGGAGGACCCTGACGCGGTGACCTGCGCGGTCGCCGGGACCACCGCGACGCTCGCGACGAGCGCGGCGCTCGACAGGCCGACGGCCAGGGCTCTGAGGGTTCCCGGTCGGGAGCGCCCTCTCGTTCGGGGGGACGTTGCTCTGGATAGCACTCTCCAACTCCTTCGTCATCGGTGCGGCACTCCCGGCGAGACCCGGGAGCCGAACGGGGTGGTGGGGCGTGGGTAGGGGACGACGGCCGGGGTCAGTGGCCGGCGTGGCCGGCGAGGTCGGGTCCCGTGCCGCCTGGAGCCGTGGCTCCGGGCGTCGCGGCCGTTCCTGTCGACGTGCCCGACGACATGGTGTGGCTGCCGTGGCCCTGGAAGCGGTCGATGGACTCCTGCGCGCCGGGCGGCATGCTGCCGTCCGCGTTGCGGACGAGGAAGATGCCGGCCATCCCGCCGTCGGCGTGGAACTGCACGTGGCAGTGGTACATCCACGCCCCCGCCCCGACGCCGAGCCCCGCGACGACCTGGAACCCGAACGAGTCGCCCGGGTTGAGGTCGCGGTTGTCCACCACCTGGCTCGGGTCGTCGGTGCCGCGCAGCAGGCCGGTGCGGTTGTTGGCCCACCGGTGCGCGTGCAGGTGGAACGTGTGGAGGGTGTTGCCGTGGCCGATGCAGATGAACTCGACCCGCTCGCCCTGCTTCGCCTCGAACATGGGGGTGTTCGGAGCCGCGAGGTTGTTGATGAGCATGTCGTTGAACACGACGGTGTACTGCTTCTCCGGCAGGACGTCCCCGACCCGCCGCACGACGAGCGCGCCGTACAGACCGGCCGTGACGCCCTGGGTCCCGTGGTCGCCCCACGCGTGGTCGTGGTAGTGCCAGTAGCCCGCGCTCCCGGGCATCCAGATGCCGCGGTCGCGCGCCATCTTCGTCGTCGACCACACGTACGTGCGCGTCTCGCCGGGCTCGTTGAACGAGTCGTTGAACGGGCTGCCGTCGCTGTTCACGTCGTAGTTGACGCCGTGCGGGTGGATCGAGAGCCGCTGGTCGGTCGTGTTGACGAGCGTGATCTCGAGGGTCTCGCCCTCCCACATCTCGAGGATCGGGCCGGGGACCGTCGCCTTGCCGGGCTCGAGCCCGTAGCCGACGAGCGTGTCGGAGATCCGCTCGGCGTACATCGTGATCTTGCGGACGGTCGTGGTCGCCGCGACGGGTGCCGCGGCGGCCGAGGTGGCGGGCGGCATCGCGGCGACGCTGCCCTGGGCGCCGAGCAGCAGCGCGGCCGCGGGGCTCGCGGCGACGACGCCCGCTCCGGCGAGCAGGGCGCGCCTCGAGAGCGGCCTCCGCGGGGGGGCGACGTCGGTCGTCTGATCAGTCATGGGGTCTCCTTCCGGGCTGGTGCGGCCAGGCGGCCGCACGCCACGGCCGGACGTCGCGCCGTCATGGCGCGACCCGGTACCGCGGTGGCTCGCGCGACGGCGTGCGAGCGCTCTCCCGGCTCACCGGGAACGTTGGACGAGGGGGGTCTGGAGCAGGGCTCGCCCGCTCCCGGGGTCTTCATGTCGGACGGTGTCAGCAGGTCGGACGTGCGGCACGCGTCGGTGCGTGCGGTCGGCTGTCGGCCCGACGTCGTGCTGCCCTGCACGACGCCCGGTCCCCCGGTCGGTTCCCGGAGGCAATTCATGACACCGCAATCAGACACCGGTGTCAACAGTGAGGCGAAAGTTGTGTCGACAACAAGCAAAAGTCCACTCCTCATCGACACTCCCCTCGGAGACCTCCCCGAGAGGGGCCACCTCAGCCGGCGAGCACCTCGCGCAGCGCCGCGGCGAACGCCGCCGGGTCGTTGTCGGGCGCCCACTCGTTGACCGTGAAGCCGATGTGGTCACCGGGGAACGTCACGACCTCGACGCCCAGCAGCTCGGCGAGCGCCGCGCCGCCGCGCCACGCCATCGTCCCCTCACCTTGGGCGCTCACCCCGGGCACGATCCGCACGCCCGACGCGCGCAGGGCGTCACCGTCCGGGGACCACGACGGCATCGTGGCGAGGTTCCGACCGAGCAGCAGGCTGTCGCGCGACCCGTCGTCCTCGCTGGGCATCCCGAACATGGCCGGGTCGGGCGCGGGCCGGTCGAGGTAGTCCGCGGGCAGAGGGCCCTGGTGGCTCACCAGCGCGACGAACTTCGCCATCGCGGGGCCGAACCCCTCACGGCGGTAGGTCTCGACGATGTCGGCCTGGACCGTGGTCGCGATCTCGCGGTCCTCGAGGAGCGTCGTGATCGGCGGCTCGTGCGACACGAACGTCCGCACGTCGCCCGGGTGCTGCTCGATCCAGGAGAGCCCCACGACACCGCCGCCGCTCGAGCCGAACACGTCGACCGGCCCGAGGCCGAGCTCCGCGACGACGCGGTGCAGGTCGTCGGCGTGCCGCTCGACCGACACCTCTCCGTCGGGCGCGAGCGTGCTGCGCTCGGCACCTCGCGGGTCGTACGTGACGACGACGCGGTCGTCGAGCAGGGCTGCGAGCTGCTCCAGCCCGGACGCTCCCATGGGCGAGGCCATGACGACGACGGGCGGCAGGTCGCTCGCGGTGTCCGGCGTCCACACGTCGTAGGTGAGGACGGCGCCCGGCACGTCCAGGGTGTACGTCTTGCGCTCGCTCATGGTCGTCTCCGCATCGCCGTGGTGTGCCCGCCGCGGGTGCGGCGGTCTCGTCGGTGCAGACGCCCGGCCCGTCGAGAACTCATCGCTCGGTCGACAGCATCCCCGCCGCAGGTCGGCGGGCCGCGCGTTCCAGCCGGGTCCAGCCCGACCCGCGCTCCTCGAGCAACGCCTTCAGACGGCGCCCCGCCGGGACCGAGTCGAGGGCGCGGAAGACGTCGACGAACTCCGGGTCGTCCAGCAGCTCCGCCTTGCCCGTCACCGCCTCCGCGACCGTCCCGGGCGGCTGCGAGGCGAGCGTGAGGATCCAGCTGTCGCGCCTCGCGCACCTCGCGCGCCCCGTGACGGACGTCGTGCCCGGCGACGCGGACCTCCCCCCCTTCGGCGGTCAGCAGGGTGGACAGGATGTCGACCGTGGTCGTCTTGCCGGCGCCGTTGGGGCCCAGCAGGCCGTACACCGCGCCCGCGGGCACGGAAAGACGTTGCCGCGATCTGCGCGCAGGTCGCCGACGGTCAGGCGGGCGGTCGACCGCGCTCGTGCGCGCGCTGCGCGGCGGCCTGCTTCCAGGCCGCCGACGTGCGGACCTTGACCAGCGCCCACAGCAGGAACAGCCCTGTGGCGAAGGCCGTGACGGCACCGAACCACCGGTCGCCGTCGTCGTCCGGCGGCGCGACGAGCACGACCACGACCGGGACGACGAGGAAGAGCACTGTGACGACGGTGAGCGAGGCGGCGAACCTCCGCAGCCTGCGCGCAGTGGCCGGGTCGGTCGGTGGCGGCCCGGCGACGGGCCCGTTCGGACCGTGGCCGCTCATCGCAGCGCGTCCCGGACGCGACCGAGCGCGGCGGCCTGGTCGTCCAGCGTCCCCGGCTGCACGGTGAGCCGGCCCTCCGCGTCTGCGGGCTCGAGCGCGACCTGCCATGCGCCGTCCTCGTCCCGGTGCGCGCTCGCCGTGGTGCTGCCGTCGAGCGTGACGACCTTGACCGTGACGGCGACGGGCTCGCCGTCGGGGGTGACGTCGACACCGCGCGCGGCGAGGTCGACGCCGGCCTCCACGAGGTCGGTCCCCTGCGCGACGGCGAGCGTGTTCCACACGTCGTACCCGCGCGGCGTGATCATGAGCGCGCCCTTCGCGCTGCCCACGAGGACGGCGGCGTCGGCGCTCGCGCGCCGGGCGACGCCGACCTCGACCCACGTCTCGGCGGTGGTCAGGGCCCCCGCGACCGCGCCCGCCAACCCCTCGGCGCGGATCTGCGTGCCCTCGATCGTCGCCAGCTCGCGCACGAGCAGCGACGAGAGCCCCGCACGCTTGGACTGCGGGTCGGTCGCCGGGTCGGGGAGCCGCAGCGACATCGCCGACTGCGTCGCAGCCGGCCCCGGCGCGAGCGCGACGAGGGCCGCGAGCTCGAAGGTGGTCAGCGGGAACGTGCTGGGTGCAGCCACGGTCTCTCCAGATGGTGTCGGTGCGTCTCAGGGTCGTCGGCCGGCACGTCGCCGGAGTCGGCAGGGCAGGCGGGGCGGCTATGGCTACGGCTCGGGGTAGGGCCGAATCTATCCGAACGAGAAGAGGTCTCTCAGCGGCGAGGTGACGTCGTCGACGAACTCGGCCGCGCCGTCCACGACGTCCTCGGCCGCGTCGCCCGCGGACTCCCACGCGTCTCCCGCGGCGTCGGCGATGTTCGACCCGACGTCACCCGCAAAGTTCGCGACCTCCCCGGGCCAGGTCGCGATCCACTCCGTGGTCTCCATGCCCGGGGGCGTGGCCTCCTGCAAGCCCCACCACGCGAGGCCGCCCACCGCGAGGCCCGCGGCGACACCCCACCCGACGGGGTTGGACGCGAGGAACCCGGTCGCCGCCGCGAGGCCGAGCGATCCCGTGACCACGCCCGCACCGCCGAGCCCGACGGAGATCGCACCGTCGCCGATCGCCCACCCGTTGCCGTCGAGGATGCCGTCGGCGATCTCGGTGGCGCCCTCGACCGTCTGCCACAACCCGAGCCCGATCCCGAGCACGCTCAGACCCCCGGTCGCCCAGCCCGGTGCCGTGAAGATCTCGTACTTCTCGAGCGCCCCGAGCGTCGCGTCGGCGAGCCCGCCGATGCCGCCGACGATGTCGTCGATGTCGGCGATCCAGTCCGGGAAGCCGCCGCCGTCGTCGCCGCTCTGCGGGCCGCCGGGACCCCACGGGCCGGCGGGCCCCCAGGGGCCGGCAGGGCCACCCGGGCCCCACGGACCAGGGCCACCCGGGCCCCAGGGACCACCCGGACCACCGGGCCCCCACGGGCCTCCGGGGCCTCCCGGTCCGCCGGGGCCTCCCGGCCCGCCGGCGCCACCCGCGGCGGAGGTCGTCTCCTGCTGGTCGGCGTGCCCGCGGAGCAGGTCCGACTGCGTCGCGAGCAGGTCGGCGACGTTCTGGAGGGCCGGCCGCGCGACGTTCGTCCAGTCGCCGAGGAACTGCTGCTGGTCCGGTCCCTGCCAGCGACCGCTGGAGACGAGCGGCGTGATCGTCGATCCGACGGACCGCAGCCGGTCGCCCGCGGCGCTCATGTCCGACGCCAACCTGCGC
This sequence comes from Cellulosimicrobium sp. BMG9.22, assembly GCF_059159975.1. NCBI lineage: Bacteria > Bacillati > Actinomycetota > Actinomycetes > Micrococcales > Promicromonosporaceae > Cellulosimicrobium > Cellulosimicrobium sp. BMG9.22. Next base: position 2,037 of record NZ_JBZGBY010000035.1, on the reverse strand, counting down.
AGGTCCTCGACGTCAGCGCCCCACATCCCCTGGCTCACGCCGTGCTCCTCTGTCCGTCGGCCGTCCGTGCCGGTCGACCGTAGCCGAAGGGCCCGACCGCGCACCATGGGGACCTCTCCCCCAGGACCCCGGACGCCGCGGAGAGCACGGACATGCCGGGCAGAAGAGGATGTCCGGCAGGTCCCGAGCATGACAGGCGTCGCGAACAGGTCGGTGCGCCGCCCCGCGGTGCCACTACCCTCGCAGGATGCCGTCATCGAGGACCGCCCCCGCCGTCGTCGTCGCAGGACTGCTCACCGCCGTGCTGTGGGTCGTCACCGGGCAGACCGCCGACTGGCTGTCCGCCGGTTCGTCGCCCGTCCTGCCGGGCGCCGTCGTGCGGGCCGTGCTGCCCCACCCGACCGGCCTCGTGGCCGGCGGGGAGCCCGTGTCGGGGAGCACCGTCCTGGCGGCGGCGCTCGCGGGCGCGGTCGTCGCGACCGGCACGTTCCTCGCGGTGCGGCGCCTGCCCGCGGGCACCGGCGGCTGGGCCGTGCTCCTCGCCGTCTGGTTCTCGGTCGTCGCCGCGTCCGTGCTGGCCGGCTCGGTCGCGTGGTTCGCGGGCGTCACGCTCCCGCTGCCCTGGACGGCGGACACGGTCGAGGGCGTCGTCGCGGCCGCGCTCGGCGGGTACTGGGGGCTCGTGAACGGGTTGCCGGTCGCGCTCGCGGTCGTCATGACGCGCGTGCTCCTGGACCGGCGCGACGACCCGGCCGGGACGCGGCACACCCGGCAGCCGACGACGGTGCGCGCCTGGCCCGTCGCGCTCACCACCGGCGTCGTGACGGCCGCCCTGTGGGCCGGCGTCGGCGTGACGCGCACGCTCGTCACGGGCTCCGTCGACCCGCAGTCCACCTGGGGGGTCGCGCGCGACGTCGTCCTGCTCCCCGCCGCGCAGCTCTCGATCTACCGCGACGAGCTGCTCGACGACCCGGTCGCGCTGGCCCTGCCCGCCGTCGTGGGGCTGGTCGTCGCGACCCTCACCGCGCTCGCCGCCCGGCGTCTCCCCCCGGCCGCGGGCCGCTGGTCGCTGCTGCTCGCCGTGTGGTTCGCGTGCGTCGCGGGCGCGGTGCTCGCCTCGGTGGTGCCCGTCGTGGTCTCGACCGTCACGTCGGGCGGCGTGCTGCCCGACGTCGGACGCACCCTGCCCGTCCTCGAGGCCGGTCTCGCGTGGGGCCTGGTGTGCGGCGTCCTCGTGGCACCGCTCGCGGTCGTCGTCCACCGGTACGCCGGGCCGGTCCGCCGCGACGCGGGCGAGCAGGCAGACGAGCCGTGGCCCGCGCCGTTGGGCACCATCGGGGCGAGCCAGACAGCCGCAACCACGACCGACCCGACCGAAGCCGCGCCGGCCGGCGACCTCGACTCAGCACGGGCGGCCGACGCCGCGCCCGCCCGCGACGCGCGCAAGCGCGACGAGGTCCCCGCGTCGGTATGAGGGCGCTTCCCTCTCCTCATTCACACGAGTCGCGTCGATCGATCCGACCCCGCTGCGTAGTCACTGAGCTGTGAACGCTACCCGCCTTGTTGCCAGCTCTGGCGGCACGTCAATCCTGGGGCGCGACGGTCTGCACCGTGTTCACGGACTTGTCCGGTCCGACTACTTCGTCTGCTGGGAGAGAAAGAAGGGCGTAGCCCGCGCCGATGAACGCCGCTACGCCAGCGACGGCCAGTCCGGATAGGATCCAGGCCAAGCGGCCTTCCTTGCGAACAAGGCAAAGCGTTGCCAAGGCAACTCCAGCAAGGCCGACGAATAGCCCGGCATAGGGGTTCACCACCGTCACGAACAGCGCGATGATTCCCGCGAGGATTGCTGACAGTTCGGCACCTGGCCGGGCCGGTCTCGAGGTCGGACCATTGCTGGCCGTGAAGGTGGTTGTCTTCATCGCGGGTGCTCCCGGTCGCAGATCATGCTCTGGTAGAGAGTCGAGGGGCGCGGAGGCTCGGCCCCGCGCCCCTCGACGTTGCTCAGGCGTAGCAGTTGTTCGAGACTGAAACAGT
>NZ_JBZGBY010000034.1:0-38596 GCF_059159975.1 Cellulosimicrobium sp. BMG9.22 | reverse complement strand
TACGCGGCGGACCAGCGGACGATCTCCGCGAAGTACCGAGCGCGGGGCCCGAGGGCGGAGAGCGCGAGATCGTGCATCCCGCCAGGGATGCGCACGAGGGTCACCACTGGCCCGAGGTTCGACGACCTGCGTGCGAGGGGCTCGACGTCGAGCACGATGTCCGCGGCGCGCATGTCCTCGGTCCACCGTGTGCTGAAGAGCGAGCGCTCGGCGAGGAGCACCAGCACCGGGCAGTCGATCGTCAGGCCCGCGGCGACACGTGCGTGGCCGGCGATGATCGCCCGGAGCCACCCGGCTCGGACGGGGAACGACGGGAAGGGGCGCCACGCGTCGTCGATGACCCAGGTCCCGTCCTCGCGGTCACGGAGCGTGCGCGCGTAGTGTCCCGGGTCGATGCTCGGCAGCGGAGCGCGCGGCTGGAACCGCGCGAGCTGCCGGATCGCCGGACCGGACACGGTGCGGGCGATCGACGAGCCCTGGAGCTCGAGCCACGGGCTGTTGAGCACGAGCCCGCGGGCGACGCCCGGGTGGCGGTGCGCCCACAGTGCGGCGATGAGTCCGCCCGTCGAGTGCCCCATGAGCATGATCGCGACGTTGGGCCCGAGGTCCTCGCGGATCGCGTCGAGCGCGGCGGCGAGGTCGGCGTCGTACTCCCCGAGGTCGTCGACGTACCCGGGGGTCTGGTGGGGACGCAGGCTGCGTCCGTACTTGCGGAGGTCGAGCGCGTAGAAGGCGGCGCCCATGCCGTGCCACGTCTCGGCGAGCTCGGTCTGGAAGAAGTAGTCGCTCCACCCGTGCACGTACAGGACTGCACGCGCCGGCCGGAACGGTTCGTCCGACGCCGGCGAGTGCCGGACCACGGTGACGACCACCTCACCCTCGTCGTCCGGCTCGAGCTCTACCGTCCGCTGCTGGTACCCGTCCCCGAGGACGTCCTCGGCCCAGGCGGAGGTCGTCACGGCGTGAGCACCACCTTGCCGAAGTGCTCCCCGGACTCGAGGCGCGCGAGCCCGTCGCGAGCGCGCGCGAGCGGCAGCACCTCGTCGACCACCGGCCTCACCTCGCCGCGGGCGAGGAATCGCACGAGCGCCGCGAAGTCGTCGCGCGACCCCATCGTCACTCCCTGCACGCGGATCTCGTGGAAGAACAGTCGCGTGAGCTCCGCAGCCTCCGGGTCTCCGCTCGTCGCGCCCGCGACCACGACGGTGCCGCCCGGACGCACCGAGCGCATCGAGTGCTGCCAGGTCGCGCGGCCGACCGTCTCGAGCACGAGATCGACGGGCGCCGGCATCCGCGCGCCCGACTCGAACGTGGCCGCGGCGCCGAGGCGCGCGGCCTTGGCGCGCTTGCCCGCCGAGCGCGACGTGACCCAGACCTCGAGGCCCGCCGCGGCGCCCAGCGCGACGGCCGCCGTCGCGACGCCTCCGCCGGCGCCCTGGACGAGGACGCGGTCACCGGGCGCCGCGCGTCCCTCGGTGAAGAGCATGCGGTACGCGGTGAGCCACGCCGTCGGGAGGCACGCGGCCTCCACGAAGGTCAGCTCCGGCGGCTTGGGCACAAGGTTGCGGCTCGGGACGGTGACGCGCTCGGCGAGCGTCCCCTGGTAGCGCTCGGAGAGCAGCGAGCGGCGCTCGCCCGGCCCGACGCCGTGCCCGTCGGCGCCGATCACCGCGTGCACGACGACCTCGGTCCCGTCCGTTGCGACTCCTGCGGCGTCGGTCCCGAGGATCATCGGCAGCCGGTCCGCCGGGAGCCCGACGCCGCGCAGGGACCACAGGTCGTGGTGGTTGAGCGAGGCGGCGCGAACGTCGATCGTCGTCCAGTGCTCGCGTGCCTCCGGCTCGGGACGGTCCCCGACGACCAGCCCGGTCAGCGGGTCGTCGGGATCGATGTGGTCGGCGTAGGCGGCGAGCATGGCTCCAACCTACGGCCCCACCTGCGGCGCGACCACGGTAGGGCGCGTCGGACGGGTCAGAGCAGGGGAAGCATGCGCCCCAGGTCCGGCACCGCCTCGGACGTGTGCATCGGCTCGAGCGCGCGGGCGAGCGCGTCCACGTCGTAGGGCCGGCGCCCGCACGCGAGCCGTAGCCAGAGGCGCGCGTCGCGCACCTCGAGGGACCAGCCGCCGCGCGCCACGACGACGCGCAACAGCTCGCGCGCGACGGCGTCGAGCGCGCCGCGGTCCACAGGGTCGGACGGGACCTCGGGGAACGAACGGGCGAGGTCGTCCGCGTGGACGACGAGCTCGACCACCCGGGACACGACCATGTCCCGGAGCGTGATCGGCCCGCGTCGCGCCTGGACGATCGCCTGGTCCGCGAGCTCGTCCAGCCGCGCCAGGCCACGGGAAGCAAGTCGTTCGACGCCGCCCAGCCGGTTGCCCGCGATCTGCTCGTCGAGCTCACGCGTCGAGCGCTCGATCTCGTCGGCGCGCTCGGGGTACGTCCCCAGGTACTCGGCCAGGCTGAGCGGGACGGTCCCGGGCGGAACCGGACCGCAGAGCGCGAGCGTCTCCATGACCCGCCCGAGGTGCGAGACCAGCTCGCCGACCGTCCAGCCGTCGAGGGCGCTCTGCCGGGCCCCTGCGCCGTCGAGCCCGCCGTCGAGCTCGCGCAGCCACCGGTCGAGACGCTCCCACTGGGTGCGCAGGTGGAGGCCGGCCTCGGTCACGTCGTCGTCCATGCGGTCATCGTCCCGCATCCACGACCACCCGCTCGCCACAGCGGCTGCGGTGGACAGATCTGGTGCGCGCGGGCCGTCGTCAGCCGCGCGCGCGGACGCGGTCGCCGAGGAAGTCCGCGACGATCGGGCCGAGCTGGTCGAACTCGATGAGGAAGCCGTCGTGGCCGAAGTCGCTCGTGAGCGTCCGCAACGGCTCGGCGCCGGGGATGCCTGCCGCGATGCGCGCGCAGTCGGCCGGGAGGAACAGCCGGTCCGTGTCGACCGCGACGACGAGCGCGTGCGCGGTGATCTGGGCGAGCGCCGCCTCGACGCCACCGCGGTCGCGCCCGAGGTCGTGCGTGAGCATCGACTCGGTGAGCACGACGTACGAGTTCGCGTCGAAGCGCCACGCGAGCTTGTCGCCGTGGTGGTCGAGGTAGGACTGGACGGCGTAGCGGCCGTCGACGAACGGGTCCTCGCCGCCCTGGGGGAGCCGGCCGAAACGCTCGTCCAGCTCCCTGGCCGACCGGTACGTCGCGTGCGCGATCTGTCGCGCGATGCCGAGACCGGCGTGCGGGCCGTCGTCGTCCGCCGCGTCGTAGTAGTCGCCGCCGCGGTAGCGCGGGTCGGCCCGGATCGCACCGAGCTGCGGGTGCGCCCACGCGATCTGGTCCGCGGTCGTCTGCGCCGTCGTCGCGATGGCCGCGATCGCCTCGACCTCGATCCCCGCCTCGGGCCCGAGGACCGCCCACTCGAGCACGCGATGGCCGCCCATGGACGCCCCGATGACGAACGCCCACGACTCGATCCCGAGCCCGCGCGCCAGCTCGATCTCGACCGCGACCTGGTCACGCGTCGTGACCCGCGGGAACCGGCCGCCCCACGGCCGACCGTCCGGGGCGGGCGACGACGGGCCGGTCGTGCCCTGACAGCCGCCGAGCACGTTGGGCGCGACGACGAACCAGCGGTCCGTGTCGATCGGGGCGCCGGGGCCGACGAGGGACTCCCACCACCCCGCGGTGCGGTGCGCGTCGCCCGCCGGGCCGACGACGTGCGAGTCGCCCGTGAGCGCGTGCAGCACGAGGACGGCGTTCGAGCAGTCCGGTGCGAGCGTGCCCCACGTCTCGTACGCGACGCGCACGTCGGGCAGGCGGGCGCCGGACTCGAGGTCGAAGGTGCCGACGTCGGCGAACTGCCGGTTCCCCGACGGGTCGCCGTCCCGCCAGGCCCCGGACGCGGGGACCGCGGCCTTGACCGGGGAGCGCGAGGGCACGACGCCGGACCGCACGGGCGCGCCGCCGTCTCGCCCGCGCGCGAGGCGCTGCGGGGTGTGGGGCATTGCGGGGCGCGGGAGGTCGTCGTTCACGGGGATCACCGTCGGCCACTGTACGGCCGGGGCGTGGGTGGCGCCCCGGCTGTCCAGATCGGCCATCAGCCGTCCAGGGTGGACTTGGCGGCGGTGAAGCCGAGCTCGAGGTCGGCGAGGATGTCGTCGACGTGCTCGATCCCCACCGAGAGCCGCACGAGCCCCGGCGTCACGCCCGACAGCGCCTGCTCCTGCGGCGTGAGCTGGCTGTGCGTCGTCGACGCAGGGTGGATGACGAGCGAGCGCACGTCGCCGATGTTCGCGACGTTCGAGTGGAGCCGCAGCGCGGAGACGAAGGCCTGCCCGGCCTCGCTGCCGCCGTCGAGCTCGAACGCGAGCACGGCGCCGGCGCCGCGCGGCAGGTACTTCTGCGCGTTGGCGTGCCACGGGCTCGAGGCGAGCCCGGCGTAGTGGACCGTCCGGACGTCGTCGCGCGCCTCGAGCCACTCCGCGACCCGCTGCGCGTTGGCCACGTGCCGCTCCACGCGCAGCGAGAGCGTCTCGATGCCCTGGGCGATGAGGAACGCGTTGAAGGGCGAGATCGCGGAGCCCAGGTCGCGCAGGAGCTGCACGCGCGCCTTGAGGACGTACGCCAGGTTCGCGCCGAGGGCGCCGTGCACCCCGAGGTCGCGCGCGAACACGAGGCCGTTGTACGACGGGTCGGGCGTGTTGAAGCCCGGGAACCGCTCCGGGTCGGCCGCGAAGTCGAACGTGCCGCCGTCGACGATCACGCCGCCGATCGCCGACCCGTGGCCGCCCAGGTACTTCGTCGCGGAGTGCACGACGACGTCCGCGCCGTGCTCGAGCGGGCGCAGCAGGTAGGGCGTGGCGACGGTGTTGTCGACGATCAGCGGCACGCCGACCTCGTGGGCGACCGCGGCGACGGCCTCGATGTCGAGGACGTCCGCCTGGGGGTTGGGAATCGTCTCCCCGAAGAAGAGCTTGGTGCTCGGCCGGACCGCGTCGCGCCAGGCCTGCGGGTCGTGGGGGTCGGTGACGAACGTCGTCTCGACGCCGAGCTTCGCGAGCGAGTACCGCAGCAGGTTGTACGTGCCGCCGTACAGGCTCGGCGACGCGACGACGTGGTCGCCCGCCTCCGCGACGTTGAGGATCGCGAACGTCGTCGCGGCCTGGCCGGACGCGAGCAGGAGCGCGCCGACGCCGCCCTCGAGCGACGCGATGCGGTTCTCCACGACCTCCTGGGTCGGGTTGCCGATGCGCGTGTAGATCGGGCCGAGGTCCTGGAGGGCGAACCGGTCGGCGGCGACGGACGCGTCGGGGAAGACGAACGACGTCGTCTGGTAGATCGGCAGCGCCCGGGCGCCGGTCGTGGGGTCGGCGGTCTGACCGGCGTGGACCTGGCGCGTCTCGAAGGACCAGGCGGGGGACTGGTTGCTCATCGTGTGCTCCTGCTGTGGTGGTACGACGGCGCACGGCGCGCCGGGTGGGCGGGTGCCGCGGAGGCGTGGACGGGGTCGTCGACCGGTCGCGGCGAGGATGCGGCGCACGGGGGGACGAGGTGCCACGGGGCCGTGCGTCGTCGACGACGGGGCCGCGCGGGCACGGCGAACGCGCGCTGGGCTCAGCAACACATTCGGCGGACCATGCTGCGAGATTAGGCCGGTGCCGCGTGCAGCGACAGTCGGTTCTCACGATGCGAGACCACATCGTGAGAAGAAGATGGTCCCTTCGCGTCGCGCATCTCGGAGGTTCCGGGCAGACTCGTGCGAGTGCTGTCAATCGGACACGCCGGAGGAACGACATGAAGATGCTGCGACGCCTCGCCGCGGCGGGTGCTGCGAGCCTGCTCGCGCTGACTCTCGGTGTGGGCCTCGCTCCGACGGCCGCGTCCGACCCACCCTCGGAGGACGACGTCCGCCAGGCCCAGGAGTCCGTCGACGGCGCGGCGCGCGACGTCGAGGCGGTCGAGTCCGAGCTCGCGGGGCTCCGTGAACGCCGGGCGGACGCGGAGGCAGCGGTCGAGACCGCGGCCGAGGAGTATGCCGCAGCGCAGGATGCGCTCGCCGCGGCCGACGCCGAGGTCCGCGACGCGAGGGCGGCCCTCGAGAGCGCGGAGGCCGGCGAGACCGACGCGCGCGCGGCCGTCGGAGCGCTGTTCCGTGCGTCGCGTCAGGGGTCGACGGATCTCGACGCCCTGCGCGCCGTGCTCGACTCCGACGGCGTGGGCGAGGTCGTCGAGCGCGAGAACGTCGAGCGTGTCACCGGGCGCACTGCGAGCCGGTCCTTCGACGCCTACGCGACGGCGCGCGCCGTCGCCGACACCGCCCGCGAGCGGGCGGACGCCGCGCTCGAGCACCAGGGCGAGGTCGAGGAGCGGGCTCAGGGCGCGCTCGCCGCGGCGCAGGCGTCGTCGTCCGCGCTCGACGAGGCCGTGCGCGACTCTGCGACCCGGCGCGAGGCGCTCCTCGCAGAGCTCGCCCGGGCCCGCGCGACGAGCGTCGAGACGGAGCGCGAGCGGCAGGACGCGATCGAGGCGCAGGCGGTCCGCGAGCAGGAGGCCGCCGCCAGGGCGCGGGCCGAGACCCCGCCCACCGCGACGTCGTCGGGCCCGGCGACGGCACCTCCGGACGGCTCGCCCGACCCCGCGCCCGCGCCGGACCCCGCACCGGCGCCTGCGCCGGGCCCGGTACCTGCTCCCGGCCCGGCGCCCGCGCCGAACCCGGCGCCGGCCCCGCCGCCTGCTCCCGACCCCGCGCCGGCCCCGCCACCCGTCGTCTCGCCCCCGCCCGGGACCGGCGTCGGGAGCGCCGCACAGGGCCAGGCCGCGGTCGCGTGGGCCCGGACGAAGATCGGCGCGCCCTACGTGTTCGGCGGCACCGGGCCGGGCTACGACTGCTCAGGCCTCACGTCGCGCGCCTGGGCTGCGGCCGGCGTCGACATCACGCGCACGTCGCGCTCGCAGTACCAGCGCGTCCAGAAGATCTCCTACGACCAGCTGCGGCCGGGCGACCTGATCTTCTACGCGGACGACACGTCGAACCCGTCGAGCATCCGCCACGTCGCCATGTACACGGGCAACGGCATGATGATCGAGGCCCGCCAGCCGGGCAGCCCGGTCCACGAGGTCGCGATGCGCTGGTCCGACGCGATGCCGTACGCGGGGCGTCCGTAGCGCGAAGGTGTTCTCCGGCACGCCACGGGGATGAGCCGGGCGCGCGACCTGGGTCGCCCATGCGCGCGACCTGCGATCGACGCGCGCGGAGCGGGTCGGTGGCGAGCCTGGTCCCATGAACGACACCTCCACGCTCTCGTCCCGCCCGCCCGTCCCGACGGCGATCGTCCCGAGGGCGATCGTCGTGACGGCGGCCGTCACGGCGTCCGCGACCCTGGCGACCGGCCTCCTGCGGTGGTCCGGGCCACCGCCCGAGGGGTACTCGTCGATCTTCGCCCCGCCCTGGGTCGCGCCGGTGGCCGGCGCGCTCGCGCTGATCGCGCTCGCGGCGTCCCGTGGCCGCTGGACACGGTCTCTCGTGGTCGGGCTCGGCTGGGGCGCCGTCATCCTGCTCTTCTGGGCGGCGGGGGGCCTCGCGCTCGACGCGTTCCGCGCGTTCTTCGCGGTGACGGGGATCCCGGCGGGCGACTTCGCGGTCGTCGACGTCCGGGGTGCCCTGGTGCGCGCGCTCAGCGCGGCGACGGCGGTCGTCACGGCGCTGCACACCCGGAGCGCGACCACGCCGGGCTCCGCTCCGGTCCACCGCCGCTGGCCGCGCGCGCTCGCACTGGCGATGTGCGTGCCGTACCCGGCGCTCAAGGTCTACTGGTGGCTGGGCGGTACGCTCGGACGGCCCGAGCCGCACACGGGGGGAGCGCCGGTGATGGAGCTCGCGTTGTTCGCGACCGCCGCCCTGCTGGCGCTCGCGCTGACGCACCGACCCCTCCCGGGCCGGCTCGTGCGGGGTGGGGCGCAGGCGGTCGGATGGGTCGCGGCGTCCGCGGGCCTGACGATGGGAGCCCTCATGGTGTTCGGCACCGCCGCGCAGCTCCTGGGTCTGGACGACGGCCCCGTCGACCTCGACGCGGGGGCGATCACCGTCCTCGTCGCACTCACCTACGGCACCTGGCTCGTGATCGGCGTCGCGCTCCTGGTGGCGACCCTGGACGCGCGCGACGCCGCCCGAAGGGCCGTCACCCGATGAGCGTGCGGCCCGTGCGCGGCGACGTGCTGCTCGCCGGGGCGGCGGCGCTCGTCCTGCTGCCCGCGACGTGCGTCGTCGCCGCGGCCTCGCTCCCGGCGAGCGAGGCCTGGGCCGTCGGGGCGCTCGCGGTGGTCGCGCACGTCGCCCTCGCCGCACGCCGGTCGGCGCCGGTGCCCTCGCACGTCGTGGTCGCCGTCGCGCTGGCCGGCCAGCTCGCCGTCACGGGACTGTACTTCCTGCTCCCCTCCGCGCTGGTGTTCCTCCTCTCGGTCCAGGCGTGCACCGCGTGGGGCCCGGCGCGTCCGCTCGGCCTGGTGACCGGCGTCGTCGGCGCGGCCGCGACCGTGCTCCGGTACCGCGAGGACCCGAGCGCCACGGCGTCGGCCGTCGGGCCGAGCCCGTGGCTGCTGGGCCTGCTCCTCGTCGCTCTCGTCGTGGTCGCCTGGACGATGGGGCTGCTCCGGCGGGCTCAGGAGCGGGTGCGGCTCGAGGCGCAGGCCGGGCGGGTCCGGGCGGAGGCGGAGCGTGAGGAGCGGGCCGCGCGGGCAGTGCTGGCCGAGCGCACGCGGATCGCCCGCGAGATGCACGACGTCGTCGCGCACTCGCTCTCGGTCGTCGTCGCCCAGGCCAGGATGGGACGCGCGGACCCCCGGCGTGCCGCGCAGGCGCTGGAGGTCGTCGAGGAGACGGGACGCGAGGCGCTGCGCGAGATGCGCGGCCTCGTGCACGTGCTCCGAGCGGAGCCGGGGGACGCTGTCGAGGGCACGCTGCCCTCGAACCCGGCACCGACGCTCGACGACCTGCCCGGGCTGGTCGAGCGCGTCCGGGCGACGGGGCGCACGGTGCGGGTCGTCGAGTCGGGTCGTCCCGCACCCCTCGGACCCGCCGCCGGGCTCGCCGCGTTCCGCACGGTCCAGGAGGCGCTGACCAACGGTGCGCGCCACGCGGTGCCCGGTTCGTCGTCGACCGTCACGCTCACGTGGCACGAGGACCGGATCGACCTGGAGGTCGCCGACGTACCACCGGACGCGAGCCCCGGCACGGTCCCGGACGCCGGCGCGCCCTCGCCGAACCGTCCCGGTCCTCGCCGGGAGCGCGAGCCCGGGACGACGCGCGGTGGCGGTCCCGGGGCCGGGCTCGGCCTCGTGGGCATGCGCGAGCGCGTCGAGGCGACGGGCGGGACGCTCGGGGTCCGCACGGACGGCGCATGGACGGTCGCCGCGTCGATCCCGACCACGACCCCCACCGCGAGCCCCGTGCCGCCCACCGCGTCACACCCGACCGACGCCGCGCCGTCGCGACCCGGGCAGGAGGCACGATGATCCGCGTCCTGGTCGTCGACGACCAGGCGCTCGTCCGTGCCGGGGCGGTCGCCGTGATCGACGCCGCACCCGACCTGGTCGTCGTGGGCGAGGCGGGCGACGGGGCGCAGGCGCTCGCGGTCCAGCGGGAGCGGCGGGCGGACGTCGTGGTCATGGACGTGCGCATGCCCGTCATGGACGGGATCGAGACGACGACCCGGCTGCTGGCGGCCGCGATGCCGCCCTGCCGGGTGCTCGTCCTCACGACGTTCGACGTCGACGAGTACGTCTACGCCGCGCTGCGTGCGGGAGCCTCCGGGTTCCTGCTCAAGGACGCGCCGACCGAGGAACTGCTCGCGGGGGTCCGCACGGTGCACCGCGGAGACGCCGTGATCGCGCCGTCGGCCACGCGTCGGCTCCTCGCCGAGGTGGCTCCGGCTCTCCCCGACGTCGCCGCGCGCGAACGCGCCTTCGAGACCCTCACGGAGCGCGAGCGCGGCGTCGTCGCGCTGCTCGCGGACGGCTTGTCGAACGCGGAGATCGGCGCGCGGCTGTTCCTCTCGGAGGCGACGATCAAGACCCACGTGGGCCGGGTCCTCACGAAGCTGGGCCTGCGCGACCGCGTCCAGGTCGTCGTCTGGGCGTACCGGAACGGGCTCGCCCGCCCGTGACGCACGACGGCGGCCGCCCACCTCGCGAGGTGAGCGGCCGCCGTCGTACGTGCTGCGTGCCGGTGGTCAGTGGCCCGGCGTGTGGTACCCGGTGTCGATCGCGCGCTGGATGGAGCGCTCGATCTCGGCCTCGGCCTCGGTGCGGCCGGTCCAGTGGGCGCCCTCGACGGACTTGCCGGGCTCGAGGTCCTTGTAGACCTCGAAGAAGTGCTGGATCTCCAGGCGGTGGAAGTCGGACACGTCGTCGATGTCCTGGCGCCACGCGGCGCGCTGGTCGCCCGTGGGGACGCACAGCACCTTGTCGTCGCCGCCGGCCTCGTCGCGCATGCGGAACATGCCGAGCGCGCGGCAGCGGATCAGGCAGCCGGGGAACGTGGGCTCCTCGAGCAGCACGAGCGCGTCCAGGGGGTCGCCGTCCTCGCCGAGCGTCCCCTCGATGAACCCGTAGTCGTCGGGGTAGCGCGTCGAGGTGAACAGCATGCGGTCGAGCCGGATGCGGCCGGTCGCGTGGTCGACCTCGTACTTGTTGCGCTGTCCCTTGGGGATCTCGATCGTGACGTCGAACTCCACTGCTTCCTCCAGTCGTACCGGCACCACGGCGCTCGGGCGGTGGCTGGTCGGGTGAGCGACGGACGGCGCCGTCGTGCGGGAACTAGTGTGACACGTGCCGTCCGCGCGGGAAGGTTCCCACGGGTCTGCCCGCGGCGCTCGGTGAGTGATAATGCGCACGTCCGCACGAGCGGGCACGACCGGAGGATTCGCATGGGCTGGGGGACTCGGGCGGGGGTGACGATCGGCGTCGTCCTGGCGCTCGCGGGCGGCTATCTCGTGGCCGACGCGGCCGACGTCGTGCCCGGCATGCTCACGACCGAGCCGCCGTGGCCCGAGCCGAACCCGTTCCCGGACGCACCGGGCGCCGTCGCGGCCCCGCCGCTCGCAGAGCCCCTGCCCGTGCTCGACGACGCGGCGCCCGTCCCGGGGTCGGGTGCCGTGCAGGGGCTCGTCGACGACCTCGTCGCCGACACCCGGCTCGGGCCGCGCGTCGGCGTCCTCGTCACCGATGCGGCGACGGGCGACGTGCTCGGGGCGAGCGGCCAGTCCACGGGCCTCGTCCCCGCCTCGACGCTCAAGACGCTCACGGCGGCCGCGGCGCTCACGTCCCCCGGCCCGCACGCGACGCTCCCCACCCGAGCCGTCCTCGAAGGACAGGAGACCGTCTACCTCGTGGGCGGGGGCGACATGATGCTCGCCGCGGGCGCCGGCGACCCGACGGCGGTCAACGGCCGTGCCGGCCTCGGCGACCTGGCCACGCAGGTCGCGGGCGAGCTGAAGCTCACGGGACGCACCACGGTCTCGCTGCTGCTCGACGACACGCTGTTCACCGGCGGGGCGGTCGCACCCACGGTCGACCCGCTGAGCGTGCGCAACGGGTACGTCGCTCCGGTCGCGGCGCTCGCCGTGGACATCGCGCGGCTCGACGAGCGCGAGTACGCGCCGCGTGCGCCGGACCCCGCGATGGCTGCGGCGGACGCGTTCGTCGCCGCGCTCGCGGCGGAGGGCATCACCGTCGCAGGCGACGTGCAGCGGGCCACGGCGCCCGACGACGCCCGCGCGGTGGGCGAGGTGCTGTCGGCGCCGCTCAGCGAGGTCGTCGACTACCTCCTGCAGCACTCCGACAACACGATCACCGAGGTCGTCGGTCGCGTCGTCGCGCTCGACGCCGGGCTGCCGGGCTCCGCCGAGGGCGCGACCCAGGCGGTGCGCGCCGCGGTCGAGGGCCTCGGCGTCGACCTCACGGGCGCGGCGCTCGCCGACCTGTCGGGCCTCGGCGACGGGTCCGTCCTCACACCTGCGCAGCTCGACGCCGTCGTCGGCCTGCTCGCCGACCCCGCCCACCCGCAGCTGCGCACCGGAGCGATCGGTCTGCCGGTCGCGGGACTGTCCGGCACGCTGGGCGAGCGCTTCCTCGACAACGCGGGCCGTGGCGTCGTGCGCGCCAAGACCGGCAGCCTGCCGAACGTCACGTCGCTCGCGGGGACCGTCGTCACGGCGGACGACCGGCTCCTCGTGTTCTCCGTCATGGCCGACGCCGTGCCCGACGGCGGCACGTACGGCGCGCGCATCATCTTCGACGACTTCGTCGCGTCCCTCGCGGAGTGCGGCTGCACCGCGTGACCGCCGCCTGAGAGGTAACGGGAGGGAGCGGGACGGCTCAGGCCGAAGGTGCTCGCTCAGACGGCGTCGCGAGCGTTCCCCGCACGTTGGTCGCGCTCGTCCAGAAAATCGTCCGATGTGCGGAGCCCATGGTCGAACCACGCGTTCCAGCGTGGGTCTGCCGGGGCGATCGTCGCCGACGGGTCGTCACCGTCGACCCCGTGGTCGTCGACGTCTGAGGGCGGCAGACCAGGATCGGGAACGTCGAAGCCTGGCGTCGGGTCCGGACGAGGCGTGGATCTTCGAGCCATGCGGAGCCTCCATGGGGGTGGTCGATGGCCGCGGGTCATCCCGCCCTGAGGAACTCGGGCCGGATGACCTCGCGCAAAGCCTCGGTGATCGCGGTCAGGTCTGATGACGCGCGGGAAGGTCCGGGCTGAGCATCGAGCTTCTCGATGATGGCGAGCCGGGCCATGGTCGAGACCGGAAGGTCTTGATGGGCGGCAGACTTGGCGAGGCGTTCGTACTGCTCGGCCGTGAGCCGGACTGACAGCACCTTGGGCGCGCGGGCATCGGACTTGCGCCTGCCGACCGCGCCATCAGGCAGCCGCGTGTGCCGCTGCGCCTCCGACTCGTTCCCGATCTGCTCCAGCAGGTCGTGGACCGGAATGTCCTTATTCATCGTCATCCTCCTTCTGGACCTCGACATCGACGTCTCCGTATCCCATCAGGATCGGCGAATGCCTCGTTCGCCCAGGCGGGCTCGATGTTCGTTTCTCCACTCGACTCTTTCGCTTCGTTCGGGTACGTATGTAGTCCGCCCGGTGTGCCCAGTCCGGCACTTCCGACCGACTGTCCCCCGCCAAGTAGTTGAATCTACTACGTCGTGGCGTCGACGTCATCGGCCTGGGGAGGGTTCGCCGTCAGTCTGCCCGGAAAGTGGCGATCTCCTGGTCGACGCGGCCGGGTTACGGTGAGGCGGTGACCCTCGTCGAGAAGGACGAGCGCGCGCCCGGTGGTGCGTCGCTCGTGGACTGGTCGGCCGCCGCGCAGATCGCGGGCCGGCTCGCGCGCCCCGGACCGCAGGCGTCGCGCGACGAGCTCGCGGACCTCGTCGACGGTCTGCGCACGGCCGCGGAGACCGCCGTCCCGCACGTGCTCGACGTCACGCGCATGACGCCGGCAGGCGGCACCCCGACGAGCGCGGCGCAGTCGGGGCTCGGCACGGTCTACGTCGTCGACCGTGCGCGGTGGGCCCGGGCGAACACCGAGATCATGTCGTCGCTCACCGAAGGCGTGACCGAGGCGGTCGTGGGGGAGGGCGGTCGCGTCCCGCAGGCGACGGCGCTCGTCGGGGCGGCGCAGGTCGGCTCCGTCCTCGCCGTCCTCGCGAGCCGCGTGCTCGGGCAGTTCGACCCGTACAGCGGGGTGGGCTCGCCGGGCGCTGACGCGCACGGCGGCGCGGCCCCCGCGACGTCGCCCGGTCGCCTCGTGCTCGTCGCCCCCAACGTCCTGCAGGTCGAGCGCGCGCTCGACCTGCGCCCGGCCGACTTCCGCCTGTGGGTGTGCCTGCACGAGCAGACGCACGCGCTGCAGTTCGCGACCGCGCCCTGGCTCGCGGCGCACCTGCGCGCCCAGGCGAACGACCTGCTCACCGAGCTCTCGGCGTCGTCCCGACGGCTGGCCGAGGCGCGCCTGCGCGAGAAGCTGACGACGGTCGGCCGGGCGGTGCTGAACGCCGTCCGGGGCGAGGGCGCGACGTTCGTCGACGGCCTCCTCACCCCAGCGGAGCAGGACCGCCTCGCAGACGTCACCGCGGTCATGGCGCTGCTCGAGGGGCACGCCGACGTCGCGATGGACGCCGTCGGCCCGCGCACCGTGCGGACCGTGCGCAGCATCCGGCGCAAGTTCGAGGCCCGGCGCGACGGCGCGGGCGGCTCGGGCCTCGACGTCGTGCTGCGGCGCGTGCTCGGCATGGACGCGAAGATCGCCCAGTACCGCGACGGCGCCGCGTTCGTGCGCGCGGTCGAGAAGGACGTCGGGCGCGACGGGTTCAACGCCGTGTGGGTGGCGCCGGAGAACCTGCCGACCGCCCGCGAGATCGCCGACGCGCGCGCCTGGGTGCGTCGCGTGCACGGCTGACGTCGTGGGCGGACCGGCGCCGGTCGTCGCCGACGCGCGCCGCGCGGTGCGCTCCGAGCTCGCCGACGTCGCTCCCGAGAGCGTCGTGCTCGTCGCGTGCTCGGGCGGCGCGGACTCGACGGCGCTCGCTGCGGCCACCGCGTTCGTCGCGCCGCGTCTCGGGCTCCGGGCGGGTGCCGTCGTCGTGGACCACGGACTGCAGGCGGGCAGCGCGCAGGTCGCCGCGGAGGCCGCCGCGCGGTGCCGCGACCTCGGGCTCGACCCGGTCGAGGTGCGGACCGTCGTCGTGGGCGAGCGTCGGGCGACGTCGGGCGACACGTCGGACAGGGCCGGGACGTCGAGCGGTGGGCCGGAGGCCGAGGCACGTGCGGCCCGGTACGCGGCGCTCGACGACGCCGCCCGAGCGCGCGGGGCGGCCACCGTCCTGCTGGGGCACACGCTGGACGACCAGGCCGAGACCGTGCTGCTCGGGCTCGCGCGCGGTGCGGGGGCCCGCTCGCTCGCGGGGATGGCCGCGCGCCGTGGCCTCTACCGCCGGCCGTTCCTCGCGCTGCGGCGCACGCAGACCGAGGCCGTCTGCCGCGCCGTCGGGCTCACGTGGTGGGACGACCCCACCAACTCGGTGTCAGGACGAGACGACGGCGGGGCGTCACCTCGTCCTGACACGAGCGGGCCGCCGTTGCGCTCGCTCGTGCGCGCACAGGTGGTGCCCCCGCTCGTCGACGTGCTCGGTCCGGGTGCCGTGCCGGCCCTCGCGCGGACCGCCGACCTCCTGCGCGCCGACGCCGACCTGCTCGACGCGCTCGCCGCCGACCTCCTCGCCACGGCGACGCGACCGGCCGAGGCCGAGGCCGCCGTCGTGCTCGACGCGGAGGTGCTGGCCGCCGCGCACCCGGCCCTGCGCCGTCGGGCGCTGCGCTCCGCCGCGCTGCGGGCGGGCTGCCCCGCGGGCGACCTCTTCGCGGTCCACGTGGACGCGCTCGACGCGCTCGTCACCACGTGGCGCGGCCAGGGTCCCGTGCACCTGCCCGGCGGCCTGAGGGCAGGGCGCGCATGTGGCAGGCTTTCCCTGGGTCCGGAACGACCAACCCGGACCACCACCCTCCCCCCAGCTCTGGAGTGACCACCCGTGGAAGCATCCGACGTCGCCGGCGACCTCGAGAACATCCTCCTCACCGAGGAGCAGCTCGGCGCCCGGCTCGACGAGATCGCCGAGCAGATCGACCGGGACTACGCGGGCAAGGACCTGCTGCTCGTCGGCGTGCTCAAGGGCGCGGTGATGGTCATGGCGGACCTCGCGCGTCGCCTGCGCAGCCACGTCGAGATGGACTGGATGGCGGTGTCGTCGTACGGCTCGGGCACCAAGTCGTCGGGAGTCGTGCGGATCCTCAAGGACCTGGACGCCGACCTCACGGGCCGTCACGTGCTCATCGTCGAGGACATCATCGACTCGGGTCTGACGCTCTCGTGGCTGTTGTCGAACCTGCGCTCGCGCGGTCCCGCGTCGGTCGAGATCGCGGCGATGCTCCGCAAGCCCGACGCGGCGAAGACGGACGTCGACGTGCGCTACGTCGGGTTCGACATCCCCAACGAGTTCGTCGTGGGCTACGGCCTCGACTACGCGGAGAAGTACCGCAACCTGCCGTTCGTCGGCACGCTCGCGCCGCACGTGTACTCGAGCTGAACCGACGCACCGTCCAGGGGCGTGGGCCACGCCCTGGGCGAACAGAGCCGTGATCCCCAGCAGGCGTCAAGGTCCAGAGTGTAGTTTCGAGCCCGAACACTTGCGCGAGCGGAGGGATCCGGGGCGCTCGCCCCGTCGCCGATGAACATCAAGAAGATTCTCAGTGGGCCGATCGTCTGGATCGTCCTGGGCCTCGTGATCCTCTGGATCGCGTTCGCGACGTTGTCGCGCCCGACCGTCCAGCGCATCGACACGTCCCAGGGCCTCGAGCTGCTCTCGGGCGACACGGTCGACCAGGCCCTCCTCGTGGACGGCGACCAACGCGTGCGCCTCACCCTGTCCGAGGACTTCGTCGTCGACGAGGGCGAGGAGTCGGAGGAGAACAAGGGCACGAACGTCGAGTTCTTCTACGTCGCGCCCCAGGGCGAGGCCGTGGTCGACGCCGTCGTCGCCGCCGAGCCGGCGGACGGGTACAACTCGGAGGTCGCGCAGCCGTCGTTCTGGTCGTCGCTGCTGGGCCTGCTCATCCCGTTCCTCATCATCGGCGTCCTGTTCTGGTTCCTGCTCTCGCGCATGCAGGGCGGCGGGTCGCGCGTCATGGGCTTCGGCAAGTCGC
Source organism: Cellulosimicrobium sp. BMG9.22 (assembly GCF_059159975.1). Lineage (NCBI taxonomy): Bacteria > Bacillati > Actinomycetota > Actinomycetes > Micrococcales > Promicromonosporaceae > Cellulosimicrobium > Cellulosimicrobium sp. BMG9.22. The sequence continues at coordinate 21,844 of NZ_JBZGBY010000034.1, read as the reverse complement.
GCGCCAAGCTCGTGTCGAAGGACACCCCGCAGGTGACGTTCTCCGACGTCGCGGGCGCGGACGAGGCGGTCGAGGAGCTCCACGAGATCAAGGAGTTCCTCGCCGAGCCCGACAAGTTCCAGGCCGTCGGGGCGAAGATCCCCAAGGGCGTCCTGCTCTACGGCCCGCCGGGGACCGGCAAGACGCTGCTCGCACGGGCCGTCGCGGGCGAGGCGGGCGTCCCGTTCTACTCGATCTCCGGCTCGGACTTCGTCGAGATGTTCGTGGGCGTCGGCGCGAGCCGCGTGCGCGACCTGTTCACGCAGGCCAAGGAGAACTCGCCGGCGATCATCTTCGTCGACGAGATCGACGCCGTCGGCCGCCACCGCGGCGCGGGCATGGGCGGCGGTCACGACGAGCGCGAGCAGACGCTCAACCAGCTCCTCGTCGAGATGGACGGGTTCGACGTCAAGGCGAACGTCATCCTCATCGCGGCGACCAACCGCCCCGACATCCTCGACCCCGCGCTCCTGCGTCCGGGCCGCTTCGACCGCCAGGTCGCGGTCGAGGCCCCGGACCTCAAGGGCCGCGAGGCGATCCTGCGCGTGCACGCGCAGGGCAAGCCGATCGTCCCCGAGATCGACCTCCTGGCCGTCGCGCGCCGTACCCCGGGCTTCACGGGCGCCGACCTCGCGAACGTGCTCAACGAGGCCGCGCTCCTCACGGCCCGCAGCGGCGCGCAGCTCATCGACGACCGCGCGCTCGACGAGGCGATCGACCGCGTCGTCGCCGGCCCGCAGAAGCGCACGCGCGTCATGAACGTCAAGGAGCAGAAGATCACGGCCTACCACGAGGGCGGCCACGCTCTCGTCGCCGCCGCGATGCGCTACACGGACCCCGTCACCAAGGTGACGATCCTGCCGCGCGGCCGCGCGCTCGGGTACACGATGGTCATGCCGACCGAGGACAAGTACTCGACGACGCGCAACGAGCTGCTCGACCAGCTCGCCTACGCGATGGGCGGTCGCGTCGCCGAGGAGATCGTCTTCCACGACCCGACGACCGGCGCCTCGAACGACATCGAGAAGGCCACGGCGGTCGCGAAGAAGATGGTCACCGAGTACGGCATGAGCGAGCGGGTCGGCGCGATCAAGCTCGGCACCGGCTCGGGCGAGCCGTTCATGGGCCGCGACATGGGGCACACGCGCGACTACTCCGAGTCCGTCGCGGGCACGGTCGACCACGAGGTGCGCAAGCTCGTCGAGTCCGCGCACGACGAGGCGTGGCAGGTGCTCACCCAGTACCGCGACGTGCTCGACGCGCTCGTGCTCGAGCTCCTCGAGAAGGAGACGCTCAACCAGGCCGAGCTCGCGCGGGTGTTCGCACCCGTCGTCAAGCGCGAGGCGCGCGACGTGTGGCTCTCGAGCGAGCAGCGCTCGGTCTCGCAGCGCGGTCCCGTGCTCACGGACGCCGAGAAGGTGGCGCAGAACGGGTCGCCGGTCATCCCGCAGGACGAGGCCGCCGCCGCGAACGACGAGCTCCCGCCCGAGCGCATCGGCGAGGTCCCGGCCGACAGCCCGCTGGACCGGGCCCTGGGGCGCGAGGACGGCATGGACGTCACGGACACGCGCGAGCCGGACCAGGGGTGATGGGCGAGGACACGGGCGGCATCACCCGGGCGCGCGCGGCGGAGGACCTCCGCGCCCCGGCGGACGTGCCGCCCTACGACCAGCCCCGCGCCGAGGCGGCGGTCCGCGAGCTCCTGCTCGCCGTCGGGGAGGACCCCGACCGTGAGGGCCTGCGCGAGACGCCTGCCCGGGTCGCACGCGCCTACCGCGAGATCTTCGCGGGCCTGCGCCAGGAGCCCGGCGACGTCCTCACCACGACGTTCGACCTCGGTCACGAGGAGATGGTGCTCGTCAAGGACATCGAGGTGTACTCGACGTGCGAGCACCACCTCGTGCCGTTCCACGGCGTGGCGCACGTGGGCTACATCCCCAACGTCGACGGCCGCATCACGGGCCTGTCGAAGCTCGCGCGCCTCGTCGAGGTCTACGCGCGCCGGCCGCAGGTCCAGGAGCGGCTGACGTCGCAGGTCGCGGACGCGCTCGTCGAGAACCTCCAACCGCGCGGGGCGATCGTCGTCGTCGAGTGCGAGCACCTGTGCATGTCGATGCGCGGCGTGCGCAAGCCCGGGTCGCGCACCGTCACGTCCGCCGTGCGCGGCCAGATGCGCGACGGCGCGACCCGCGCCGAGGCGATGAGCCTCATCCTGGGGCGCTAGGACCGTGGACCGGTTCGTCGTCGCGGGCCTCGAGGAGCTGGCCGACGTCGGCCGCACGCTCGTCATGGGCGTCGTCAACGTCACGCCCGACTCGTTCTCCGACGGCGGCGAGTGGTACGAGCCCGACGCGGCGGTCGCGCACGGGCGCGAGCTGCTCGGCGAGGGGGCCGACATCCTCGACGTCGGCGGCGAGTCGACGCGCCCCGGGGCGACGCGCGTCCCGGTCGAGGCCGAGCTCGCCCGCGTGCTCCCCGTGATCTCGGCGCTCGCCGCGGACGGCGCGATCGTCAGCGTCGACACGACGCGCGCGGTCGTCGCCGAGCGCGCGGTCGAGGCGGGCGCCCGGATCGTCAACGACGTCTCGGGCGGCCTCGCCGACCCCGCGATGGCGGAGGTCGTCGCGCGCACGGGCGTCGCGTACGTGTGCATGCACTGGCGCGGCCACGCGGACGTCATGGACGAGCTCGAGGACTACGACGACGTCGTCACCGACGTGCGCGACGAGCTCGCCGCCCGCGTGGCGAACCTCCTCGACGCGGGCGTGCGCCGGGAGCAGGTCGTGCTCGACCCGGGTCTCGGCTTCTCCAAGGCCGGGTCGGCGAACTGGCCGCTGCTCGCTCGCCTCGCCGAGCTCGAGGCGCTCGGGCTGCCGGTGCTCGTCGGGGCGTCGCGCAAGCGGTTCCTCGGGCATCTCCTCGCGCACTCCGACGGGCAGCCCGTGCCGCCGCTGCGGCGCGACGACGCGACCGCCGCCGTGACGACGCTCGCCGCCGCCGCGGGCGCGTGGTGCGTGCGCGTGCACGCGGTCCGCGCGTCGGCCGACGCCGTGCGCGTCGCGGCAGCGTGGGCCGCCGCCGAGCCCCTGCCCGCGGACGGCGACTCGACGCGGCGGGGGACGACCTAGCAGGATGGGGCGGGACGACGACGACGCACGAACCACGGTTGGACGGGAGCACGACGTGACCACAGCGTTCGCAGGAGCGGTCCTCGACGCGGACGGACGGCCCTTCGACCGGATCCGTCTCACCGGACTGAGCGCGACGGGCCACCACGGGGTCTTCGAGCACGAGAAGGTCGAGGGACAGCTGTTCCGCGCCGACGTCGTGCTGCACCTCGACACGCGCGCGGCGGCCAGCGGCGACGACCTCGCGCAGACGGTGAGCTACGCGGGCGTCGCCCAGGACGTCGTCGCGGTCCTCGAGGGATCCCCGGCCGACCTGGTCGAGACCGTCGCCGAGCGCATCGCGGCGACCATCCTCACGCACCCCGAGGTGGTCGCGGTCGACGTCGCCGTCCACAAGCCGCAGGCGCCGATCACGGTGCCGTTCGACGACGTCGAGGTCGTCATCCGTCGCGACCGCGTGGTCGTCCCGGTGGTCGCGCCGCTGCGCCGCCCGAGCATCCCGGGCGGGCGCCCGGACGGCGGCGACCCGCGGGAGTCCCAGCCCGTCGGGCCGATCCCGGTCGGGTCCGTCGCGCCGGCACTGATCCACGGTGTCGAGAGCGTCGCTCCCGCCGGGGACGAGCACGTCGTCCTCGCGCCGGCACCCGACGTCATGCCGCCGAGCATCTCCCCGGTGACCGGCGCCGTCGTCGAGGCCGACGCCGCGCGCGCAGACGTCGCACGCGTGGAGGCAGCGCCGACCGACCAGCCCGCGCCGGCCCCGTTCGACCCGGCACCGGCCGCCGAGACCGGGACGGCCGGGCCAGTCGGGCCGGACGAGCAGGTCGACCGCCACGACCTCCCGGTGGACGACCTCGACGTGACGCGCGAGGCGCCGGCCGCCGTGCCGCCCGCCGCACCTGCGTCGGTCGCACCGGCGCCCACGCCGGTCCCCGCGCCCGTCGTCCCCGTGCCTGTTCCCGTTCCTGTACCCCTCGAGGACGCGCCTGCCGGGCTCGAGGCGCATGCAGGCTGGGCCGGGCCGGAGGCGCCCGGCGCCGATACCTCGGAGACCGTGGACCTGGCGTCCGCCCCGGTCGCGGACCCCGTGCACGACGGCGAGGCGCTCCCTGCCGGGACGCCCGGCGGGGCGCAGGCCGACGTCGAGGCGGCAGCCCCGCAGGTCGCGCCCGCGCCCCTGCCCGCCGGCGTCGACGACGTCGCCGCCGGTGCAGCCGTCGCAGCTGGTGCGGTCGACGAGGCGGGCCCGTCCGAGGACACCGTGGAGCACGAGCACGACCGCATGGACGACGTGCCGGCCGGGTTCGTCGAGGTGGTCCTGGCGCTCGGCGCAAATCTCGGCGACGCGCAGCAGACCCTGCGGGACGCGATCACCGACCTCGACCGGATCTCCGGTCTCGAGATCACCGAGGTCTCACCGCTCGCCCGGACCGCCGCGGTGGGCGGCCCCGAACAGCCCGACTTCCTCAACACGGTCCTGCTCGCGCGCACGCGCCTGTCGGCGCGGGACCTGCTGCTCGCGTGCCAGGCGGTGGAGCACGCGCACGGCCGCGTGCGCGACCAGCACTGGGGGCCGCGCACGCTCGACGTGGACCTCATCGTCTACGGCACGCTCACGGCGGTCGCGGACGACCTGGAGCTGCCGCACCCGCGCGCGCACGAGCGGGCGTTCGTGCTCGAGCCCTGGTCGCAGATCGACCCGGACGCCGTCCTGCCCGGCCTCGGCGGCGGGCCGGTCGCGGCGCTCGCCGCGACCGCTCCCGACCGCGGGGGCATCCGTTGGCTCGCGCTCGACTGGCTGACCGACCCCGCGCCCGAGCCGGCGGGCGCCGTCCACGTCGCGACGGGCAGCACCGACGCAGCACCCGCGCCGCAGCCCGCTCCCTCTCCTGCGCCGGAGCCGGCCGTCGCGCCGGAGCCCGCCGTCGTGCGGCCCGCGGAACCCCCGCACGCCGCACCGTCGTACACCGCGCCAGCGGCCGCTCCGCAGCCCTTCGCGCCGCAGGATCCCGACCGGCAGCAGCCGCCCCACCCGCCGGCGCCGGGCGCGGCGCTGCCGACGGCGATGCCCGCAGCGGTCCCCGCGGCTCTTCCTCCCCTGGTGTCTCTCGTGGCCCCTCCTGTGACGACTCCCGTGGGGCACCCGCAGGAGCCCGTCCGTGAGCGACGTCCGGTGTTCGCGCCCGTCTCCGAGGGTGTCGCCCCGGAGGCTCCGCACCACGACGCCCCGCCCGCGCCGCTGTCCGACGACAGCATGATCCGGTCCGTACCGTTCGGGCCCGTCTCGGCAGGGGTCGCGCCGGTGCCGGCGTCGGCCCCCGGACCGCTCGCGGACACGTCGTTGCACACCGCGGGCGACCCGTGGCCGCCGTTCCCGCCGGTGTCGGGGCCCGCGCCCGACGCCCAGCGCTGATGCGGCGCACGTCGGTCCGCACCCTCCTGCTCGTCGCGGTCGTGACCGCGGTCGTGGGGTGGCTCGTCGTGCGCGCGCTCGAGGGGCGCGGGACGTATCTGCCGGTCGTGCCGTGGATCGTCGACGTCGCGATCGTCGCGCTCGCGGGTGCGATCTTCTGGGCGGGGTGGACGGTCCGGGCGTACCAGCAGGGCAGGCGCCCCTCGCTCGACGCGATCCGGGCGGCACGCACGTTCGTGCTCGCGAAGGCGGCGTCCCTGACGGGCGCGCTGCTCACCGGGTGGTACGGCGCACAGGTGCTGGTCGCGCTGCCCGACCTGGCGATCGACGCGCGTCGTGAGCGCATGGTCGCGGCGGGCGTGGCGGTGCTGTGCGCGGTCGTGCTGGCCGTGGTCGGGCTCGTCGTCGAGAAGTTCTGCGAGCTGCCGCCCCCGAGCGACGAGGAGACCGCCCGCGGCGAGCGCCCGCGACCCGAGGAGTCGAACGGTGAGGCCGGCGCCTCCGCCTGATCCCCGGGCGGCAGCGTCGGGTGCGACGGGCCTCGCCGTGCCTGTTCATGCACCGTTCAGCGGGGTGCCACCGGCCCGACGCAGAGATTCTGGCAATCTGTCGAACGTGCATCGTGACTGCTCATCCTGGATGTTCGGCTCCACGCGGGACCCGCGCACCGCCGACGACGTGCACGGCTGCTTCGGGTGACCCGCGGCGGGCAGGGCGGCAGGCGGCCGGTCGGGTCAGGGCTCTCGGCCGCGCTCTCGAGCCTGATCGTGCTCGCCGTGGTCGTCGTGGGGTGGACCGAGCTCGTGCGGCCCGAGCTCGCGCGTCGCGCCGCCCTCGACACCCCGGCGCACGTCGGGCTGCTCGTGCCCACGTCCTCCGCCGTCGACCCGGCCGCCGGGACGGTGACGCTCGACGGGCTCCCCGTCCCCCCGCTCCCGGGGGACGCCCGTCCCGGCCGGCTGCGCCCCGCCGTCGACCCGGGGCCGGGCACCTCGTACGCGTTCTTCTCCGTCACCGACGACGGCACGCCCGTCCGGTTCGACCCCTGCCGACCCCTGCACTACGTCGTGGGCGAGGGCATGCCGGCCGCCGTGCTCGACGCGGTGCGCCGCGCCGTCGTGCGGGCCGAGGACGCGACGGGGCTCGACCTCGTGGAGGACGGCGCCGTCGACGAGGTCCCGGCGACCGACCGGGCGGCCCTGCAGCCCGACCGGTACGCCGACCGGTGGGCGCCGGTGCTCGTCGCGTGGGCGGGCGCGGAGACCGACCCCGCGCTCGACGCGAGGACGGGCGGGCTCGGCACGCACGTGCGCGTCGACCTGCCGTCGGGCCCGCGCCTCGTGAGCGGCGTCGTCCTGCTGAACGCCGACGTGCTCGACGATCGACTGGGCGAGCCCGCCGGGCAGGCGGAGGTGGAGGCGATCGCGCTGCACGAGCTGGGCCACGTGCTCGGTCTCGACCACGTCGACGACCCGGCCGAGCTCATGGCCTCGGAAGGGAGCCCCGAGCCGACGCTCGGCCCCGGCGACCGCGCCGGGTTCGCGATCGCCGGGGCGGGGGAGTGCCACGACGACACGTGAGTCGAGCTGCTGGGCGTCGCGGTGGCGGGGTCTCGGGCTCGTCGGCTGGACGCTGACCCGCGCGGACGTCGTGCGCGAGCTTGCTCTCGGGACCGTCGTGCGGACGCAAGATGGCAGGATCGTCCCATGACCGATCCTCACGGGACGCCCGAGACCGACCGTCCTCCTGTCGCTGCGGGCACGGGTCCGTTCGACCCGCCCGGGGTCGTGTGGTCGGGCGTGTCGCCGCGGCTGGTGACGGCGCGACTCCTCTCCACGGCGACCACGCTCGCCGTGGTCGCGGTGCCGGTGGTCGTGCTCGCGGTCCTGTTCCCGCACTGGTGGCAGTGGCTCGTCCTCGCCGTGCTCGCGCTGATCGGCCTGTGGGCGGCGCTGCTCGTGCCGCGCCAGGTGCGCGCGATCGGCTACGCCGAGCGCGACGACGACCTGCTCATCCGCAAGGGGATCATGTTCCGCTCGCTCGTCGTCGTGCCGTACGGGCGCATGCAGTACGTGGACGTCCAGGCCGGGCCGCTCGCCCGCAAGCTGCGCATCGCGCAGATCCAGCTCCACACGGCGTCCGCGTCGACGGACGCGACGATCGAGGGCCTCGAGCCGGCCGAGGCGGACCGCCTGCGCGACCGGCTGGCGTCGCGCGGCGAAGCCCGGCTGGCTGGCCTGTGAGCGGCGAGGTCCCCGGCCCCGGCACACCCGACGCGTCGGCCCCGGGCGCCCCGGCCCCGGGCGTGCCGTCCCACGAGGCATCGGCGGCCGCGCTCGACTGGCAGCGGGTGCACCCCGTCACGCCGCTCGTGCGGGGCTGGACGGTCATCGCGGTGCTGCTCGTCGTCGTCGGGCAGCAGACGATCAACGGCCTGCCCGAGGGGCAGAACCTCCTCGAGGGCGACCGCTGGTGGCAGATCCTGCTCGGGGTGCTGGCCATCGGCCTGATCGGGCTCGGCTACTCCGCCCTCGCGTGGCGCATGACGAGCTACGCGGTCGACGCCGAGTCCGTGCACCTGCGCACCGGCGTCCTGTTCCGCCAGCAGCGGCGTGCTCGCCTCGACCGGCTCCAGGCGGTCGACGTCGTCCAGCCGCTCGTCGCCCGGTTCTTCGGGCTCGCCGAGCTCAAGCTCGAGGTGGCGGGCGGCGGCGACTCGGGCGTGAAGCTCGGGTTCCTCAAGGAGGCCGACGCGAACCGCCTCCGGGTCGAGCTGCTCGCGCTCGCCGCGGGCCTGCGCGTCGGGGCGCGCCCGACCCCTCCGACCACGGGGCCCACCGGTCCGGGCGAGCGTCCCGAAGGCGGCGCCCTCCCCGGGGACCCGGAGCACCCGGAGCGTGGCGGCGCCGCCGGGCAGGCGGGCGACTCCGCGGCGCCCGCCCCCCTGCTCGAGGCGCCCGAGCAGCCGGTCACGGCCGTCGGGCCGGGGCGGCTCGTCGCGTCGCTCGTGCGATCGGGCGCGACCGTCGGCCTCGTGCTCGGCATCCTGGGCATCGTCGGGGTCGTGATCGGCACGCGCGAGATCAGCATCCTGTTCAGCGCGCTGCCCGCGGTCCTGGGGTTCGGCGGCTACCTGTTCCAGCGGTTCTCGGGCGAGTTCGGCTTCCGCTCTGCGATCTCGCCCGACGGCATCCGGCTGCGCCACGGCCTGCTCGAGACGCGCTCGCAGACCATCCCGCCCGGCCGCGTCCAGGCCGTGCGGCTGCTCCAGGGCCCGTTCTGGCGCGGACCGGACTGGTGGCGCGTCGACGTCAACGTCGCCGGGTACGGGCCGAGCGCCGACGGGTCCCAGACGAAGAGCGTCCTGCTGCCCGTCGGGACACGCGACGAGGCGCTCGCGGCGCTGTGGCTCGTCCTGCCGGACCTCGGCACGCCCGACCCGCGCGCGCTCCTCGACGAGGGGCTGTCGGGCCTCGACGCGGGCGAGCACTTCGTGGTCACGCCGCGCCGGGCGCGGCTCCTCGACCTCGTCGCGTGGCGGCGCAGCGGGTTCACGGTGACCGACCGTGCGCTCGTGCTGCGTTCCGGCCGCATCTTCCGCAGCCTCGTCGTCGTGCCGCACGAGCGCACGCAGTCGCTCGGGCTCGAGCAGGGGCCGCTGCAGCGCCGGTTCGACGTCGCGACGTTCGCCGTGCACTCGACGCCCGGCCCCGTCATCCCCAAGGTCGCGCACCTCGACTCCGCCGACGCCGCGCGCCTTCTCGACACCCAGGCGGCGCGTGCCCACGCGGCTCGCGCGCACCAGGGGCCGGAGCTGTGGATGCGCCGCGACGAGGTCCCGCTCGACGCGGTGCCTGACGCGGTGCCTGACCAGGCGCCCGACCAGGCGCACGACGAGGTGCCCGACGGGCAGGACGTCGGGAGGCAGGCGTGAGCGCGCCCGACGCGCGACGCCCCGGGCGGCTCGGCGTCGGTGTCGTCGGCGCGGGCCGCGTCGGTGCGGTGCTCGGGAGCGCGCTGCGCGCCACCGGGCACGCGGTGGTCGGCGCGAGCGGCATCTCCGAGGCGTCGCGCGAGCGCATCGAGACCCTCCTGCCGGGCGTGCCCGTCCTCGAGGTGCCGCAGGTCGTCGAGCGCGCCGAGCTCGCTCTCCTCGCCGTGCCCGACGACGCCCTGCCGGGCCTGGTCCGTGGGCTCGCCGACGTGGGGGCGTGGCAGCCGGGGCAGATCGTCGTGCACACGTCCGGTCGGTACGGCGCCGCCGTCCTCGACCCGGCGCGCGCCGCGGGCGCGATCCCGCTCGCGATCCACCCGGCGATGACCTTCACCGGCACGTCGCTCGACCTCGCGCGGCTCGAGGGCACGACGTTCGCCGTCACCGCGCCCGCGCCGGTGCTCCCGATAGGGCAGGCGCTCGTCGTCGAGCTCGGCGGCGAGCCCGTCGTCGTCGCGGAGGAGTCGCGCGGGCTCTACCACGCGGCCCTCGCGCACGGCGCGAACCATCTGGTGGTCCTCGTCGCACAGGCCGCGCAGGCGCTCGAGGCCGCAGGGGTGGAGCAGCCGGGCCGTGCGCTCGCGCCGCTGCTCACCGCGGCGCTCGACGGCGCCACGCGCGGCGCGGACTCCGGCGCAGAGTCGGGCACGGGCGCGGGGAACGGGGCCCTCCTGGGCCTCACCGGCCCGGTGTCGCGCGGCGACGTGGGGACGGTCCGCGAGCACCTCCAGGCCCTCGACGCGCTCGCGGCGACGAGCGACGCGGCCGACGTGCCGCCGTCGTACCGGGCGCTGGGCCGCGCCGCCGCGCACCGCGCGCTCGCGACCGGGCGCATCGACGAGGTGGCCGCGCGCGCCGTCCTCGACGCACTCGACGAAGGGACGTCATGACCACCACGCCCAGCCCGCGCGTCGTGGAGACGCGCGCCGCCCTGCGCGCCGCCCTCGACCCGTGGACCGCAGCGCACCCGGGCGAGCGCCGCGCCGTCGTCATGACGATGGGCGCGCTGCACGCCGGCCACCTCGAGCTCGTGCGCCGCGCACGGGCGGAGGTGGGGCCGGGCGGGCAGGTCGTCGTCACCGACTTCGTCAACCCGCTGCAGTTCGGCCCGGGCGAGGACTACGAGCGCTACCCGCGCGACGTCGAGGGGGACGTCGCGCTGCTCGCGTCGGCGGGTCCCGACGCGTCGGTGGACGTCGTCTTCGCCCCGGAGACCGGCGAGATGTACCCGGGCCTGGGGCACGGCGCGGGTGGCGGCCCGATCGTCCGGGTGACGTCCGGTCGGATCGGCACGGTGCTCGAGGGCGCGTCCCGACCGGGCCACTTCGACGGCGTCCTCACGGTCGTGCTCAAGCTGCTGCACCTGGTGCGCCCCGACGTCGCGGTGTTCGGCGCGAAGGACGCCCAGCAGCTCCTCGCGGTGCGGCGCCTGGTCGCGGACCTCGACGTGGACGTCGAGATCGTCGCCGTGCCGACGGTGCGCGAGGCGGACGGGCTCGCGCGCTCGTCGCGCAACGCGTACCTGTCGCCCGCCGAGCGGGACGACGCGCTCGCGCTGAGCCGCGCGCTGCGCGCCGGGGCCGAGGCCGCCGAGGCCGGCGCCGACGCCCCCGGCGTGCTCGCGGCGGCGCGGGGAATCCTCGAGGCCACCGCCGGCGTTGACGTCGATTACGTGGTGCTCGTCGATCCCGCTACGGTGGACGACCTGGCGCCCGGCGCTGTCGGCCCCGGGCTCCTCCTGGTCGCGGCGCGCGTCGGCACCACGCGTCTCATCGACAACACGGCCGTCGAGATCGCGCCGCCCGCGACCCGGGCCGACGACCCCGCCGGACGTGCCCCCGCACCTGGAGGTACCGCGTGACCGCGCAGACCCCGTCGACACCCCGCCGTCCGGCGTCGCTGCAGCGACCCATGATGATCGGCAAGATCCACCGCGCCACGGTGACGCAGGCCGACCTGCACTACGTCGGCTCGATCACCGTGGACGCCGACCTGCTCGACGCCGCGGACCTCTACCCGGGCCAGCAGGTCGACGTCGTCGACGTCACCAACGGCGCGCGGTTGACGACGTACGTGATCCCGGGCGAGCGCGGCGCGGGCGAGGTCTGCATCAACGGCGCCGCGGCGCACCTCGTGAAGCCGGGCGACGTCGTCATCCTCATCGCCTACGGCATGCTCGACGACGCCGACGCGCGCACCTACCTGCCGCACGTCGTCTTCGTCGACGGGCAGAACCGGATCGTCGAGCTGTCGGACGAGCCCGGGCTCGTCCCGGCCGGTCACGGGCTCGAGGCGAGCGGCCTGCCGTTCGCGCCGTTCCGCGCGGGCGCGGACGCCGCCGGCTCCACGGTGCACCCCGGGTGACGACCCTCGCACGCACCCTCGCGGCCCCCGCGCCGGGCTGGACGACGACGGCCGACGCCGTGGTCGTCGGGTCCGGGATCGCGGGCCTCACCGCGGCGCTCGAGCTGCGCACGCGCGTGCCGCACGTCCTGCTCGTCACGAAGGGCGAGCTGTCGTCCGGGTCGACGGTGTGGGCGCAGGGCGGGATCGCCGCCGCGCTGCACCCCGAGGACTCGCCCGAGGCGCACCTCGCCGACACGCTCGTCGCGGGCGTGGGGGTGTGCGACCCGACGGCGGTCGAGGTGCTCGTCACCGAGGGTCCCGCGCGCGTGCGCGAGCTCGTCGCACGCGGCGCGAACTTCGACCGCGCCGCCAACGGCGACATCGCGCTCACGCGCGAGGGCGGACATCACGCCGACCGCATCGCGCACGCGGGCGGCGACGCGACGGGGGCCGAGATCTCGCGCGCGCTCGTCGCGCAGCTCGAGGCCGTGCGCAGCGACCCCGGCATCGAGGTCATCGAGAACGCGCTCGTGCTGGACGTCCTCACCGGTCCCGGTCCCGACGGCGCCGCACGAGCGTGCGGCGTCACGCTCCACGTGCGCGGCGAGGGCACCCGCGACGGCGTCGGCGCGGTGCTCGCGCGCGCGGTCGTGCTGGCGACCGGGGGAGTGGGGCAGGTGTTCCGCTCCTCGACCAACCCGTCGCAGGCGACGGGCGACGGCATCGCCGCGGCGCTGCGCGCGGGCGCGACGCTCGGCGACCTCGAGTTCGTGCAGTTCCACCCGACGGTCCTGTGGCTCGGACTTGGCGCCAAGGGACAGCTCCCGCTCATCTCCGAGGCCGTGCGCGGCGAGGGCGCGATCCTCCTCGACACCGAGGGCCACCGGTTCATGCCGGCGCAGCATCCGATGGCCGAGCTCGCGCCGCGCGACGTCGTCGCGCACGCGATCGTGCGCCAGATGGCCGCCACGGGCTCCGACCACGTCCTGCTCGACGCGCGCCACCTCGGCGCCGACTTCCTGCGCTCACGCTTCCCGACGATCACCGAGCGTCTCGCCGAGAACGGCCTCGACTGGACCGAGGAGCCGGTGCCCGTCGCGCCCGCGCAGCACTACCACTCCGGCGGGGTCGTCACCGACCTGCACGGTCGCTCGACGCTCGACGGCCTCTACGCGATCGGCGAGGTCGCGTGCACCGGCGTGCACGGCGCCAACCGGCTCGCGTCGAACTCGCTCCTCGAAGGGCTCGTGTTCGCGCACCGCGCCGCGCGGCAGATCACCGAGCGCGTCGCGGCGGGCGAGCTCGAGGTGGGCGAGCCCGAGGCCCGGCCCGGCCCGTCCGCGCTCGTCGCGGCGGCGGCCCGTTCGCGCATCCAGTCGATCGCGTCCGCCGGCCCCGGCGTCGTCCGGTCCGGCGACGCGCTCGCCACCGCCGCGACCCGGCTCGCCGCGGTCCGCACCGACGCGCACGAGGCGAGCGACGTCGTCGCGCAGCCGCAGGCGGCGGAGTGGGAGACGACGAACGTGCACCAGGTCGCGACCGCCCTCACCGCCGCGGCGACGCTGCGCACCGAGAGCCGCGGCGGCCACTTCCGCACCGACTTCCCGGCCACCGACCCGGCCTGGGAGCGCCGCGTCCTCGTCTCGCTCGACCCCGACGGGACGCTGCGCGTCCGCTGACGCCACGACGCCCCCCCGGACACCGCCGCCGACCCCGCTGCGCGCCGACCCGCTGCGCGCCTACGCGCGGCGGCTGCGCGCCTACGCGCGCGCCGCGCGCGGACGGACGTACCCCCGCGTCGGGCACAAGGGTCCGCGCGACGCCGTCCACGGCGGGCTGCCGGACCGGATAGCGTGGGCGACCGTGAGCACTCCCGCCGAGCCCGTCCCCGCCGGCCCTTCCGCTGGTGTCTCGTCCGGCGCCACGCCGTCCGGCGACACACCCCCTGCGGTTGCCGGGCCCCCTCGCGCGCACCGCATCCCGTCGCGCGTCGAGCCGGGGCTCGACCCGGCATGGATCGCGGAGACCGTCGCGCGCGCTCTCGACGAGGACCTCGGACCCGTACCGGGGCGCGACGTCACGACGCAGGCGACCGTGCCGCCGTCGGGCACGGGGACGGCCCACCTCGTGGCCCGCGCCGACGGCGTGGTCGCGGGCCTCGTGGTCGTCGAGGAGGTGACGCGGCAGGTCTCCGAGCGCTTCGGCCTCCCGCCCGTCGAGGTGACGTTCACGGCGTCCGACGGCGAGGCCGTGGGCCGGGGCCGTGTGCTCGCCGCCCTCACGGGACCGGTCCAGGTGCTGCTTACGGCGGAGCGCACGCTGCTCAACCTCGCGAGCCGCGCGTCGGGCGTCGCGACGGCGACCCGCGCGTGGGCGCGCGAGCTCGCCGGCACGGGTGCCCAGGTCCTGGACACGCGCAAGACGACGCCCGGCCTGCGCGCGCTCGAGAAGTACGCCGTGCGGGCAGGCGGCGGGACGAACAAGCGCATGGGCCTGTACGACGTCGCGATGGTCAAGGACAACCACGTCGTCGCCGCCGGGTCGGTGAGCGCCGCGATCGACGCGATCCGTCGGACGTTCCCCGACGTGCTGGTCCAGGTCGAGGCCGACACGACCGCGCAGGCGCTCGAGGCCGTCTCCGCCGGCGCGGACTTCCTCCTCCTCGACAACATGCCGACGGCGGTCCTCGCCGACACCGTCGCCGCCGTCCGGGCCCGCGAGGGCCGTGACGGCGTCCCGGCGAAGGTCGAGCTCGAGGCGACCGGCAACCTCACCCTCGACCGGGCGCGCGAGGTCGCGGGGACGGGGGTCGACTACCTGTCCGTCGGCGCCCTGACCCACTCCGCCCCGATCCTCGACCTCGCCCTCGACCTCCTCCCCACCCTCCCGCCGAGGTAGAACCGTGGTCCGTCGAGGTAGAGCCGTGGTCACGACCTCGCCTCTACCTCGCGGTACCACGCCTCTACCTCGGCAGATCGGGTCTGCGGGCGGCGTCGGTAGAATCCTCGGGTGACCACCCCCGCTGGAACCCCCTCCTCCGACGTGCCCGAGCCCGAGGGGCACGTCGACGACGTCCCCGAGCAGATGCAGGTCCGCCGCGAGAAGCGCGAGCGGATCCTCGAGCGCGGAGACGAGGCGTACCCCGTCTCCGTGCCGCGCACGCACACCATCGCCGCCGTTCGGGCCGCCTACGCGCACCTCGAGACGGGCGAGGAGACGCAGGACGAGGTCGGCGTCGCCGGCCGCGTCGTGTTCCTGCGCAACACCGGCAAGCTGTGCTTCGTCACGCTGCAGGACGGCGAGGGCAACCGCCTGCAGGTCATGCTCAGCCAGGCCGTGGTGGGGGAGGAGTCGCTCGCCGCGTTCAAGGCGGACGTCGACCTCGGCGACCACCTCTTCGCGCACGGGCGCGTCATCAGCTCGCGCCGCGGCGAGCTCAGCGTGTTCTCGGACTCGTGGCAGCTCGCCGCGAAGGCGCTGCGCCCCCTGCCGGTGCTGCACAAGGAGCTCTCCGAGGAGGCGCGCGTCCGCCAGCGCTACGTCGACCTCATCGCTCGCCCGGCCGCGCGGGACACGGTGCGCCTGCGCGCCGCCGTCGTGCGCTCGATCCGCGAGAACTTCTGGGAGCGCGGTTACGTCGAGGTCGAGACGCCGATGCTGCAGACGCGTCCGGAAGGCGCCGCCGCACGTCAGTTCGAGACGCACATGAATGCGTTCGACATCGACCTCTTCCTGCGCATCGCACCCGAGCTGTTCCTCAAGAGGGCGGCCGTGGGCGGCGTGGAGAAGGTCTTCGAGATCAACCGCAACTTCCGCAACGAAGGCGTGGACTCCACGCACTCGCCGGAATTCGCGATGCTCGAGGCGTACGAGGCCTACGGTGACTACGACACCATCGCGGTGCTCACGCAGAACCTCGTGCAGCGCGCCGCGCAGGACGCGCTCGGCAGCACGCTCGTGACGCTGGCGGACCGCACGGAGTACGACCTCGGCGGCGAATGGACGCAGCTGAAGATGTACGACTCCTTGTCCGACGCGCTGGGCGAGGAGATCACCCCGGAGACGACGGTCGATCACCTGCTGGCCTTCGCCGAGAAGTTCGAGCTCTCCTTCGACCCGAAGAACGTCAACCACGGAAAGCTCGTCGAAGGGCTGTGGGAGCACAGCGTGGGCGACCATCTCGTCGCCCCGACGTTCGTGCGCGACTTCCCGGTCGAGACCTCGCCCCTCACGCGCGACCACCGCACCGTGCGCGGGCAGGTCGAGAAGTGGGACCTGTACGTGCGCGGGGTCGAGCTCGCGACGGGGTACTCCGAGCTCGTCGACCCCGTGGTCCAGCGCCGGCGCTTCGAGGCGCAGGCGCTCCTCGCCGCCGCGGGCGACGAGGAGGCCATGCGCATCGACGAGGACTTCCTCACCGCGATGGAGTACGCGATGCCGCCGTCGGGCGGGATGGGGCTCGGCATCGACCGCCTGCTCATGGCGCTCACGGGCCTGGGGATCCGCGAGACGATCCTCTTCCCGCTGGTGAAGCCCGTGCAGTAGCGCCTCGGCACGGACGTAGGATCGAGACCATGGACGACCTCTGGCCTGCCGTCGCGGCACTGATCCCTTCGCTCGGCGTCGGCGTGCTGTTCTATTTCGCGATGCGCGCGATCGTCCGCGCGGACCGGAACGAGCGCGCCGCGCTCGCGCGTCTCGACGCGCAGCAAGAATCTGCGGTGGTGCAAAAGACCGACGCCGCGCGCGGTGAAGCATAGCCCCGTGCCGCGACGTTCCCGCGATATTTGCTGGACCGGCGTCCACGAATTGTGGCGACACGCGCCAGGACAATTGACGGTCGACACCCCGTGCTGGCATCCTGACGTGGACAACACATTCCGGTGAAGCGTGAGGTAACCACGGTGGCTCAGAAAGTCCAGGTAATTCTCGTGGACGACATCGACGGTGGTGCGGCGGACGAGACCGTCACGTTCGCCCTCGACGGCGTCTCCTACGAGATCGACCTCAGCACGAAGAATGCGCAGGAGCTGCGCGACGCGTTCGCGTCGTGGGTCGGCAACGCGCGCAAGGTCTCGTCCCGCGGTGCGACGGCACGCCCGGCCCGTCGTGGCCGCAGCGCCGGTTCGGCGCGCGCGACCGAGGTCCGCGAGTGGGCTCGAGCCAACGGCTACACGGTCAACGACCGCGGCCGCATCTCGCAGGAGATCCAGACCGCGTACGACGCGGCGCACTGACGCCGTCGAAGACGGCTGCACGGCCCAGGGCGCCCGGCCCGACGGTTCTCCCGTCGGCGGCCGGGCGCCTTCGTCGTGCCCGGGGCGTGGCGCACCCGGAGCGTCCCCGCCGACCCGACGCCTGCCCGGGGCACTCGCGGCGAGAAACTAGGCTCGGGTCATGACGTCCGCGCCCCACGCCCTCTGGATCGGCACCTACCCGCACCCCGCGACGGGCCGGGACGAGGGCGTGTGGCGCGCCGAGCTGGACGCCGAGCGCGGCGCGTTCGTCGGCGCGGCGCTCGTCGCCGAGACGCCGTCGCCCTCGTTCCTCGCCCTTGCGCGCGGCACGCTCTACGCGGTCGGCGAGACGCAGGAGGGCACGGTGTCTGCCTTCGCGGTCGGGCCCGACGGCGGCCTCTCGCCGCGCGGCGGGGCCGTCCCCACGGGCGGGGACTCGCCCTGCCACGTGGTCGCGACCGGTCGCGGTGTGCTCGTCGCGAACTACGGGGACGGCGTCCTCTCGGTCGTGCCGACCGCCGAGGACGGCGCGCTCGGCTCGGCGGGTGGCGCGGGCGCGCGTCGCCAGTGGCACTCGGGCTCGGGTCCCGTGATCAGCCGGCAGGAGGGCCCGCATGCCCACTTCGTCGCCCCGCTCGCCGACCTGGGCGCGGCCGACGACGGGAGCGGCGACGTGCTCGTCGTCGACCTCGGGACCGACGAGCTGCGCCGCCACGACCCCGCCGCCCCCGACGGGACGCCGGCGCGCGTCGTGGCGACGTTCCCTCCGGGCACGGGCCCGCGCCACCTCGCCGCGCTCCAGTCCGGCCACCTCGTCGTGGTCGGCGAGCTCGACCCGGCGCTGTTCGTCCTCGCCCCGGTCGACCGGGCGGGAGAGCGCGCGTACGACGTCGTCGCGCGCTACGACGTCACGCACGCCGCCGCCCCGGCGGGCGCCCCCAGCTTCCCGTCGCACGTGGCGGTCACCGCGGACGGTGCGCGCATACTCGTGGCGGTGCGCGGCGCGGACGTCCTCGCGGTCCACGCGGTCGTCCCCGGGGCCGACGGCGCTGCCCCCGCGCTGGAGCACCTCGCCGACTCCCCGGTCGGCGGGGCGAAGCCGCGCCACTTCGCGGTCCTGAGCGCCGACGCGCCGGCCGGCGCGCCCGACCACGACCTCGTCGTCGTCGCCAACCAGGACGACGCTCCCCCCGCCGAGAGCGCGGGAGAGGCGGACGGCGACGAGCCCACGTCGAACCTCGCGCTCCTGCGCGTGGCGCGCGCGGACGGGACGGCCGAGGTGCTGGACGTCCTCGCGCTGCCGGCCCCGGCCTGCGTCGTGGAGGCCTGACCGCTCGTGGACGGATCCCCCGTGGACGACCCCACGGCCGACGCGCCGAGCCCGCTGCGCGTGGCGATGCTGTCGGTGCACACGTCGCCCCTGGACCAGCCCGGGACGGGCGACGCCGGCGGCATGAACGTGTACGTCACCGAGCTCGCGCACGCCCTCGCCCGACGCGGGGCGCAGGTCGAGATCTTCACGCGCGCGACGGCGTCGTCCCAGCAGCCCCGCGTGGAGGTGGCGGACGGCGTCACGGTGCGCCACGTCGTCGCCGGCCCGTTCGAGGGGCTCGACAAGCACGACCTGCCGGGCCAGCTGTGCGCGTTCACCGCGGGCGTCCTGCGCGCGGAGGCCCGTCACCACGTGGGCTGGTACGACGTCGTGCACACGCACTACTGGCTGTCCGGGCAGGTCGGCTGGCTCGCCGCCGACCGGTGGGACGTCCCGCTCGTCCACACGATGCACACGCTCGCGCGAGTGAAGAACGCCGCGCTCGCCCCGGGCGACGCGCCCGAGCCGCTCGGCCGGATCATCGGCGAGGAGCAGGTCGTGGCGGAGTCCGACGCGCTCGTGGCGAGCACGGACGCCGAGGCGCAGGACCTCGTGCGCGACTACGCGGCGGACCCCGCGCGCGTGCACGTGGTGCCGCCGGGGGTGGACCTCGACCTGTTCTCGCCCGCGCCGGAGCCGCGCAGCGCGCTGCGCGCCGCGCTCGACCTCCCCACGAAGGGCGGTCTGGTGCTCTTCGCGGGCCGGGTCCAGCCGCTCAAGGGTCCCGACGTCCTCGTCCGCGCGCTCGGCGAGCTCGCCGAGCGTGGCGGGCCCGTGCCGACGCTCGTCGTGCTCGGCGGCCCCAGCGGTCGCCCCACGGCCGTGCGCGAGCTCGAGGCCCTCGCCTACCAGATGGGCGTGAGCGACCACGTCCTCGTGCGCCCGCCCGTCCCGCGCGAAGAGCTCGTGCGCTACTACCGCGCCGCCGACCTCGTCGCCGTCCCGTCGCACAACGAGTCGTTCGGCCTCGTCGCCGCCGAGGCGCAGGCGAGCGGCACGCCCGTGGTGGCGGCCGCCGTCGGCGGGCTGCGGACGGTCGTGGAGGACGGCGTCTCGGGCGCCCTCGTCCCGGGCCACGAGCCGTCCACGTGGGCGCGCGCGCTCGCCGACCTCCTCGCCGACGACGCGCGCCGCGAAGCGCTCGGCGCGGGCGCGCGCCGGGTGAGCGAACGCTTCGGCTGGGACGCCGCGGCCGTCCGCATGCTCGACGTCTACGCGCAGGCGAAGAAGGTCCGCGCGGCGCGCTGACGGCCCGCCGGGCCAGGCTCAGGCGACGTCGTCGGACCGCTCCAGGACCAGCACCGGGATCTCGCGCGACGTGCGCGTCTGGTAGTCCGCGTACGACGGGTAGGCCGCGACCGCGCGCTCCCACCAGAGCGCCTTCTCCTCGCCGTGGACCTCGCGCGCGACGTAGTCGTGGCGCTCGGCCCCGTCCTGGAGCTCGACCTGCGGGTGGGCGACGACGTTGTGGAACCAGACCGGGTGCTCCGGCGCCCCGCCGAGCGACGCGACGACGGCGTAGGCGCCGTCGTGCTCGACGCGCATGAGCGGCGTCTTACGCACCTTCCCGGACCGGCGCCCGAGGGTCGTGAGCACGACGACGGGCATCCCGTTCAACGTCGTGCTCCTCGTCCCGCCGGACGCCTCGTAGGACTCGGCCTGCTTGCGTGACCAGGCGCTCGGGCTCGGGGCGTACTCTCCGTCGATCGGCATACCTCGCGCAACGCTCGCCCCGGGCATCCGATTCCCGGCCTGCGGGAGAGCGGTCGGACCTTCGTCCCACGCCCGACGGCGACGGTCACCACCACGTGGGACGCGGGTGCTGGGCCGTGGCCCGGTGCGGCAGGATGGATGCCATGACCTACACCCTCGTGCTGCTCCGCCACGGCGAGAGCGACTGGAACGCGAAGAACCTGTTCACCGGCTGGGTGGACGTCCCCCTGTCCGAGAAGGGCACCGAGGAGGCGAAGCGCGGCGGCGAGCTCCTCGCCGAGTCGGGCGTCCTGCCCGACGTCGTGCACACCTCGCTCCTGCGCCGCGCCATCACGACGGCGAACCTCTCGCTCGACGCCGCCGACCGCCACTGGATCCCGGTCAAGCGCTCCTGGCGCCTCAACGAGCGCCACTACGGCGCCCTGCAGGGCAAGGACAAGAAGCAGACGCTCGAGCAGTACGGCGAGGAGCAGTTCATGCTCTGGCGCCGCTCCTACGACGTCCCGCCGCCCGAGATCGAGCTGGGCTCGGAGTTCTCGCAGGACGCGGACCCGCGCTACGCCGACGCGCCGGTCGTGCGCACCGAGTGCCTCAAGGACGTGCTCGAGCGCGCCCTGCCCTACTGGGACGCCGAGGTCGTCCCGGACCTCAAGGCCGGCAAGACCGTCCTCGTCGCGGCGCACGGCAACTCGCTGCGCGCCCTCGTCAAGCACCTCGACGGCATCTCGGACGCCGACATCGCCGGCCTCAACATCCCGACCGGCATCCCGCTGCTCTACGAGCTGGACGAGAACCTGAAGCCGCTCACGAAGGGCGGCCGCTACCTCGACCCCGAGGC
Source organism: Cellulosimicrobium sp. BMG9.22 (assembly GCF_059159975.1). Classification (NCBI taxonomy): domain Bacteria; kingdom Bacillati; phylum Actinomycetota; class Actinomycetes; order Micrococcales; family Promicromonosporaceae; genus Cellulosimicrobium; species Cellulosimicrobium sp. BMG9.22. The sequence goes on along the minus strand of NZ_JBZGBY010000034.1, from coordinate 764 downwards.
CGCCAAGGAGGCCGCCGCCGCGGTCGCCAACCAGGGCCGCTGAGTCCCGACGTCGGCACGACGGCGGTCGCCCACCTCCTGAGGTGAGCGACCGCCGTCTGTGTCTGGCCTGGGAGTTGCTGCGGTCGGGTCCGCGGCGCGGGTCGGGTCTCAGGCCCGCGGGGTCGGGTCCGCGGCGCGGGTGGTCTCGGTGCTCGGGGCTGCCGCGCCGTCACCGTGGTTCGTCGGCCGTGGGTTCTGGGAGCGCGGCTCTGACGCCCCTTCGCCACCGAGCCCACCCCCACCGCTCCGCCATCCCGTCACCCGGGCAGGTGGCCGAGTCGCACCGAGACAGCCGTAGTCCGCCGAAGTAGAACCGTGGTCGCGCCAAGTAGAACCCCGGTCCAGCGAGGTAGAAACGTGGTCCCGCGAGGTCGAACCCTGGTTCACCGCGTGGAGGCCTGGTGCGTCCGGCTAGAGCCTGTGGTCGGCTGACGACGGCGACGGGCGGGGCTGACCAGACGTCGCCCCTGGCGAGACCGAGACGTGAGAAATGGCCCCGGAACAGCGCGATTCCAGGGCCATTTCTCACGTCTCGCCGACGCCGAGCCGAGCGGCTCAGCGCGGGGAGTTCACCAACCGGCCCCGCCCAGCACCCGGTGGGCCATCCGCCTGGGACGAGCCCACCGACCGGCCCGGCCAGGCACCCGGGCGGTCGCCCGGGTGAGTGAAGACCAGGGTGAGGCGATGTCGGGCGGGTGGGTGGGGGCGCCGCGTCGTGGTCG
>NZ_JBZGBY010000033.1:0-43891 GCF_059159975.1 Cellulosimicrobium sp. BMG9.22 | reverse complement strand
GCCCCTCCCGGCGTCGTCTCGCCCTGGTCTCGGGTCGCCGTCGACGCGGCGCTGCCACCCGCCCCTCCCGGCGTCGTCCCGCCTTTGCCTCAGGTTGACGGTGAGGTTCTCCTCGTCGTCGTGCTGCCGCCGTGCCGGACGTGGCCGGCGCTCGTAGGCTCGTGACGTGCTGCTCGATGCGCGCGCGCTGCGCGGGCTCCAGGACGGGACGGTGACGCTCGCGTTCCGGCGCTGGTCGACGCCGCGCGTGCGCGTCGGGACGCGGCAGCGGACGCAGGTCGGCGTCGTCGAGGTGACGTCCGTGGAGCGGGTGACTGACGGACCGGACGGGTCGCCGCTCGTGTCCGACGACGACGCTCGCCTCGCCGGCATGGCGTCGCCTGCCGCGGTGCTCGCGCGGGGTGCCGCGCGCGAGGGGGACCTGTACCGGGTCGGGATCCGGCTCGCAGGGCCGGACCCGCGGGTCGCGCTGCGCGAGGACGCCGAGCTGGACGCGGACGTCGTCGCGCAGCTCCGCGCGAGCCTGGCACGCAAGGACCGCGCGGCGGACGAGCCGTGGACGCGGCAGTACCTCGAGCTGGTCGCGGCGAACGAGGGCGTCGTCGCCCGCGAGCTCGCCGCGGGACTCGGGATGGCGCGCGACGACTTCAAGGTGCGCGTGCGCCGGCTCAAGGAGCTCGGGCTCACCGAGAGTCTCGACGTCGGCTACCGGATCTCCCCGCGCGGTCGCGCCTACCTCGACGCGACGGCGACCGATGCCTGACGCATGCAGAGTTGTCAGCGCACCACGGACCCCCGGACCCGTGACAGGCTGACAACGTCCGGGCGTCGAGAGCTGTCAGCGGTGGGCAGACCCCGAGGCCTCTGGCGTGCTGACAGGCATCGCAGGGTCGCCGATCGCGGGCAGTCCGTCGATGCTCTCGGCGTTGCGCTCGTGCCAATAGGTGTCGAAGTAGTCCGGGGTGCGGCGCAGGTGCGACCGGTCGAGGACGTCGCGGTCCTCGACGAACGTCATGTGGGGCACGGACCACCCGCACGAGTCGGACACGCGCTCCACGTCGACGACGACGATGCCGCGCTGCCCGATCTCGCGGTCCTTGGCGAACTCGGGGCGCAGGGTGTCGAACTCGGCGCTCCCCTGCTCGACGTAGCGGCCACGGCCGTGCAGCCGGACGATGTTCGGCGGGCCGTCGAACGCGCAGAACATGAGCACGATCCGGCCGTTCTCCCGCAGGTGCGCGGCGGTCTCCGCGCCCGAGCCCGTGTAGTCGAGGTAGGCGACGCGGAGCGGGTCGAGCAGGGCGAACGTGCCCGCCATCCCCTTGGGCGAGACGTTGACGTGCCCGTCGCCGTCGAGCGGCGCCGTGCCGACGAAGAACACGGGTTGAGCGAGGACGAAGGAAGCCAGCCGGTCGGTGATCTCTGCGTGCACGGTCGCCATGGGCCCGAGTCTGGCACCGACGTCGGTCGTCCGGAGTAGCGTCCGGGGGATGGGCGCCACGACACCTCCGGAACACGACCCCAAGGCGACGCTCCTGCGTTACCTGACCCGCGAGCGCGAGGCGCTGCTCGCCAAGGCGGAAGGGCTGAGCGAGTACGACGTCCGCCGTCCGCTCACGCGCACGGGCGCCAACGTCCTCGGCCTGGTGAAGCATGTGGGCAGCGTGCAGCTCGGCTATCTGCACGAGGCGTTCGGCGGCAGCCACGACCTGGAGCTCCCGTGGTTCGCCGACGGCGCGGCGGTGAACGCCGACATGTGGGCGACGGCGGACGAGAGCCGCGAGGAGATCCTGGAGCTCTTCCGACGGTCGTCGGAGCTGTGCGACGCGACCGTCGCGTCGCTCGACCTGGACGCCCGCGGGACGGTGCCGTGGTGGCGCCCGGCGAACCGCGACGTCACGCTGCACCAGGTGCTCGTCCACGTGCTCGCGGAGGTGTCGCACCACGCCGGCCACGCGGACATCGTGCGCGAGCTGATCGACGGCGCGGCGGGGGACGGCCGGGGCAACCTGCCCAGGCTGAGCGACGACGAGTGGGTCGCCTACCGCGGCCAGGTCGAGGCCTCGGCGGTCGAGGCGGCCCGGCGCGCGGGCGAACACGCCTGACCGCCAGATCGACCCGCACGTCGCGACGTCGACCTCCCGAAGGCCGATCTCGAGCGCTCGGGTCGATCTCGGTGCCTGGGCGTCGAGATCTCAGTCGCGATCGAGGAGGACCGCGACCTCGTAGTGCGAGGTCTGGGGGAACATGTCGAGCACGCGCGCCTCGCGCGGCCGGAGCGACGGCATGAGTGCGAGGTCGCGGGCGAGCGACGTCGCGTTGCAGCTCGAGTACACGACGTGCCGCACGCCGGACTCCTCGAGCCACGTGCTGAGCGTCTCGCCGATGCCGCGACGCGGAGGGTTCACGACCACGAGGTCCGGCACGTCGGGCGTCGCGAGCGCGAACGCCGTCGCGTCGTCGGCGAGGAACGTCGTGCGGTCGAGACCGGCGTCGCGCGCGGTGAGGCGCGCGCTCGCCACGGCCTCGGCGCTCGTCTCGACGCCGACGACGTCCCGGCCCGGCCCCGCGACGTGCAGCGCGAACCCGCCCACCCCGCAGTAGAGGTCCCAGACGGTCGACGGTGCCGCGGCCTCGACCCAGTCCTGCCCCTGCCGGTACAGCGCGGCCGCGACGTCGGTGTTGGTCTGGAAGAAGCTCTGGGGGCGCAGGTGCAGGTCGATCCCGTTGACCGGCATCCGCAGCGTCTCGGTGTCCGTGAGGAGGATCTCGGTGTCGCCCTCGACGACGGCCTTGTGCTCGGGATGGAGGTTCGCGGAGACGACGCGCAGGCTCGGGAGGTCGTCGAGGAGGGTCGGCAGGTGCTTGCGGATCCGGAGCAGCGACTCCGTGGACCGCAGGACGAAGCGGGCCATGAGGTCGCCGGCGGGGGAGAGCGTCACGAGCACGTACTTCAGCTCGCCCCGCCGGGCGTGGACGTCGTAGGGGACGAGGCGCGCGCGCGTGACGAAGGCGGCGAACGCCGGGAACGACGCCTGCAGCGCGGGCGGGTAGAGCGGGCAGTCCGTGAGGTCGACGCCGCCACCCTCGGCGAGGATCCCGAGTACGGGGGCCTCGGTCGTGCCGGTGACCACCATCTTCGCCTTGTTGCGGAAGCCGGACTCCGCGGACTCGACCGGGGCCAGCCACGTCAGGCCGGGAGCCAGCGGGGCGAGCAGGTCGGCGCAGTGCTCCTGCTTGCCGGCGAGCTGCGTCGGGTACGGCAGCTCGAGGAGGGTGCACGACCGGCACCGGCCGGCGTCGTAGTGGTGGCACTGCACTCGTTCGAGTCTACGGGCGCTCGCGGAACCCGCCGCGAGGTGGCCCTCGGCACGTCGTGGGAACGCTCCCTAGCCAGAGGGCACGAGTTCCGCTACGGTCGTGGTAGCGCTCCCACACCTCCTGCGGGGGCGCTGTCGTCGGAACGGTCCGGCGGCCACAGGTTTCGACGGAGCAACCGACAGGAGCGAGCTCGGCATGAATCAGGCCAAGGGCAGGGCGAGAAGGGCGTGGGCCGCGCTGTGCGCAGCGGTCCTCGCAACGACCGGGACGGTGGTCGGCGCCGCTGCGCCCGCCAGCGCGGTCCCGGCGACGATCCCGCTCACGATCACGAACGACTCCGGGCGTGGACCGGTCTACGTCTACATCCTCGGCGAGGACCTGCAGACCGGGCGCATGGGATGGGCCGACGCGGGCGGCTCGTTCCACCCCTGGCCCTCGGCCGGACCGGTCCCCACGCCGGCACCCGACGCGTCCATCACAGGGCCGGCGAACGGTCAGTCGACGACCATCCGGCTGCCGAAACTCTCCGGACGCGTCTACTTCTCCTACGGGAGCAAGCTGACCTTCCAGATCGTCAACGACGGACGCCTCGTCCAGCCGGCGGTGCAGAACCCGAGCGACCCCAACCGCAACACGATGTTCAGCTGGACGGAGTACACGCTCAACGACGGCGGCCTGTGGATCAACAGCACCCAGGTCGACTTCTTCTCCGCGCCGTACCAGGTCGGCCTGAAGCGCGCGGACGGGTCGGTCATCAGCACGGGGATGCTCAAGCCGAACGGCTTCGGTGCGTTCTTCGACGCGCTCGCGAGCCGGCCCGGCGGCTGGGGCAACCTCGTCCAGCGCGCCCCGGACGGCAGCATTCTGCGCGCCCTCAACCCCAGCCACGGGCTCGGCACCGGGATGATCTCCGCCACCGTGATGTCCGACTACGTCGATCGCGTGTGGGAGCACTACCGCACGCGCGACCTCACGGTGACGCCGTTCACGCACGAACCCGGGACGCGGTTCACCGGTCGCGTCGTGGGTGACCGGATGCGCTTCACCAACACCTCGGGTCAGGAGGTCGCGTCGTTCGCCAAGCCGTCGTCGGACTCGATCTTCGGCTGCCACCAGGACCTGCACGCGCCCAACGACCACGTCGTCGGGCCGATCGCCCGCACGCTGTGCGCGGGCTTCAACCGCACGACGCTCCTCACCAACCCGAACCAGCCCGACGCGGACGCGAGCGGCTTCTACCAGGACCAGGTCACCAACTATTACGCGCGCGAGGTCCACGCGCAGATGGCGAACGGCAAGGCGTACGCGTTCGCGTTCGACGACGTCGGTGCGCACGAGTCGCTCGTCCACGACGGCAGTCCGACCGCCGCGTACATCTCGCTCGACCCGTTCTCGGGTGCGGCGACTCCGATCGGCGACGACGGCGGGACCGAGGAGCCGGGCGAGCCGGGTGAGCCGGGCACGGGTCTGCCGACCGGCACCGGGCCGGTCCGGATCGACGACGCACTCTGCCTCGATGTCCCCTGGGCCGACCCCACGGACACCAACCAGGTCCAGCTCGCGGGCTGCAGCGGGAACGCCGCGCAGCAGTGGACGCGCGGTGCGGACGGGACGGTCCGGGCGCTCGGCAAGTGCCTCGACGTCGCACGCAGCGGGACCTCGGACGGCACGGTCGTCTGGCTCTACACGTGCAACGGCACCGGCGCCCAGCAGTGGGCCTACGACGCCGGCACCAAGGCGCTGCGCAACCCGCAGTCGGGCAAGTGCCTGGACGCGCAGGGCGGCGCACCCCTGCACGACGGCCAGAAGGTCCAGCTCTGGACGTGCAACCAGACCGACGCCCAGCGCTGGTCCTTCTGACGCCGCTCGGCCCCTGACCTGGCGCACACGCTCCGGTGCCCGACGACGCTCGCTCGCGGACGTCGTCGGGCACCTCAGGCTGCGGCGAGCTCGATCCGGACGAGGACGGGCGGGTACGCCCGCCACGCGTCGACGACGCGCGCGTGCCGCGCGTACTTCGCGGCGAGGCGCTCGACGGCGTGGCGCACGTCGTCCGTGCCGTCACCCGGCGCGCGGTGCCGGGCAGCTCACGTCGCCCGGTGCGCACGGCGACGTCCGGAGCGACGAGCGCGTTGCGCAGCCAGTCGCTGTCGTCACCGCGGCGTACCGGCACGTCGCGGCCGACGCGAGCGCGTCCACGACCGTCAGCCCGACCGGGCCGGGTTCGTGGCCTTGCCGTCGAGCCACAGAGTGTCCGACTCGTCGCGGTGCGTGCCCGACGTACCCACGTGCTTCGACGCGATCTGGGGTCCCTTCGTGAGGACGTGGACCATCGCCATGCCGTGCCCACGACCGAGCCCGTAGTCGCCCTTGAGCCACTCGAGGATCGGGCCGGCCTTCGTCGACTCGTCGAACCCGCGCTCGTGCGCGAGGTCCACGAGCGCGCGAGGCGTGAGACCGGTCTTCTCCTCGACCGCGTCGAGGTAGGCCTGGAAAGACATCTGCAGCTCCTCCGCTCCGTGCCGGGCGTCCGACCCGACGATCGGAATCTATCGACCCGCACCGACACGAGAACTCATCGCGCGCACCTCAGCGGCGACGCGGCCGACCGTCCCGGGCTCCCGAGCGCAGGACGTCCGTCACGGTGTTCTCCACGAGGACCGGCACGAAGTCGCGCACGTGCGCCGTCTGGTACCGGCCGAGCTCGGCGAGCACCTGGGCGCGCACGTCGTCGACCGGCACGTCGGGGAACCGCGCGCTGATCCGCTCGACCACGACGTCGATCTCGCGGTCCTCGTCCTCCATAGCCATGCCACGACAGTCAGGTGGAAACTGCAGGCTGCGCAACCAACGGGAGGTGAACGACGGGCGACGGGCCGACCGGGCCTCCCGCGTGCCGTCGCGCTCTCCGGCCCCCCTCGGCGGCCCCGCAGTCCGGCGAGCAACGGCTAGCCTGGCGCAGACGGCTGTCCGGCCGGGAGCGGAGGCGGGATGGTCGAGCTCACGACGCACGACGTGTGGGGCGTCCTCGAGAAGCAGAACTTCATGGTGCTCGGCATGGTGTCCGCGCGTGGTGATGCGCGCACCGCGGGCGTCATGCTGCACGTCCACGGGCGGCACCTCTGGTCGACGACGAACGACCACGAGTGGAAGGCCAAGCACCTGGCGGCCCACTCTCAGGTGTCCGTCACGGTGCCGATCCCGAAGCGCGTGCCGCTCGTGCCGTGGGTGAAGGTGCCCGCCGCGACGATCACGTTCTCCGCCGTCGCGACCCTCCTGCCCGCCGCGCAGGTCCCCGGGCCCGTGCGCGACGTGCTGCTGCGTGGGCTCGACGTCGCGGAGGACGGCGCACGCGGTGCGCTCGTCGGGATCCGGGTCGAGCCGCGCGGGGACTTCGTGACGTACGGCGTGGGGGTGTCGCTCCTGGCGATGCGCGACACCGAGGCGGCGCGAGGACGCGCGCCCGTCGCCTGATCGCGGCCGGGTGCCGAGCCCGGGCGATCAGGCCAGCGGCCAGTGGATCTCGATGCTCGTCTCGATGCTCGCGTCCGGGGTGCCGGCGGGCCCCAGCGCACGGTAGTGCTCGCGGACGGGCGCCGTGTCGTGCGGTCGCCGGTTGCGCCCGACCCATGCACCGAGGAGGCGGTAGGTGTCGCCGATCGTGTCGAAGCCGCCCGTGTGGGAGAGGACGGCGACCTCGCCCGCGGGCAGGTCCGTGAAGCGGACCTCGTGGGCGCTCGCGGGCAGCAGGAACTCCGTCTCGACGGGGACGAACGCGGTCACGACCTCGTGGTCGTCGTTCTCGATCGCCGGCCCGTACAGCGCCCCGGGCACGGCGTCCGCCGGCACGTGCCGGCCGGCGACCTCGTGCAGGACGTCGACCGTGTGCTCGAGCCAGGCCCACATGTCGTCGAACGCCACGTCCGCGGTGCTCGCGACGACGAGGCGCGCGTCGACGCGCTGGACGTGAACCGGCGTCGTAGCGGACGACACGCCCGACTGCAGCGCGGAGACGATCTCCTGCGTCTCCTGCAGCCGGAGCTCCATGGTCGTCCGATGTCGCACGAGCACCTCCGCGGTGAGCTCCGGGTCCCGGCGGCTCAGCACCTCGTGCACCTGCGCGAGCGGCAGGTCGAGGGCACGGAGCCGGACGATCACCAGAGCATCGGCGAGCTGGTCCACGGTGTAGGAGCGATACCCCGTCGCCGGATCGACGACCGCCGGGACCAGGAGTCCGCTGTCGTGATAGGTGCGCAGCGTCCGAGCCGAGATCGAGCTGGCACGGGAGAACGTGCCGATCGACATGCGGTCGGGGAGGCTGCCGTCGAGGTCGGTCACCGGCCGATCCTCTCAGCCGGCGACGACGCAGAACTCGTTGCCCTCGACGTCCGACATCGTGGTCCACCGACCGCCGTCGTCGTAGGTGGCCTCGACCCGGGCCCCGAGCCGTTCCAGGCGCGCCACCTCGGCGTCGAGGTCGTCCGCGACGAGGTCCAGGTGCACGCGGTTCTTCGACGACTTCGGCTCCGGGACCCGGGCGAAGGACACGATCCAGCGGTCCGCGGAGAGCTGGGCCGCCTCCGTCGTCGCGTCGGGGTCTGCCTCCGTGCCCAGGGCCGCGGCCCAGAAGGCCGCGACGAGCCGGGCGTCGGTGCAGTCGAACGTGATGGTGCCGGGGAGCAGGGACATGACGGTCTCCTTCGTGGTGCCGTGAACCGCCGGGACGGCGGTCGCTCACAGCGTCCGGCTTCCCCCTGCTGGAAGGTCAAGCAAGGTCGCCGGGGACCGGAGGAGCTGGCCGTGGTCGCGGAGACGTGGCGGCCGCATCGTTCCGTCGGGCGCTGGCACCTCGCGCGGGTCTCTCGACGCCTGACGCGCCGCCGAGCCGCCGCCTGGTCGGTGGGCCCCGTGGGATTCGAACCCACAACCTACGGATTAAAAGTCCGCAGCTCTGCCAGTTGAGCTAGAGGCCCGGGCGCCGCGCAAGGGCGCCGTCCGGAGCCCAGGGTACCCGCGGAGGCACGACACCGGGCCGCGCGGGCGCGGACCCTACGCGCGTCGTCGGGACCTGTCATGCGGGGTCTTGCTCCGTGAGAAATTCGGTGAGAACCGGGCGTTTCGCTTGCATGCTGCGCTCGTTCTTGTTTCGGTGGAGAAGACCGAGGAGCCCGCGGGAGGGTGCACCGACGGCAGGTCACGCCGGCCAGGCGTGGGCCGCACGGACGTGTCCCGCGAGGTTCCACCCGGCGACGAGAGGAGCTCTCGTGCTCACCCTGACCGACAACGCCCGTACCGCCGTCCACGACCTGCAGACCCAGGCTGGGGTCCCCGACGGAGGTGGTCTGCGGATCGCCGAGTCGACGGACCAGGCGGGCAGCTTCGAGCTCGCGCTCGTGCCCGCCCCGCAGCCCGACGACACCGTCGTCGAGGACGGTGAGGCGAAGGTCTTCGTGGAGTCCTCCACGGTGCAGACCCTCGCGAACCTCACGCTCGACACCGACCCGAACGCCCAGGGTCCGTCGTTCGTCCTGACTCCTCAGGGCTGACCGGCACCACAGCCTGACCCGGCGCCCCACGCCGGCACGATCTCGGCGACGCGTCCCCCTCCTCCAGGCGCGTCATCGATCCCTCGACGGGCCGTCCGCATCTCGCGGGCGGCCCGTCGTCGTGCCCGACGGCGGTGCCCCGTCGGCCTCGGCCCCACCTGCGCGCGTGCATCAGAGCCGGCTCTGCCGGCCTCCCTCCGGTCGTGGTTGTCCCGATCGAACCCGGCGTGATGCCCGGGAGCAAAGGGGAGAACGATGAAGTCTCGGATCACGACCACGACCCTCCTCGCGACGTTCGGCCTCGGCGCGCTCCTCTCCGCCTGCGGGCCCGTCGACGCGCTGCACGGCGGCGCCGACCCGCCGGCCGCCCGATCAGCCCATGACGACCCGCCGGTGCCCGTGGAGCAGCGTCTCGTGCTCGTACCGGGCGACGAGGTGGACCTCGACGGCGAACGGGTGGCACCCACGGCCGGGGCGCTGGGGCCTGAGCCGATGCTCGTCGGGACGGAGATCTCGTGGGACGGCGACCGGCTCGTCTTTCCGACAGGCGCCCAGCTCGTCGAGGCGAGCGACGACCCGGCGGCGTGCGTCGACCGGCTGGCGGCGTTCGCCGTGGTCGGCACGCAGGGGAGCGATGACGCCGCCGGGCGGTCGCTGCACGGGTCTCTCGTGCAGGACGGTGCCCGGGCCTGCGTGCGCACCGACGAGGGCTTGGTGGTGCACGTCGAGATGGACGGCGCCGACTCGCGGGACGAGGTCGTGGTGCGCGTCCGGATCGCGCCCTGACGCGATGCCTCCTCAGGCGGCGGGGCCCACGATCCACGACCCGCCGAGCACCGCGGCGCCCAGCGTCACGACGAGGAACACCCCGACCCAGAACAGTCCGGGCAGGTGCGTGAGCCGCGCGAGGATGTCGGCGTCGGAGCTCGACGCCCGGCCGCGCGAGCGCTCGGTCTGGAGCTCGAGCACGGGCCGGACGGCGCCGAGCAGCAGGAACCACGTCACCGCGTACGCGACGGCGCTCTGGACCTCGGGCGACGCCCACCACGAGACCGCGACGAGCGCGGCGCCGGTGACGAGGACCGACCACAGCCCGAACCAGTTCCGGATCTGCAGCAGCATGAGGGCGAGCAGCACCACCAGGAGCCACAGCAGCCCGACGGCGTAGCCCTGGCGCAGCAGCGCCGCGGCACCGAGCCCGATGAGTCCCGGGCCGACGTACCCCATGAACGCGGTGAGCACCATGCCGAACCCGCGCGGGCGGCCGGACGACACGGTGAGCCCCGACGTGTCGGAGTGCAGCCGGATGCCGGACAGGCGGCGCCCCGTGAGCAGCGCGGCGAGCGCGTGGGACGCCTCGTGCGCGATCGTCACGACGTGCCGCGCCACGCGCCACACCGGTGTCACGAGCACGACGGCGAGCGCGAGCGCGCCCATCGCGACCACGACGGCGGTGTCGGGCGGCGCGACCGGCGTCGTCGCGGCCCGCCACACCTGCCCGACGACGTCCCCCACCGTGGACGCGACGTCGCCGCCGGTGGTCGCCCCGCCGTCGTACCGGAGCACGCGGGCGGCGGCGAGGGAGGACGTGAGCGGGTGCACGCGCGACATTCCACCACAGGTGGCTCGAGCCCGGCAGCGGCCGAGGAGACGCACCTCACCCCGACGCACGGCGTCGGGCATGAGACACTGGAGATTCGAGGGCAGCGCGATCTTGCGCGCCCCGCGTCGTGGAGATCCCCCCGGATTACGTGCGGCGGACCCCGACCTTGAGCCCCGAGAGGCCCATCACCTGTGACTTCCTTTGCCGATTTCGGCCTGCCCACCCCTGTCGTGCGCGAGCTCTCGCGCCAGGGCATCGACTCCCCGTTCCCCATCCAGACCGCCACGCTGCCCGACTCGCTCAAGGGCCGTGACGTCCTCGGCCGTGGCCGCACCGGTTCCGGCAAGACGCTCGCGTTCTCGCTGCCGACGGTCGCCCGCCTGGCGTCGGCGAAGTCGTCGCGTCACCCGCGCCGGCCCCGCGCCCTCGTGCTGTGCCCGACGCGCGAGCTCGCCAACCAGATCAACGCCGCCATGGAGCCCGTCGCGAAGACCATGGGCCTGACGACGACCACGATCTTCGGTGGCGTCGCGCAGTCGCGCCAGGTCGCCGCGCTCGACAAGGGCGTGGACATCGTCATCGCGTGCCCCGGCCGGCTCGAGGACCTCCTCAACCAGCGCCTGCTCACGCTCGACGGCATCGAGATCACCGTGCTCGACGAGGCCGACCACATGGCCGACCTCGGGTTCCTGCCCGGTGTGAAGCGCATCATGGACAAGACTCCGAAGCAGGGGCAGCGCATGCTGTTCTCCGCGACGCTCGACAACGGCGTGGACCAGCTCGTCAAGCGCTACCTCAACAACCCGGTGCGCCACTCGGTGGACGACGCCGCGGCCGCGCCCCCGCAGATGACGCACCACATCCTCGCGGTGCGCGACGCGGACGCGAAGAAGCAGGTCGTGCAGGAGCTCGCCTCCGGCACCGGCCGCCGCGTGCTGTTCATGCGCACGAAGCACCAGGCGAAGAAGCTCGCGAAGCAGCTCACCGCCAACGGCGTCCCGGCCGTCGACCTGCACGGCAACCTCGGTCAGGGGGCGCGCGAGCGCAACCTCGAGGCGTTCTCGTCGGGCGCGGTCAAGGTGCTCGTCGCGACGGACATCGCCGCGCGCGGCATCCACGTCGACGACGTCGAGCTCGTCGTGCACGTCGACCCGCCGGCCGAGCACAAGGCGTACCTGCACCGCTCGGGCCGCACGGCCCGCGCCGGGTCGGAGGGCGTCGTCGTGACGGTCATGCTGCCCGAGCAGCGCGGCGACGTGCGCGACCTGACCCGCAAGGCGAAGATCACCGCGCAGCCGACGCCCGTCGCGCCCGGCGACGCGACCGTCACCGGTCTGGTGGGCGAGGTCGCGGCGTACGTGCGGCCGAGCGACATCACGCCGCCGCAGACGCAGGCGCGGCGCGGCACGCCGTCGACCAACGGCGGGTCGCGCGCCTCGCGCCGCGGCGGCGGCGGTGGCCGCACGGCGGCACAGGCCGCCGGTCAGGGCACGACGGCGCAGCGCGGCCAGGGCGGTCAGCGCCCGGCGCAGCGCGGGTCCGGCAACGGATCGCCCACGGGCGCCGGGCAGGGCGGCTCGGGACGTCGTCGCGGGAGCAGCGGCCGCGCGCAGCGCCCCGCCGGCGGCACGGTCTACTCGACCTCCACCTCCCGCTGACACCCACCCCCGCCTCGCTGAGTGCATGAAATAGTCGCGGTCGAACCGATTCGGCCGCGACTATTTCATGCACTCAGCGTCGCGGTGTGCCGGGAACACGGGGGCTGGTGGGGTGGTTGGGATGGTCGGAGGTGGACCATGACCAGCCAGACCCACGACAACCAGCCCTACGAGGTCGTCAAGTCCGACGACGAGTGGCGCGCCGAGCTGTCCCCGCAGGAGTACGCCGTGCTCCGGCAGGCCGGGACGGAGCGCGCCTGGACGGGCGAGCTGCTCGACGAGAAGCGCACCGGTGTGTACGCGTGTCGCGCGTGCGGCAACGAGCTGTTCCGCTCGGACACGAAGTTCGACTCCCGCTGCGGGTGGCCGAGCTTCTTCAGCCCGCTCGCGGGTGACCGCGTCGAGCTCATCACCGACCGCAGCCTCGGCATGGTGCGCACCGAGGTGCGCTGCGCCCGCTGCGGCTCCCACCTGGGGCACGTGTTCGACGACGCGCCCCAGACCCCGACGGGCGACCGCTTCTGCATGAACTCGGTCAGCCTGACGTTCGAGTCCGGCGAGTAGCCACGACGAGGTCGATCCCGCACGCGATCGCGACCCCGACCGCGTAGCAGACCAGGTCCCGCACCGCGAACGTGCTGCCCAGCAGCCACGCCGCGGGCGGGGCCGCGTCGTTCACCGCCGAGGCCAGGCCCGTGGCCTGGAGCAGCTCGACCGCCCAGCACCACGCGAGCGCGACGGCGCCCGCGACGAGCGGGCGCACGCGGTCGAGCACGAGCACCACGAGCACGTAGGTCGCGACCGCGTAGAGGAGGTCGCCGCCGACGTCGCCCCACGGGTCCGGCACCTGCGTCGCCACCACGAGCCCGGCGAGCACGACCACCCCCAGGACGATCGCGACCCGAAGGCGCCGCCTGGGCGCCCGAGCGGCCACCGGGTCGCCGACGGGCTGTGGCGAGCGGGCGCCGTCGGGCACGCTCACGCCTCGCGCGAGCGGCAGGTCACCGGTTCGCGCTCCAGCGCACGACGTCCTCGGAGTAGCGGTGCAGGAGCGTGGCGAGCGTCGCGACGTCGTCGCGGTCCCACCCGTCGAGCGCCTCCGTGATGGAGGTGACGCGGCCGCGGTGCGCGGCGTGCAGGCGGGACGCGCCGTCCGGCGTCAGGGTGATGAGCTGCCCGCGCGAGTCGTCCGGGTCGACCTCGCGTGCGACCAGCCCGAGCGCATGCATCCGGCTGAGCTGACGCGAGATCGTCGCGCGCCCGACCCCGAAGTGGGCGGCGAGGTCTGAACCGCGCACACCGGGGCGGTCCGCGATGTGCGCGAGGAGCGGGTAGGCGCTCGCCTCGAGACCGGGGTGGATGCGGCGGGCCATCGCCGTCGCCGCGGCGCCGGCCCGGCGCAGCAGGATCCGCAGCTCGCGTTCGAGGTCGACGTACGCGGCGTCGGGCTCGGTGGCTGCGTCGTCTGGTCCGGGGCGGACGGGCGCGTTCTCGGGTGGCACAGGGTCATCATGACGCGAACGGGAGTCCGCGGTCACGTCGTTCCGGGAAACGTCACCCGCGGATTGCTCGGCCAGATCGCTGAGTGCATGAAATATGCGGCCTCGAACCGATTCGAGACCGCATATTTCATGCACTCAGCGGTTGAGGAGGGCGTTCAGCGCGACGGGCGACCAGACTCCTGGCCGTCGACGACTCCCGCGGGCTCGTACGCCCCGACGAGCGTGGACTCGGCCTGCTCGACGAGCGTCACGCGCCCCGGGGTCGTGTCGACCGGCGTGTCCTCCGGGTCGCCGCCGAGCGCGGCCTCCTTCTCGAGACGTTCCTGCAGGCCGGTCTTGGTCCCGAGCGGCACCTCCTTGAGGAAGGACACCGCGACCAGCGCGACCAGCGCGAGCGGCACGGCCACGAGGAAGATGTCGGCGATGCCGTCGCCGTAGGACTTCTCCACGACGTCCCGGATCGGCGCGGGCAGGGTGGAGACCTCCGGCACGGCATTGCTGCCGCCCATCGAGTCCGCGGGGATCCCGAGCTTCACGAGGCCGTCCTGGATGGACGACGTGACCTTGGTCGCGAGCACCGCGCCGAGGACCGACACGCCGATCGCGCCGCCGAGGCTCCGGAAGAACGCGACGGTGGAGGTGCCGGCGCCCATCTCCTTGACGTCGAGGGTGTTCTGGACGGCGAGCACGAGGTTCTGCATGAGCATGCCCATGCTGGCGCCGAGGAAGAACAGGTAGACGCTGATGAGCGTGAAGCTCGTGTGGTAGTCGATGGTCGACAGCGCGAGGAGCGACCCGACGAGGACGGCGGCGCCCGCGACCATGAAGGCCTTGTAGCGGCCGTAGCGCGTGATGAGCTGGCCGAACAGCGTCGAGGCGACGAACGTCCCGACGATCATCGGGATGGTGAGCAGGCCCGACTCGGTCGGGGTCTTGCCGCGCGCGACCTGCATGTACTGGCTGAGGAACACCGCGGTGCCGAACATCGCGACGCCGACCGCGACGGACGCGACGACCGCGAGGACGAACGTGCGGTTCTTGAACAGGTGCAGCGGGATGATCGGCTCGGGCGTGACCCGCTCGACCAGCACGGCGCCGACGAGCGCGAGCACCGCGCCGCCCACCATGGCGAACGTCTGCCACGAGAGCCACTCGAAGTTCTGCCCGGCGAAGGTCACCCAGAGCAGGAGCGCGGAGACCCCGAGACTGACGAGCAGCGCGCCCCAGTAGTCGATCCGCACGACACGGCGAGCGGCCTTGGGCAGGTGCAGCGTGCGCTGGAGCACGACGATCGCGGCGATCGCGAACGGCACGCCGACGAAGAAGTTCAGGCGCCAGCTCGCGACGTCGGTGAGGACGCCACCGAGCAGAGGGCCGCCGATCTGGCTCACGGCCATGACCCCTCCCATGAGCCCCATGTACTTCCCGCGCTCGCGCGGGGAGATGATGTCGGTCATGAGCACCGTCGCCAGGGCCGTCAGGCCGCCGGCCCCGATGCCCTGGAAGGCGCGGAAGGTGATGAGGGTGCCGACGTTCTGCGACAGGCCGGCGAGAGCCGACGAGACGACGGCGACGACGAGCGCTATCTGGATGAGGACCTTGCGGTCGGTGAGGTCGGCGAGCTTGCCCCAGATCGGGGTCGAGATCGTCATCGCGAGGAGCGTCGCGGTGACGACCCACGTGTAGGAGGCCTGGGAGCCGTCGAGGTCGCTGACGATCTTGGGCAGCGAGCTCGACACGATCGAGCTCGCGAGGATCGCGACGAACATGCCGAGGAGGATGCCGGAGAGGGATTCCGTCACCTGGCGGCGGGTCATCGGGCCGTCAGCCGTGGTGCCGCCGGGTGGTGCGGTGAGTTCTGCGGTCGCGCTGGTCATGGGGTGCTGTCTTCCTTGGTCGCGGGGGGTCAGGGTGGCGGCGTCCGGTGTCGGTGCCTGGTCGCCGGCATCGTCGGTGCGGGTCGTCGGGCGCGGGTGCTTCCCGACGGCGTAGGGCCGCCGGGCGTGCGGGTCACCCGGTCGTGCGGGGGCCCTCGTGACCGGCGACGACGGCGGCCACCACGCGCTCGATCTGGCGGGTCGCGGCGACGATCTCGTCGTCGGTCCACTCGGCGAAGACCGCATCACCGAGGGCGTCGATGTGCTCGTCGGCGCGGTCGACGAGCGCGTGGCCCGCGTCGGTCAGCTCGATCGTGCGGGCGCGCCGGTCGTCGTCGTCGACCGTGCGACGGGCGAGGCCTTCGTCGACGAGGTGGCTGACCTGGCGGCTCGCCACGGAGAGGTCGACGCGGAGCTTGGCGGCCACGTCGCCGAGCTGGACGGACCCGCAGCGATGCAGCATGCGGAGCACGCCGAACGACGCGCGGGGGATGTCGAGGTCGCGCGCGATCCGGACGGCGGACTCGCGCTGGGCGCGGGCGAGCTCGTCGAGCGCACGGACGAGCCCCGCGGCCGGGGACGGGTCGGAGGTGAGGTCGAGCGGCGGGCGCTGGGCGCCGTCGGGCACGACGGTGGCGGTGAGGGGCACGAGAACTCCTTGGTTGCTGCAGGCAAGCATACTCCTCGAAGTTGCTTGCAGCAACCATTGCGTGGAGCAAGGAATTCCCGACGCGTGCGATGGGTCAGCGCCGGTTCCGGTGCGCGGCTCAGGGCGGCTCAGTGCGCGGCGGTACGGCTCTCGTTGCCCATGTCCTCGAGCTCGACCCCCTTGGTCTCGGGCACCTTCGTGAACACGAACACGAAGGACAGCGCCGCGAAGATCGCATACATGAGGTACGGGATCGTCGCTCCGAAGGCGTCGAGCATGGGTGGGAAGGAAAGGGTGATCGCGAAGTTGGCGAGCCACTGCGCCATCGCGGCGACACCGAGCGCGGCGGCCCGGATGCGGTTGGGGAACATCTCGCCCAGCAGCACCCACACGAGCGGCCCCCACGACGCCCCGAAGAACACGACGAACGCGTTCGCCGCGACGAGCGCGACCGTCCCCCACGGGTCCGGCAGCGTGATGTTGTCGCCGCTGCCGCTCGCCTGCGTGAACGCCAGCGCCATGAGGCCGAGCGAGAGCGTCATGCCCGCCGACCCGATGAGCAGGATCGGGCGCCGCCCGACCTTGTCCACGAGCGCGATGGCGATGAAGGTCACCGCGACGTTCGTCACGGACGTGATCGTCGAGACGAGGAACGACTGGCTCTCGTCGAACCCGACGGCCTGCCACAGCGTCGTCGAGTAGTAGAAGATCACGTTGATCCCGACGAACTGCTGGAACACCGACAGCAGGATGCCGACCCAGACGATCGGCTTGAGACCGAACGACGAGCCCTTGAGCGAGCCCTCCTGGGCGTTCTTCTCGTCGACCGCGATCGAGCGGTGGATCTGGGAGATGCGGTCGTCGACGTCCTCGTCGGGGCCGAGGACGGACTCGAGCACGGCTCTCGCCTCCTCGTCGCGACCCTTGGCGACGAGGTACCGGGGCGACTCGGGGATGCGCAGCGCGAGGATCCCGTACACCGCCGCGGGGACCACGCACACGAGGAACATCCAGCGCCACGCCTCCCAGCCGAGCCACAGCTCGTTGGAGGCGCCGCCGGCGGCCTCCGCGAGGAGCTGGTCGGACAGGAGGGCGGCGAAGATGCCGACCGTGATCGCGAGCTGCTGCAACGAGCCCATGCGCCCGCGCAGACGCGCGGGCGCGATCTCCGCGATGTAGGCCGGCGCGATGACCGACGCGATGCCGATGCCGACGCCGGCCATGAAGCGCCAGAGCGCGAGGTCGAGCGCCGACCAGGCGATCGCGGACAGGATGGAGGACGCGAAGAAGAGGATCGCGCCGATCACCATGACGCGCGTGCGCCCCCAGCGGTCCGCGAGGCGCCCGCCGGACCAGGCACCGAGCGCGCAGCCGAGGAGGGCGATCGCGACCACGAGGCCGGTCACCGCGGCATCGAGCTCGAACTGGCCCTCGATCGCCGCGACGGCTCCGTTGATCACGGAGCTGTCGAAGCCGAAGAGGAAGCCGCCGACCGCGGCCGCGATGGCCAGACCGACCGCCTTGCGGTGCGCGCTCCTGGCCGTCAGGGTGCTGTGGCCTGCTGCGTCGCTGCTCGTCATCGCGGTCCTCCGGTCGCTCCGGTCGTCGGCTGGGATCTCTCGTCACTGTAGGTCTGGGTGCCGCTACCGGCGCGGCGAACGTCTCGTCGGCGCCCTCCTGCGTCGTCGAGGGGACCGCCGGGAGCCGCCGGGAGCGTGCGCCGGCTGCGGGCGCGGGGGGAGACTGTGCAGGTGCCAGACGACGACACCTCGCTCCCGCCGGACGGCGGCGGACCCGGCCGTGCCGGGCGGCCGCGGCGTCCGGCGATGCTGGACCCGCGCGACGCGGAGGACCTCCCGGGGGAGCTCGACCCGGCGCTGCGCGACCAGGTCGCCCACACGACGGCCCAGGTGATCGTGCGCCGGGCGCGCGACGCAGAGGACCCGCAGGTCGTCGAGCGCCTCGTGCACCTCGTCGAGACCGAGGGGCTCGACGTCGTCGCCGCGCTGTGGGCCGACGCGGCCCCGAACTCCCTCCCGGGGGCGCTCTGGCGGTTGTACGTCCTGCGCGAGTGGGTGCGTCGCGACCCGCAGACCGTCACGCTGCGCTACCGGCTCGGCGTCGACGCCGCACCCGTCCACGAGGCCATCGCGGGCGTCCCCCGGCCCCCGGGCCCGCAGGACGTGCGCGACCTCGCCGACGCCGTGCTGTCCGGCGTCTTCACGGGAGACCTCGCCGTCGCTCTCGAGCGTGCGGGCTCGTTCTGCCGGATCCTCGCGACCGGCGCAGCATTCGACGCGGACTCGCGCGAGGTCGCCGACCCGTCCGGCGCGCTGCGGATGACCCGGGGTGCGGCGTCGTTGCTGCGCACCGCCCAGGAGCTCGAGCACGCGGCCGATCTCTGGCGCGCCGACCGTCTGGACTGACCAGCCGCCGCGACAGAACACTCGCCGACAACGCACGGTCCGAGCCGCGCCGAGGTAGAACCGTGGTCGCGCGAGGTAGAGCCCTGGTCGGCCGAGGTGGTGCTCGCCGGGTCGCGTCGGCGCGGGTCGTGCCCTGGTGAATGACGACCAGGGTGAGTCGAAGCCGGGAGACGCGGCGCCCCCACCCACCCCGGCACCCAGGGCGACCAGACCGCCGTCGGGCACGAGAACCAGGGTTCTACCTCGGCGGACCGGGGGCTACCCGGGTGCTGGTCGTACGCACGGTGAGGGGCCGGGTTCTCCGGAGCGCGAACACGAGGTCGGAGCAGTTCCGGGACGTCCGGAGGGCACGTACGATGGTCGACGACGCCGGGCCGCGGTAGCCCCGGGCTCCACACTCAGCCGCTTCGAGCGGCCACGCGCCGAGAGGCGCTCCCGGCCCGGCGTCCTCATCTCGGCAGGTCCCCGATCCGGTCACCGGCAACGACGCCAGGTGCCCGCTCGTGACCATCCTGCGACTGTGCGCGGCGGCTCGCGACGATTCCAGCATCGGTCCGCGCGTCGGCTACATTTGACGAGAGTTCGACGTGCGTTCATCCAGAGATCATCCGACCGAGATCAGTGACCACCCCGGCCGACCGGTTTCACCGGCCACCGAGCGGCCCCCGCGGCCGACGCCAGCTCAGCCCTCGACCCCGCGTCCCTTCCGGAGCCCCCCGTGCGCCTGCGCCTGACACCGCGCGACACCTCGTTCTTCGACCTTCTCGCCGCGCTGGCGCAGCACCTGGTCACCGGATCCACGCTCCTCGCCGAGCTGCTCGGCGCCGACCGCGCGACCCGCAAGCAGCTCGCCAAGCAGCTCAGCGAGACCGAGCACCTCGCGGACGACGCGACGCACTCGATCATGCGGCGCCTCAACCAGACGTTCGTCACCCCGTTCGACCGCGACGACATCTACGCGCTCGCGTCCGCGCTCGACGACTGCATGGACTACATGGAGGAGGCGGCCGACCTCATCGTCCTGTACAAGGTCGACGAGCTCCCGGCGCGGGTGTCGGAGCAGGTGCAGGTGCTGCAGCGTGCGTCGGAGCTCACCGCCGAGGCGATGCCGCGCCTGCGCGCGATGGACGACCTCGCGGAGTACTGGGTCGAGGTGAACCGCCTCGAGAACCAGGCGGACAAGGTCCACCGCAAGCTCCTCGCCCAGCTCTTCGACGAGGTCACGGACCCGATCCTCCTCATGAAGCTCAAGGAGATCGTGGAGATCCTCGAGCAGGCGGCCGACGCCTTCGAGAAGGTCGCCAACACCGTCGAGACCATCGCGCTCAAGGAGTCCTGAGCCCCGTGGAGGCAGTGCTCGTCGTCGTCGTCGTGGCGTTCGCCCTGGCGTTCGACTACACCAACGGGTTCCACGACGCCGCGAACGCCATCGCGACGTCGGTCTCGACCAGGGCCCTCACACCGCGCGCGGCGCTCATCATGGCGGCGGTGTTCAACCTCATCGGCGCGCTGCTCGGCACCGAGGTCGCGCAGACCATCGCGGAGGACATCGTCGCGGTGAACGACGTCCCGCCCCACCAGGGCCTCGTCATCGTGCTGTGCGGTCTCGTCGGCGCGATCACGTGGAACCTCATCACGTGGTGGCTGGGCCTCCCCTCGTCGTCGACGCACGCGATCATCGGTGGCCTCGCGGGCGTCGGGGTCGCGTCCGGGATCACGGTGCACTGGGACGCGATCCTCGACAAGGTCGTGCTCCCCATGATCTTCTCGCCGCTCATCGGGTTCGGCCTCGCGTTCGTCCTCATGGTCGGCGTGCTGTGGATCTTCCGGAACGCGGCACCGGCCAGGGCTTTCCGCCGGTTCCGCATCGCGCAGACCGCGTCCGCCGCCGCCATGGCCCTCGGCCACGGTCTGCAGGACGCGCAGAAGACGATGGGCGTCATCGTGCTCGCCCTCGTCGCGGGCGGGTTCCAGGACGACAACACCATCCCGCTGTGGGTCAAGCTCTCGGCGGCGACCGCGATCTCGCTCGGGACGTACGCCGGCGGTTGGCGCATCATGCGCACGCTCGGCCGCAAGATCATCGAGCTCGACCCGGCGCGCGGGTTCGTCGCCGAGTCCGTCGCCTCCGTCGTCCTCTACGCGAACGCCTTCATCTTCCACGCGCCCGTCTCGACCACCCACACCATCACCTCGGCGATCATGGGCGTCGGTGCGACGAAGCGACTCTCGGCCGTGCGCTGGGGCGTCGCGAAGAACATCGGCATCGCGTGGGTCCTCACGATCCCGATGGCCGCGCTCGTCGCCGCCGTCATGTACTGGATCCTCAGCCCGATCCTCATCTGAGTCCCGGCCCGCGGGACCAGGATCCGCTCAGTGCAGCGGCGGTGCCACCTTCTCCGCGGCGACGACGCGGGGGCCGCGCGACGTGCGGGCCACGTGGGCGACGATCATCTCGCCCGGCTCGAGGTAGGGGTCGTCGGTGGGCAGGGCGTTCGCGACGGCGCGGCGCGAGTGCTGGCCGAGCACGTCGAGGACGGTCGGCAGCACGGGCCGGTGCGTGCACAGCACCGACGAGCGCTCCGACTCGAGGAGCTCTCGGGTCGTCCGGGCCACGCGCGCGGGGGAGCGCTCGTGCTGCGCCTCGGTGAGGTGGTCGGTGCTCGCCGGCTCCGACCCGGACGCGCCCGCGTAGGGCGCGATCGTCTGGGCGCAGCGGTCCCACCGGCTCGTCACGACGGTCTCGACGCCGTACGCCGCGAGCACCGGCACGAGCGCCATCGCCTGCGCGTGGCCGGCGGGCGTCAGCGGCCGGTGCTGCTCCTCGCCGTGCCACGCGGCCCGGGCGACCGCCTTGCCGTGGCGCACGATGACGACGACGTGCGTCGCCAGCCGGCCGTCGTCGTGCTCGCGCACGAGCGCCTCGAGCGGTGTCCGGTCCGCGTACCGCGTGAGCCGGCGAGCGGCGTCGTCGACGGAGAGCCACACCGCGCTGTCGATCTCCTGCGGGGAGACGGGCGGGACGGGCGCGCGGGCGGCGAGCGCTCCCGCGTCCCGCGACGTCGACGCCTTGCGCGCGGCCCAGTAGTGCACCCGCTTCACGCGGCCCTCGGCCGTCAGGTACTGCAGGCCCGGGAGCGGCACGCCGAGGACGACCGGTTTGCCCGTCTCCTCGGCGACCTCGCGCGCGGCTGCCGCCTGGAACGTCTCACCCGGGTCGAGCTTGCCCTTGGGCCACGACCAGTCGTCGTAGCGGGGCCGGTGCACGAGGCGGACCTGCAGCACGTCGTCGTGCACCCGCCACACGAGCGCGCCGGCCGACTCGATGACCGGTGCGTGCGCCACGTGCGTGGGTCCGAGGGCGGGCATCAGGGGCACGCCGGTGTGCAGGGCGGTCGGTGGCACTCCCATCCGCTACCGCCTCCCGCTGAGACGACGCCGCTGGCGCTGCACGAGGCTCGCCTGGAGGTCGACGAGCGGTCCGCCGTCGGGAGCGGCGTCGGGGCGGTGCCACGTCCCGTCCGCGTCCAGGTGCCACGACGCCGTGCGCTCGGACATCGACGTCTCCAGCAGGTCGAGCAGCTCGAGCACCTGGTCCGGGTCGGAGATGCGCACGAGCGCCTCGACACGGCGGTCGAGGTTGCGGTGCATGAGGTCGGCCGACCCGATGAACACCTCGGGCCCGCTCTCCGGGCCCTCGCCGATGGCGGGCCCCGCCGAGTTCGCGAACGCGAAGATGCGCGAGTGCTCGAGGAACCGGCCGAGGATCGAGCGCACCCGGATGTTCTCGCTCAGGCCGGGCACACCCGGGCGGACGGAGCAGATGCCGCGCACCACGAGGTCGACCTGCACGCCCGCCTGCGACGCGCGGTAGAGCGCGTCGAGCGTCGTCTCGTCGACGACGGAGTTGACCTTGATCCTCACCCACGCCTCGTGCCCGGCGCGGGCGGCGGCGGCCTCGCGGTCGATGCGCTCGAGGAGCCCCGTGCGCACGGTGCGCGGCGCGACGAGGAGGCGGTGGAAGCGGGACTGCGGCGCGTAGCCGGAGAGCTGGTTGAACAGCCGCGTGAGATCCTGCCCCATGTCGGGGTCGCAGGTGAGGAGCCCGTGGTCGGTGTACAGGCGCGCGGTCTTCGGGTGGTAGTTCCCGGTGCCGACGTGGCAGTAGCGGCGCAGCCCGTCCGACTCCTGGCGCACGACGAGCGAGAGCTTGCAGTGGGTCTTGAGC
This sequence comes from Cellulosimicrobium sp. BMG9.22, assembly GCF_059159975.1. Lineage (NCBI taxonomy): Bacteria > Bacillati > Actinomycetota > Actinomycetes > Micrococcales > Promicromonosporaceae > Cellulosimicrobium > Cellulosimicrobium sp. BMG9.22. Next base: position 21,081 of record NZ_JBZGBY010000033.1, on the reverse strand, counting down.
CCCACGATGCCGTACACGACGTGCACACCCGCCTGCTCGAGCTTGCGCGCCCACGAGATGTTGGCCTCCTCGTCGAACCGCGCCTTGATCTCGACGAGGGCGAGCACCTGCTTGCCCGCCTCCGCGGCGTCGATCAGCGCGTCGACGATCGGCGAGTCGCCCGACGTCCGGTACAGCGTCTGCTTGATGGCGAGCACCTTGGGGTCCGCCGCGGCCTGCTCGAGGAACGTCTGGACGGACGTCGAGAACGAGTCGTAGGGGTGGTGCAGCAGGACGTCGCGGGCGCGGATGGCGGCGAACACGTCGGTCGGCGACGAGCTCTCGACCTCGGCGAGGAGGCGGTGCGTCGTCGGCACGAACGGCGGGAAGTGCAGGTCGGCGCGGTCGAGGTCGGCGAGCAGGTTGAGGCCCGTCAGGTCGAGCGGCTCGGGCAGCTCGTAGACCTCCTCCTCCACGACACCGAGCTCGCGCACGAGCAGGGCGCGGATGCGGTCGCTGATGCCGTGCGTGAGCTCGAGCCGCACGGGCGGCCCGAAGCGACGGCGCAGCAGCTCCTTCTCCATGGCCTGGAGGAGGTTCTCGGCGTCGTCCTCCTCGACCTCGACGTCCTCGTTGCGCGTCACGCGGAACGTGTGGTGCTCGAGGACGTCCATGCCGGGGAACAGTGCGTCGAGGTGGTGGGCGATGACCTCCTCGATCGGCACGAACGACGTCGGTCCCTTGTCCGGGGCGGCGGTCCGGGTCGTCGGGGCGCTCGGGCGCCCGCGGGCGTCGACGGCGATGAAGCGCGGCAGCAGCGGCGGCACCTTGACGCGCGCGAAGTGCTCCTTGCCCGTCGCCGGGTTCGCGACGACGACCGCGAGGTTGAGCGACAGCCCGGAGATGTAGGGGAACGGGTGCGCGGGGTCGACCGCGAGCGGCGTCAGGACGGGGAAGATCTGCTTGCGGAAGTACTTGTGCAGGCGCTCCTGCTCGCGCGTCTCGAGCTCGTCCCAGTGCACGAGCGTGATGCCCTCGGCGGCGAGCGCGGGCTGGACGTCGTCGCTGAACACCGTCGCGTGGCGGGTCATGAGGTCGTGCGCCCGGTCGCTGATCGCGTCGAGGACCTGGCGCGGGGACAGCCCCGAGGCCGCCGTGACCGCGATGCCGGTGGCCATGCGGCGCTTCAGGCCGGCGACCCGCACCATGAAGAACTCGTCCAGGTTCGACGCGAAGATCGCGAGGAACCGCACGCGCTCGAGCAACGGCTGGCGGGGGTCCTCGGCGAGCTCGAGCACGCGCTGGTTGAACGCGAGCCAGCTCAGCTCGCGGTCGGCGAACCGGTCGTCGGGCAGCGGCTCGAGGTCGAGCCCCGCATCCAGGGGCTCGATCTCGGGCTCCTCCGCGATGTGCTCCGCGATGTGCGCGGCCAGGTCGGAGTCGAGCGTGCGCTGGGTGGACGTCTCGGTCATGGGTTCATGGTGGCACCAGTTGGTGAACGGCGCGTGACTCGGGTCACCGACCGGACCGGGCGTCCCGGCACCCTCACGCGTCGTCCGCGGCCTGGCGCGCGTACTGGACGTGGACCGCCCGGCGCGTGAAGCCGGCGCGCTCGTACGTGCGCACCGCCGGCACGTTGTCCCCGTCCACGTACAGCACCGCGGTGCTCACGCCGCGCGCCGCGAGGTGGGCGAGCCCGACGGCGGTGAGCAGCCGGCCCAGGCCCTCGCCCTGGGCGGCGGGCACCACGCCGACGACGTAGATCTCGCCCTCGCGCGCGCCGTCTGCCTGGCCCGTCGGCACCTTGGTCCACACGAAGCCCACCGGCTCGGGCGCCGCGCTCCCGGACGCCGGGTCGCGCTCGAGCAGGAGCAGCCCGGCAGGGTCGAACCAGTCCTCGCGCGTCCGGGCGCGCAGGTCGGCGACGGTCAGGCCGCCCTGCTCCGGGTGGTGCGCGAAGGCGAGCGCGTTCGCCCGGACCCACGCGTCGTCGTCGGGCCCGGGGACGAACGCGCGCAGCCGCAGGCCGTCCGGGACGGCGGGCTGCGGGTGCTCGGCCGGCGTACCGAGCCGGCGCTCGAGCACGAGCAGCTCGCGCACGGCGACGTAGCCCGCTCGTGCCGCGAGCGCTCGCGCCGGGGGAAGGTCGCCGTGGGCCCACACGCGCAGGGGCGCGCGGGGGCCGACGGGGACGCCCTCGTGCTCGGCGGTCCCGCCGACGTGGGACGCGTCGGGAGCCTCGGCGGCGGACGGGGTCGGCTCGGCCGCGCGGTCGGCGGCGCTGCCCAGCAGGTGGAAGCCCAGGCCGTGGCGCCGGTGCGTCGGGCGGACGACGAGCTCGGCGCTCGGCGCCTCGCCGCGCTTGTCCACCTGTGCGTACCCGGCGAGCTCGCCGCCGCGCCACGTGAGCAGGTGCACGACGTCGTCCGGCGCCTCGCGCAGGTTGAGCAGCGGCTGCTCGGACAGCGGGGCGACGCCGTCCTCGCGCTCGGCCACCACGGCGAGGTCGTGGACCTGCGCGATCTCGACGTCGTCGATGAGCGGCCCGGTGTGCCAGAGGATCGCGGTCTCCACCGGTCCATCTTGCCCCCGGCGCCGCGATCGGCGCGCCGCGGCTCCGGGCGCCGGAGCGAGCGTCCGGTGGCAGGAAGACGACGTCGCGTGGCGCTGTCGCCCCTCGCCAGCGGGTGCGCGGACCGCCTAGCGTTCGAGGGTGAGCACCGAACCCCGCCCCGAGCTCGGCAGCGAGAGTCTCGCCGCACTGCCCCTACACGCCCCGCTGCCCACGCAGCGCCGCACGCTCACGACGCTCTCCGCGACGCAGGTGGTCGCGGGTGTGGGGGTGGCCAGCGGCATCGCCGTCGCGCCGTTGATCGCTTCGGCGCTCTCCGGCTCGGACGCGATCGCCGGGCTCACGGCGACTGCCGGCGTCGTCGGTGCGGCGCTGGTCGCGCTGCCCCTCGCGCACGTCGCGGGGAGCCGCGGCCGGCGGCCCTCGCTGCTCCTCGGCTTCGGCGTCGCGACGGCGGGCGCGGCGCTCGCGACCGTCGCGGTCCTCGCGGGATCCTGGCCCCTGCTCGTCGTCGCGATGCTGCTGTTCGGCTCGGGCGCCGCCGCCGGTCTCGCCGCGCGGTTCGCCGCGACGGACCTCGCGGCCCCCGACCGCCGGGCGCGCGACCTGTCCGTCGTCGTCTGGGCGACGACGGTCGGGTCCGTCGTCGGTCCGACGCTCGCCGGGGTCGCCGACCGCGCGGCCGGGTCGGCGCTGCGCCTCGGCGCCGACCAGCACGCGGGCCACGGTGCGGCGCCGCCCAGCGCGGCGCCCTTCGTGCTCGCCGCCGTGGCGTTCGCGCTCGCGGCGACGGTGGTCGCCGTGTGGCTGCGGCCCGACCCGCTCGTAGCGTCCCGGGTGCTGCAGGAGTCGGCCGGCGCGCGGGACGGACGCCCCGGCGGGGAGGCGCCCACCGGTGCGCGGTGGTCCGCGGGGCTGCGCTCCGGCTGGGCGGTCGTGTCGGCCAGCCCGACGGCGCGGCTCGCGCTCGGCGCGATCGTCCTGAGCCACCTCGTGATGGTCGGGCTCATGTCGATGACGCCCGTGCACATGAACCACGGCGGCGCCACGCTCCAGGTCGTGGGACTCGTCATCAGCGCGCACATCGCCGGCATGTACGCGCTGAGCCCGGTGGTCGGCTGGCTCGCCGACCGCGTGGGGCACGCGCGCGTGCTGTTCCTCGGGCTCGCGCTGCTGCTGGCGGCGGCGGTCGTCGTGGCCGGTGCGCCGGGCGAGGACTCGGCACGCCTCACGGTCGGTCTCGTGCTGCTCGGGCTGGGGTGGTCCTGCGGGCTCGTCGCCGGGTCGGCGCTCCTGGTCGACGCGACCCCGGCGGCGTCGCGCACGTCCGTGCAGGGGCTCTCCGACCTGTCGATGAACGGCGGTGGCGCGGTCGGTGGCATCCTCGCCGGCGCGATCATCGGGTTCTCGTCGTACGGCGCGCTCGCGTGGGGCGCGGCGGTGCTCGTCGTCGTGTGCGCGGTCGCGGCGCTCCCGCTGGCACGCGCCGCGCGGCTCGAGGTCGGGCGGTGACCGGTCGGCATCTCGTGCGCTGATCGGCACGCGAGGGGAGAGGTCGGCACCTCCGGTTGCCGAACGGTGCAGCCGGTGCCGAACCGTGGGTGATCCCTCGGCGACCCTCCGTCAGTGATCCGCCCAGCGCGGGAGCCGGGTCGTCGCGTCGGTGCGTGCGGCACCGACCTGGGCCGGGGTGAGGAACAGCGCGGACGAGAGGTCGGCACCGCGGGCGTCCGCGCCACGCAGGTCGGCACCGAGGAGGTCGACGGCGGCGAGCGCCGCACCGCGCAGGTCCGCACCGAGGAGCAGCGCGCCGCGCAGGTCGAATCCGGTGAGGTCCAGGCCGCGCAGGTCCACCCCGACGAGGTCCGCGCCCGGGCGCAACCGACGCCGCATCGCGGGCCCGGGCACGCGGCGGCCGACGGCGGACGTCGCCCGGGCGGAGGAGTCCCCCACGTCGGACGTCGCCGGGGCGGAGGAGTCCCCCACGTCGGACGTCGCCGGGGCGGAGGAGTCCCCCACGTCGGACGTCGCCGGGGCAGAGGTGTTCCCGACGCGAAGGCGTGCCTGGGCGTCCCGGCCGGCGGTGCGCACGAGGACGCTCGCGCGGTCGATCAGCGGCCCGACGTCCCGGCGGACCGCGCCGACGTCGAGCGCGAGCAGGTCCGCCGGGGCGAGGTCCGCGAAGGGCGCGGTCCGGTCGAGGGCCCGACGGGCGTCGTCGTGCACGCGAGCCGCGGCGGCCAGCGACAGCACCTCCGCGAGGTACCAGAGCAGCTCGTGGAGCTGTGTCACGATCGGCAGCGCGGCGAACGCGTCGCGGGCCGCGGCGGGGTCGTCGCGCCATGTCGCGCCGTCGTGCGCGGACCGGACGGCGGCCGTGACGCGCTGCCCGGCGCCGAGGCAGTCGTACGCGACGCACCCGGGGAAGCCGCGCTCGGGCAGGCGGGAGTGGATGCCGCAGCCGAAGTCGTCGCGCAGGTTCGGGCACGGGGTCCCCGCGGGCTTGTCGATCGCGAAGTCGGCCGAGCGCACGAGGTGCAGGCCGACGCAGCACAAGCCCGTGCAGCGCGCGCAGTCGCTGCGCAGGTCGAGCTGCTCGACCAGGAGGGTGCGGCCGTCGGCCTCGGGAACAGGTGGCACCTCTCGACGCTACGCCGTCCACGGCGCACCGAGCACGGGCATATCGACCGCCGAGCACGAGCCTGCGTCCGCACGAGAACGGGGTTGGTGTCGTCATCGCGCGGATGACGACACCAACCCCGTGGTCGCCGGTGGGCCGGTCAGTCCTCCGAGGACGACGGCTGCTGCAGGCCGGCCGAGATGAGCTCCATGACGGACGAGTCCGCGAGGGTCGTCGCGTCGCCGACCGTGCGGTTCTCCGCGACGTCGCGCAGCAGGCGCCGCATGATCTTGCCCGACCGGGTCTTGGGCAGCTCCGCCACGACGAGGATCCGCTTCGGCTTGGCGATCGGGCCGATCTCCTTCGCCACGTGGTTGCGCAGGTCGGTCTGCACGGCGGCGGCGCCGTCGGCGTCCGAGGCCCGGCCCGCGTGCTCGCCGCGCAGGATGACGAACGCGACGACGGCCTGGCCCGTGAGGTCGTCGTTCGCCCCGACGACGGCGGCCTCCGCGACGATCTCGTGCGACACGAGCGCGGACTCGATCTCCGTCGTCGACAGCCGGTGGCCCGAGACGTTCATGACGTCGTCGACGCGCCCCAGCAGCCAGATGTCGCCGTCGTCGTCCTTCTTGGCGCCGTCGCCCGCGAAGTAGATCCCGGGGAAGCGCGACCAGTACGTGTCCTTGAACCGCTCGAGGTCGCCCCAGATGCCGCGCAGCATCGACGGCCACGGCTCCGTCAGCACGAGGTACCCGCCGCCACCGTTCGGCACGGAGTGCGCCTCGTCGTCGACGACGTCCGCGACGATGCCCGGCAGCGGCACCTGGGCGGAGCCCGGCTTGGCCGCCGTGACGCCGGGGAGCGGGGAGATCATGATCGCGCCCGTCTCCGTCTGCCACCACGTGTCGACGATCGGCGTCCGGTCGCCGCCGATGACGCGGCGGTACCACATCCACGCCTCGGGGTTGATGGGCTCGCCCACCGAGCCGAGCACGCGCAGCGAAGACAGGTCGAACTTCGCGGGGATCTCCTCGCCCCACTTCATGCACGCGCGGATCGCGGTCGGCGCGGTGTAGAGGATCGAGACCTTGTACTTCTCGACGAGCTCCCACCAGCGGCCCTGGTGCGGCGTGTCGGGCGTGCCCTCGTAGATCACCTGCGTCGCGCCGTTGAGCAGCGGTCCGTAGACGACGTACGAGTGCCCCGTGACCCAGCCGACGTCGGCCGTGCACCAGTAGACGTCGCTCTCGGCCTTGAGGTCGAAGACGTTGCGGTGCGTGTACGCGGTCTGCGTGAGGTACCCGCCCGTCGTGTGGAGGATGCCCTTCGGCTTCCCCGTCGTGCCGGAGGTGTAGAGGATGAACAGCGGGTGCTCGGCGTCGACCCACACGGGCGTGTGCGTCGTGTCGGCGGACTCGAGCGCGTCGTGCCACCACACGTCGCGGCCCTCGGTCCAGGCCGTGTCCTGGCCCGTGCGCCGCACGACGAGCACGTGCTCGACGGTCGTGGGGTCGGCGCCCTCCTTGGGGCCGATCGCCTCGTCGACCGCGGGCTTGAGCGCCGACGCGGACCCGCGGCGGTAGCCGCCGTCGGCGGTGATGACGAGCTTCGCCCCCGCGTCGGCGATGCGGCTGCGCAGCGCGTCCGCGGAGAACCCGCCGAACACGACCGAGTGCGGGGCGCCGATCCGTGCGCACGCGAGCATCGCGACGACGGCCTCGACGACCATCGGCAGGTAGACGACGACGCGGTCGCCCGTCTCGACGCCCAGCGCGGCGAGCGCGTTCGCCGCGCGCGACACCTCGCGCTGCAGCTCCGCGTACGTCACCGTGCGCGTGTCGCCCGGCTCGCCCTCGAAGTGGAGGGCGACCCGGTCGCCGAGCCCCGCCTCGACGTGACGGTCGACGGCGTTGTAGGCGGCATTGAGCGTGCCGTCGGCGAACCAGCGGGCGACGGGCGCCTGAGACCAGTCGAGCGTCTCGGTGAAGGGCGTGCGCCACGAGACGAGGTCGTTCGCCTGCCGGGCCCAGAACGCGAGCCGGTCGGCCTGCGCCTCCTCGTAGAGGCCTGGCCTCGCGTTCGCCTGCGCGGCGAACTCCGGGCTCGGCGGGAAGCTCCGGGTCTCGTGGAGGAGGTTCTCCAGGCTCGGGCTGGCGCCCGCCGCCGCTGTGGTGGACTCGTTCTCTGGCACGCTGACCTCCGGTGCGCATCGACTCTGGTGCGGTCCCGCCGAACCGATGCCATCACCCGGGGCGACGTGACGGTTCGACCGTACGACGGGGCGCTCGGCCCCACGACCGGGGCCCCGACGTGGCGAGTGTAGACCCGCCCGGGTGACCGCCGTCACCTTAGTCCGCGGTTCGGCGGGGCCGCTCACAAAAGCGGACCGCCGGCCGAGGGGAGGCGACGGCGCGCCCGTCCGTCAGCGCCGGCGGCGTTGGCGCACGGCCTCGTAGAGCACGACCGTCGTCGCGCTCGCGGCGTTGAGCGAGCTCGCCGACCCGGACATCGGGATGCTCACCATGACGTCGCACGCCTCGCGCCAGCCCGTGCTCAGCCCGGTCGTCTCGTTGCCGGTGAGGACGAGCGTCGGGCCGGTGAGGTCGTGGTCGGCGAGCTCGACGTCACCGTGCTCGTCCGTGCCGAGGATCGTGAGCGGGCGACCCGCGTCGCGCTGCGCCGCGACCCAGTCGAGCACCTCGCGCCCTGACGGGACGCGGACCGTCGGCACGGAGAAGATCGAGCCGGTGCTCGCACGCACGGCGCGCGGGTCGTACGGGTCGGCCGCGTGCCCGGCGACCACGAGTCCCGTACCGCCGAACGCGTCGAGCGAGCGCGCGACCGTCCCCACGTTGCCGGGGCTCGTGGGCCGGTCGAGCACGACCCCGAGGAAGTCGTCCCCGACCGGGATCCGGTCCAGGTCGTCGGCCGGGGTCGCGACGACGGCGAGCAGCTCGGGCGCGTCGTCCTCCTTGCCACCGAGCTCGCGCAGGAGGTCGGTCGACACCGCGAACTGCTTCGCCCGCACGCGGTCGAGCATCGCGTGCGCCCACGTCGACAGCGACCGGTCGGCGTCGACGAGCCACGTCCGCACGGTCCACCCGGACTCGACGGCGACCGTGATCGGACGGACGCCCTGCACGACCATCTCGCCCGCGCGGTGCCGCTTGGTGCGGTTGGTGAGCAGCGCCTCCCACTGCTGGAACGCCGCGTTGCGGGTCGTGACGCGCTGCACCTCAGGCCTCCGGGGTGGCGGTCGTCGGGGAGGCGGTCGCGACGCGCGGCAGGCCGCCCGTCAGCGCGGCGGGCTCGGCGGCGTCCGCCTCGCGCGCGGCGCGCTCGACCGCGGCGGCGACGAGCGTCGTCACCTCGGGGTTGAAGACGCTCGGGATGATGTAGGTCGGGTTGAGCTGGTCCTCGTGGATCGCGGACGCGAGCGCGCGCGCCGCGGCGAGCAGCATCCCGTCGGTGATGCGGTGCGACTGCGCGTCGAGCAGACCGCGGAACACGCCGGGGAACGCGAGGACGTTGTTGATCTGGTTCGCGAAGTCGGACCGCCCGGTGCCGACGATCGCCGCATGCTTCGCCGCCTCGACGGGGTCGACCTCGGGCCGCGGGTTCGCCATCGCGAAGACGATCGCACCGGGTGCCATGCGCGCGACGTCGTCGCCCGTGATGACGTCGGGCGCGGACACGCCGATGAACACGTCGGCGTCCACGACGGCGTCGCGCAGCGTCCCGGTGACGCGCCGCGGGTTCGTGTTGACGGCCGTCCACGCGAGGGACGGCGACAGACCCGGGCGCTCCGGGTGCACGACGCCCTCGACGTCCGCGACCACGACGTCGTGCGCGCCTGCGGAGAGCAGGAGCTTGAGCACCGCGGTGCCCGCCGCGCCCGCTCCGGACAGCACGATGCGCACGTCCGGCAGCTCCTTGCCGACGACCTTGAGCGCGTTCGTCAGCGCGGCGAGCGCGACGATCGCGGTGCCGTGCTGGTCGTCGTGGAACACGGGGATGTCGAGCTCGGCTCGCAGGCGCGCCTCGATCTCGAAGCAGCGCGGCGCCGAGATGTCCTCGAGGTTGATGCCGGCGAACACGGGCGCGATGGCCTTGACCGTGCGGACGATCTCGTCGACGTCGGTCGTGTCGAGCGCGATGGGGAACGCGTCGATGTCCGCGAAGCGCTTGAACAGCGCGGCCTTGCCCTCCATGACCGGGAGCGACGCGAGCGGGCCGATGTCGCCGAGGCCGAGCACGGCCGACCCGTCGGTGACCACCGCGATCGTGTTGCGCTTGATCGTGAGGCGCCGGGCGTCGTCGGGGTTCGCGGCGATGGCCTCGCACACGCGCGCGACGCCGGGCGTGTAGATCATCGACAGGTCGTCGCGGTTGCGGATCGGTACCTTCGACTCGATCTTCAGCTTGCCGCCCAGGTGCAGCAGGAACGTGCGGTCCGAGACCCGCTCGACGACCACGCCGAGCAGGGCGCGCAGCGCCTCGACGATCTGGCCGGCGTGCTCCTCGCCGCGCGTCGCGACCGTGACGTCGACCGTGATGCGCTCGTGGCCCGACGCCGTGACGTCGAGCGCCGAGACGATGCCGCCGGTGTGCTCGATCGCCGTCGTCAGCTCGCTCACGGCGGTGGGGCGCGCCTCGACCTGGAGGCGGACGGTGATGGAGGAGGAGACACTCGGCGCTGACGTCATGGGCCCCAGTATCGGGCCTTGCCTGCGTGCGAGCATGCGAGCGGGAGCACCTGCCCAGGATCGGGTGATGTTCGGGAAAATGTTGCTTTCCGCAGGCAGCGGAGATAGTGTATTTCCAGAACGGGAGGTCACCGTGGAGACAGCCGAGCTCCAGTCTGAGGCAGACGTCCTGAGAGTCTGCCTCGAGATGCTCAAGGCGCGACTGCCGACCACCTGGGCCATGTCGCACGACACCGTGCGCGGGAGGAGCGACGGTCGGGACATCGACGCAGTCCTCGAGATCGTCGATCCCGAAGGTCGGTCGGCGACGGTCGTCGTGGAGGTGAAGCGAGCGGTCCAGGGCCGGGACGTTCCGTTGCTGACCGAGCGGCTTCGCTCCGCTGCCCAGGAAGCGGGCGCATCGGCACTTCTCGTCGCCGCGCGCTACCTGTCTCCGCCCGTGCGCCAGCGGTTGGCCGATGCGGGTGTCGCGTTCGCCGACGTGACGGGAAACGTACGTCTCGAGCTCTCCAAGCCAGGGCTCTACGTCGCGGACAAGGGGGCGGACTCGGACCCGTGGAGAGGACCGGGAAGGCCACGCGGAACGCTCAAGGGAGCGCCAGCAACCCGAGTGGTGCGCGCCCTGCTGGACGTCGATCGCTCCTGGACCGTTCGTGAGCTCGTGCGGGAGTCGGGCGCATCGACGGGGGCGACGTACCGCGTCGTCGAGTTCCTCGAGCAGGAGGGACTCGTAGAGAGAACGCAGGGCGGCCCGTTCCAGGTCCTGGACTGGATGCCGCTCCTTCGCCGTTGGGCAGACGACTACGGATTCGTGAGGAGCAACAGGATGTCGCGGTGGATCGCGCCCCGGGGCGTGGAGAACGTCCTCCTGCGACTGCAGTCCTCGAACACGCCGTACGCAGTGACCGGCTCCGTGGCCGCAGAGGTGTGGGCACCGTACGCTCCTGCCCGATCGGTGATGGTGTACGTCGCCGACGTGGAGGGCGCGGCTCGCGATCTGGGGCTGCGGCCGACCGAGGCGGGCGTGAACGTCCTGCTCGCTGTCCCTGAGACGGATGCTCCGTTCCGTCGTACAAGCACGACCAAACGTGGGGTTGTCGTCGCGGCGCCCGCTCAGGTCGCTGTCGATCTGATGTCAGGGCCCGGGAGAAGCCCTTCCGAGGCCGAGGAGCTCTTGACGTGGATGGAACGCAACGAAGATGCCTGGCGCCGGAAGTAGAGATCTGCTCGTACGGTCGCGCGCGGCGCTGATCGACGCCGTCGATGCTCTGTCCGAGCACCAGGAAGCGATCGTGGTCATCGGGGCGCAGGCCGTCTATCTGCGGGTCGCGGGTGCCCCTGTAGCCCTCGCGGAATCCACCAAGGACAGCGACGTGGCCGTCGACCGTCGCCTCCTCGAGGACGAGCCGCTGCTCGAGGACGCGATGACTGCGGCAGGATTTCGACTCGACCCGATCTCGAGACAGCCGGGTGCGTGGTTGAGCCCCGACGGGCTGCCCGTGGACCTGATGATCCCCGAGGCGCTGGCCGGGTCGGGTGGAAAGAACGCTCGTGGCGCGAGAATCCCGCCGCACGACAAGCGGGCTGTTCGACGAGCCAGAGGGCTGGAAGCGGCCGTCGTGGACAACGACGTGATCGACGTCGCCGCGCTCGACTCGTCCGACGCTCGTCGTCGGAGGGTGCGAGTTGCGGGGCCGAGCGCACTGCTGGTCGCCAAGCTGCACAAGATCCACGAGCGAAGCCTGGATCCGAAGCGGCTTGTGGACAAGGATGCGCACGACATCTATCGGATTCTCCGAGGGACCGAGACGAGCGAGCTCGTACGTCGGATGGCGGTCCTGCTCGGCGACGAGCTGCGCCGCGACGTCACGGTCGAGGCGATCGCGCATCTCGAGCGTCTCTTCGCGACAGGGCCCGAGGCACCCGGGGCCGTCATGGCGGGAAGGGCAGAAGAAGGCGTCGGGGATCCGATCACCGTGGCGCTCGCGGCGTCAATACTCGCGGAGGATCTGCTCGAGGCGCTTCGCCTGGATCCTCCGGCCCCCACAGGTGACGGTCCCGTGCGCTGACGGAGAGAGCCCGAGCCGTGGCGTGGTCGAAGGCCGCGCGCCCGCCCGCGAACTCCGGGGCACGACGACGGCGCCCTCTCGGGCGCCGTGGTCGCCAGCGGGTGGCGGCTAGCAGGCGCGCTCGCTCCAAGTCGCTGCAACGGTTCGGGGGCCGTCGTGGCCTGGTCCGCCCGGTCAGCGAGTCCTTCGGTGGACTGTCCTGCGCGTGGGTACCGCCGTCGTGCTGTTGTCCTTCCATGACAGCCCCCGCAGCCCCGGAGCGCAAGCGTTCGGCGGGACGTGCACACCGTGTTCTACGGCTGTTCGAACCGACGTCGCCGTAGTCCTCGCCACACCAGCCACACCACGAGCCCGACGGCGACGACGCCGGTGGCGGCGAGGGCCGGCGTCGACCCGGCCAGGTGCGAGCGCAGGGCGACGGGCTTGGTGAAGGTCAGGCCGCCCCAGCCGTGCTCGGCGGCCAGGCGCCGCAACCCGCGGTCGGGGTTGACGACGAACGCGTGCCCGACGGCGGCGAGCATCGGGGCGTCCGTGACCGAGTCGGAGTAGGCGTAGCTGGCCTCGAGGTCGTAGCCCTCGCGTGCCGCGAGCTCGCGGATCGCGGCGGCCTTGTTCTCGCCGTAGGCGTAGAAGTCGATCCCACCCGTGTACCGGCCGTCCTCGACGGCCATGCGCGAGGAGATCGCGTGGTCCGCGCCGAGCACCGCGGCGATGGGCTCGACGACCTCGCTCCCCGAGGCCGAGACGACGACCACGTCGTGCCCGTGCTCGTGGTGCGACTCGATGAGCTCGACCGCCTCGGCGTACACGACGGGGTCGATGTGCTCGTGCAGGGTCTCCGCGACGATGCGCGACACCGTGGCGACGTCCCAACCGGTGACGAGGCTCGACAGGTGCGCGCGCATGCGCTCCGTCTGGTCGGCGTCCGCGCCGCCCACCATGAAGAGGAAGTGCGCGTACGCGCTACGCAGCACGTCGGTGCGGTTGATGAGCCCGCCCGCGAAAAAGGGGCGGGAGAACGCCGCGGCGGACGACGTCGCGATGATCGTCTTGTCGAGGTCGAAGAACGCGGCGACCCGGCCGGGCCGGGGCTCCGGCGCGGACGTCGGGTCCGGGTGCGGGGTCACGGTCGCGAGCCTAGCCGCGGATCGTGGCCGTCCACAGGTGCGCTCGCCGACGCTCGTGTCCACAGCCGCCCTGCCGCGCGTGGCGAGGGCGCCCGCTCGCCGTCCAGGGTGGCGCCACGGGATCCGGACGAGGGAGGGCGCGTGGGCGGGGCGGTCGTGGGGGTGGTCGGCGCACGGGGCGGCGCCGGAGCGAGCGTCGTCGCGGCGGCGCTCGCGCGCGGTGCGGCCCGACGGCGGGTCCCGACGTGCCTCGTCGACCTCGCCCTCGTGAGCGGCGGGCTCGACGTCCTGCTCGGCGTCGAGGAGGAGCCCGGCGTGCGCTGGCCCGACCTCACCGACGCGCGCGGCCGCCTCGACGGTGACGAGCTGCTGGCCCGCCTGCCGCGCTGGAGCGCCGTGCCGGTCGTGAGCACGGAGCGCGGCAGCGGCCCGGAGCCGGCCGCGCTCGCGGACGTGGTCGCCGCCCTCGCCGAGGTCACGGCGGCGCGCTCCGGCGTCCTCGTGCTCGACGTCGATCGCACCGCGCTCACGTCGGGCTCGAGCACGCACGGCGTGCTCGAGGCGTGCGACGAGGTGCTCGTCGTGACTCCGCTCGACGTCCTCGCCGTGGCCGGGGTGGCGGCCGTCCGGGACCGGCTGGACGTCCCGGCGGCGCTCGTCGTGCGCCGACCCGCGCCCGGACGGCTGTCCGGCGCGGAGGTGGCCGACGCCGTCGGGCTCGACGTCGCGGCGACCGTGCGCTGGGACCGGGGGCTCGCGGGAGCGATCGAGCGGGGCGCCGGCCCCTGCGCGGCGCGCGGCCCGGTCGAGCGGGCAGGGCGCGCGCTCGCCGCGCGGTACGTCGGTGGTGCGCCGTGAGCACGCGGGCGGGCGCCACGCCGGGTGCGCTGCTCGACGGCGTGCGGGACCGTCTCGTGCGGGCGGGGCCCGGTGGGGACGGGCGCGGGAGCGACGGGAGCGGTGCTCCGCCCGACGACGCCGCGGTCGCCGCGGCGCTTCGCGCGTCGGGCCGCGTGCTCGGTACGACCGCGTTGCGCGAGCTGACCCGCACGGCGCGCGCCGAGCTCTACGGCGCGGGCGCGCTGCAGCAGTTCCTCGACGAGCCGGGCGTCACCGACGTGCTCGTCAACGGGCCGCACGACGTGTGGGTCGACCGCGGGCACGGCCTGCAGAAGGTCGACGTGCCGCTCGGCGGGCCCGACGACGTCCGTGCGCTCGCGGTGCGCCTCGCCGCCGCGGGTGGTCAGCGCCTCGACGACGCCTCGCCCGTCGTGGATGCGCGCCTGCCCGACGGGACGCGGCTCCACGCCGTCGTCGCGCCGGTGTGCGCGGCGGGCGCCGTGATCTCGCTGCGCGTCCTGCGGACCCGCACGTTCGGCCTGAGCGACCTCGTCGCGAGCGGGACCGTCCCGCCCGCCTGGGAGCCGACGCTGCGCGCCCTCGTCGCGCGGCGCGCGAGCGTGCTCGTCTCCGGCGGCACCGGCACGGGCAAGACGACGCTCCTCGCCGCGCTGCTCGCGCTCGTCCCGCCCGACGAGCGGATCGTGTGCGTCGAGGAGGCCCGCGAGCTGGACCCCGACCACCCGCACGTCGTGCCGCTCACCGCGCGCCGGCCCAACGTCGAGGGCGCGGGCGGCGTCGACCTCGCCGACCTCGTGCGCGCCGCGCTGCGCATGCGGCCCGACCGCATCGTGCTCGGCGAGTGCCGCGGGGCCGAGGTGCGCGAGGTCCTCATGGCGCTCAACACCGGCCACGAGGGCGGCCTCGCGACCATCCACGCGAACGACGTCGAGGTGGTCCCGGCACGCCTCGAGGCGCTCGCCGCGCTCGCGGGCATGGACCGTGCCGCGCTCGCCGCCCAGGCCGTCGGCGGGCTCGACGTGGTCCTGCACCTGCGGCGGGTGCGCACGGCGGGTGGGACCCGGAGGGTGCTCTCGCAGGTCGGCGTCGTACGGCTGGACGAGCGCGACGCGCTGCGCGTCGACGTCGCCGGGTCCTGGGACGGCGAGGGCGGGCCGGTGCACGGTCCGGCGTGGGCCGAGGTCGTGCGTCGGTGGCCGTCGTGAGGCGGGTGGACGTCGTGGGCCGGGGGTCGGTGTGACGGCCGTCGTGGGCGTGCTCGTCGGGACGGCGTTGTGGTGCGTGCTCGCGCGCGGCGGGCGCAGCGCGCGGTCGGTGGCAGGGCCCGGTGCCGCAGCGCGCACTGGTGCGGCCGCGCCGAGCGCACGACGGCGGACCGCGACGTCGCCCGAGCTCGTCCGGGTCGTCGTGACCCAGGTCGGGGCGCTGCTGCGCGCCGGTGCCGCCCCGGGGACAGCGTGGACGCGCGCCGTCGGGGTCCGGGTCGATCCGTCCGGCGTGCCGCGGGCGACGGACCTCGCTCCGCACGTCGGCGGCCTCCCGACCGCGCGCGCTCTCGTCGCGGCGTGCCGCCTCGCCGTGGAGGTGGGCGCGCCGCTCGCGACCGTGCTCGAGGAGGTCGCGGCCTCGGTCGCCGCCGACGCCGAGGCCCGCGCGGAACGGGAGGCGGCGCTCGCCGGCCCGCGCGCGACCGCCCGCGTCCTGCTGTGGCTGCCGATCGTGGGCGTGCTGCTCGGCTACGTGCTCGGGGCGGACCCGCTCGGTACGGCGACCGACGGCGGTCTCGGCTCGGTCGGCGTTCTCCTCGGCGTCCTCCTGCTGCTGGCGGGACGCACGTGGTCCGCGCGGCTCGTCGAGCGCGCGCGTGCCGTAGGGGAGGACCGATGACGACGCTCGTCGTCGCGGCGTGCCTCCTCGTCGCCGTGTCGCCGTGGTGGGCCGCGCGCGCGGTCGTCGAGCGGAGGGCGACGACCGTAGGCGCGGATCTGACGCCGCACGGCGGGCAGGCGGAGGGCGGTACGACGGGGTCGTCGCGTGCGTCCCGGCGGCCCGCGGACGAGGGCCGGATCGAGATCGGCGTGGTCCTCGAGCTCCTCGCCACGGCGGTCCGAGCGGGTGCGTCCGTGCCGCGAGCGCTCGACGCGGTCGGCGCGGCCGTCGGCGGGCCGGACGGCGCGTCGCTGCGCGCTGCCGGGGCCGCGCTCGTCCTCGGGGCGTCATGGGACGCCGCGTGGTCGGGCTGCCCGGACCGGGTCGTCGTCGTGCAGCGGGCGCTGCGGCCCGCGTGGGTGCACGGCGCCGCGCCCGCGCCGTCGCTCCGGGCGGCGGGCGAGACGCTGCGCCAGGACCGCACGGCGGCCGCGAGGACCGCTGCGGGCCGCCTCGCCGTCCACCTCGTCCTCCCGCTGGGCGCGTGCTACCTCCCGGCGTTCGTCCTGGTCGGGCTGCTGCCGGTGCTCATCTCGCTCGGGTCCGGCCTCCTCGGTGGTGGGTAGCCGTGGACACGCTCACGGGTGCGCGCCCCGAACACACCGTGATCGGGCACGTCGACGGCGTACCTTCGTCCGTGTCGGAGCAGCCACGACCTCGACCGGGGAGGGACAGATGCAGGGCGACGCACTGCAGCAGGTCGCACGAGACGCCGCGGCGTCGCTCGCGGACGTCAGCCGTGGTCGGCCGTTCACGCCGCGCCTGGAGGTGTGGAAGGTGCGGGACAAGGTCTTCCTCATCGTCACCGAGGACGATCCGGACCTGCAGATCATCACCGTCAAGGTCGACCCCCACCACGGCGACGCACTACGCCGCGACCACGAATCGATCACGCCGGGGCACTACCTCGACAAGGTGCACTGGATCTCCGTCGGCCCGGGGCGCGGCGTCACGAAGCAGCTGGTCGACGACCTGGTGCACGGCTCCTACGACCTCGCGGCAGGCCACCACCGGAGGTCGTCGACGTGAGCGCCCAGGGCCGACGACCCGCTCTCCGGGTGGCGAGGGAAGCCGTCCTGGGCATCGTCCTGGCGGCGATGTCGGGCTGTGCCGGTGCCGACGCCGGCACGCGAACCGCGTACTGCCAGCCTGGGGATCCGGTGGTGACACCGCAGGCCATCGCTCCGGGCGACGAGCTGCAGGTCGAGACCGCCGGACGCGACGACGGTGCGGACCGCGAGCCGCGCATGCCCGCCAATGCGCGGTACGAGGTCCGGATCACGTCCCTGGAACCTGCCGACGACCCGGAGCAGGGCCGCTACGCTGAGGTCCTCGGGTCTCTGGACCCGAGCAGCGACGGCGATGCCGAGGGCATGGTCCGGGTCCCCGACGAGATGCCGGAGGGCGCGGCGGAGGTGTCGCTCAGACTCCAGGGCGCCCTGACCGCGTGCGACCTCGACCCCACCATCGGGTGCGCGAAGCCTCCGTTCGCGCCGGTCGAGATCACCGACTGAGCGGCACCGGCGAGGTCCGTCGGCTCGCGGGCCTGCCCGCGCCGAAGACGCTATCCCCCGGTGCTCGCGCCGTGGAGCTCACGCCGCCGCCGGAGGTGTGCCCGCTCGACCCGGTTGGCGCACCGCTCCACCGCGAGGTCGAGCGCGGCGAGCGCCTCGTCGCGGCGTCCCGCCCGGGCGAGGAGCTCGCCGCGCACGGCCGGCAGGCGGTGGTGGTGCGGCAGGGCCGCGTCGAGCCCGTCGAGGAGCGCGAGCCCGGCGTCGGGTCCGGACGCCTCGGCCACGGCGACGGCGCGAGCCAGCCGCACGACGGGCGATCCCGTCTGCTCCTCGAGCTCGGCGTACAGCGCGGCGATCGTGCCCCAGTCGGTCTGCTCCGGCGTGGGAGCGGTCGCGTGCAGCGCGGCGACCCGCGCCTGGAGGAGGTGCTCGCGCGCGAGCCCGGCGACGTCGTCGGGCACGGACGCGAGGACCGCCAGCCCGACGGCGATCTCGTCCTGGTGCCAGCGGGTCCGGTCCTGGTCCGGGAGCAGCACGAGCTCGCCGTCCGGGCCCGTGCGCGCATCGCGTCGCGAGTGCTGGAGCACGAGCAGCGCCAGGAGGGCACGCACGGCGGGACGACCGGGGAGCAGCTCGTCGAGCAGCCGGGCGAGCCGGATGGCCTCGCCCGCGAGGGCGACCCGCACGAGATCGGGCCCCGTCCCGGGCGCGTACCCCGCCGTGAACGTGAGGTAGAGAACGGTGACGACGACGTCGAGCCGCTCCTCGAGCCGGTCCGCCGCCGGCACCGCGAACGGGATGCCCGACGCCGCGAGACGCTTCTTCGCGCGCGTGAGCCGCGCGGCCATCGTGGCCTCGGGCACGAGGAAGAGGCGGGCGATGTCGGGCACCCCCAGCCCCGCGACGAAGCGCAGCGTGAGCGCCGCACGCGCCTCGGGTGCGAGTGCGGGGTGGCAGCATGCGAAGACGAGGCGCAGCCGCTCGTCGGGCACGTGGGCGCCGTCGTCGAGGTCTGCGCCCGGCTCCTCGGAGCCGGGCCGCGCGCGCTCCTCCACGACCATGAGCGGCTCCTTCCGCAAGGCGACGGCCTCGGCGCGCAGGCGGTCGAGGACCCGTCGGCCGGCCGCGGTGCGCAGCCAGCCGGCGGGGTTCGCGGGGACGCCGTCGACCGGCCACGTGCGCGCTGCGGCAGCGAACGCGTCCGCGAGGGCGTCCTCGGCGAGGTCCGGGCGCCGGTACCGAGCGACGAGCGCGGCGAGCAGGCGGGCCCAGTGGTCCCGCCAGGCCGCCGTGAGCGCGTCGTCGGTCGTCACGCGCACGCCGTCGTCACGGGCCGTCCAGGTCCACGACGGGCCGGATCTCCACGGTGTACGCGGGTAGGAGCGCGACGGTCTCGATCGCCGCGTCGAGGTCCGGCAGGTCGACGACGTAGAACCCGCCGAGCTGCTCCACCGTCTCGGCGAACGGACCCTCGGTCACGAGGACCGAGTCGCCGTCGCGGCGGACCGTCGTCGCGGCCGACACCGTGCTCAGCGCCTCGCCGGAGACGATCTCGCCACGCTCGCGGACCGCCGTCGCGAAGGCCTCGTGACGGCGGACGGACTCCGCGCGCTCCACCTCTGTCGCGCGCTCCCAGACCTGCTCGTCCTCGTGCAGGAGGACCATGAACCTCACGACGCCGTCCCCGTCGTCGTGCCGGTGGGCGCGGCGGTGCCGGCGACCACGAGGGGTTCGGCAACGCCCTGCTCGTCCTCGGGGACGGTCCCGCGGAGCTCGAAGACCTCCGGGCTGCCCGCGAACGCCTCCTCGATGACGCGGACCAGGCCGTCGACGTCGGCGGTCGTCACGGTGTAGTACCCGCCCACCTGCTCGGCGAGCTCGGTGTACGGGCCGTCGGTCACGAGCGCTGCGTTCTGTGCGCGGGGCCGCACGACCCGGGCGTCGGCCGCCTTCCGCAGCTCGCCCGACGCGGTGATCGTGTGGCCCTCCGCCGCGGCCAGGCGCGTGAACTCGTCGTGCCGTCGCATGTACTGGGTGCGCCGCTCGGCGTGACCTGCCGGTTCGTCGGCGAGCGCCTCCCAGGCGCGCTCGTCGTCGTGGACGAGGATGACGTACTCGGTGCTCATGGCGTCTCCAGACGTCGTGCGTGCGCCCGTGCCGGGCGCGGACCCCGACGGGGTCCTGCCTCGTTGACGCGCGAGACCCGCCCGGATCGACACGACCGCGGAACCGGGCGGTGGCGGCCGTCCCGCTCACTGTGCCAGAGGGGCCGGGAGGTCCGCACGGGCAGACCGTGGGCGACCGCACGAGATCGACCTCCGACCGCCAGGGGATCGCCGGGAGACGGCGCAGATCGAGCGGATCCGCCCAGCCTGGCCGTCCACAGTCCCGTCCTGTGTGAGCTCGTCCACCGATGCTCAGGAGCGCTCGTCGGGCTTGCGCGGTTCGTCGCCACAGTGGCCTTGCACGCCCGCGACCGCGGGCCACGAAGGAAGGGGTCGACCATGACCAGACAGGCAGGGCGCGCGCTCGCGCGCCTCACGGGGAGGAGCACGGGGCAGGACGCGGAGGCGGGCCTCGCGACGGCCGAGTACGCGATCGCGACGGTGGCCGCGGCCGGCTTCGCGGGGCTGCTTATCGCCGTGCTCAGGAGCGGCGAGGTGCGCGAGCTGCTGCTCGGCATCGTGCGCAGCGCGCTCTCGCTGGGCTGAGCCGTGCGACGGGACGAGGGGTCGGCTGGGCAGCCCGGCGACGCGCGCCGGTCGTCGGAAGAGCGGCCGACCCGTCCGGCGGAACCGTCGGGGCGGAGGCGCTCTCCCGGCGCGCCTAGGAGGCGGCGGCGTGACGACCGGGAGCGCGGTGCGGTGACGGCCGAGCTCGCGGTCGCGCTGCCGGCGGTCGTCCTCGTCCTCGTCGCGGTCCTCACCCTCGCCGCGGCGGCGGGCGCCCAGATGCGCTCCGCCGACGCGGCGAGGGCGGCCGCACGCGCGGCCGCGATCGGCGAGGCTGACGACGTCGTGCGGGCGACCGCCCGTCGGGTGGCCGGAGACGGTGCGGACGTGAGCGTCGTGCGCGGCGACCCGTGGGTCGAGGTCCGCGTGACGACGCCGGTCGTCGGCGGGTGGTTGTCCGCGACGCCGCTGCGCGCGAGCGGCGAGGCAGTCGCCTGGGTCGAGCCGTGACCGAACGTCACCGCGAACCACGCGGCGACCTCGAGCGGGGCGCGGGGACGGTCCTCGTGCTCGGCGTGGTCGCCACCGTCCTGGTCCTCGCGGCCGGTCTCGGCGCCCTCGCGCACGCGCAGGCCGCGCGCGGCCAGGCCCAGACCGGCGCCGACCTCGCGGCCCTGGCCGCCGCCACGGCCTCGCTGGATGGCTGGGACGCGTGCGCCCGCGCCCATGAGGTCGCAGCACGCAACGACGTGCTCGTCACGACGTGCGACGAGCAGGGCGCCGGTGTCGTCCGCATCGACGTCGAGAGACGAACCGGCGTCACCGTCCTCGGCGTCTCCCTCGGCCGCGCGACCGCCGCCGCCCGAGCAGGCCCGGCGACCGCGCGCTGACCAGGTGTCGCTCGCGAGGCAGAACCGTGGTTCGTGCCCGGGTCCGCGTGCGGGGCGGCGTCGGTGCTCGGGCTGGCTTGTGCGTTGTCGTGGTCGGGTCCGCGGCGGGGCGGCGTCGGTGCTCGGGCTGTCCGCGCTGTCG
>NZ_JBZGBY010000032.1:0-44436 GCF_059159975.1 Cellulosimicrobium sp. BMG9.22 | reverse complement strand
GACCACGCACCGTCCGACAAGGAACCACGGCTCTACCTCGCGCGACCACGCCTCTACCTCGCGCGACTGAGGCTCTACCTCGGCGGGGCGGCGGCGTCGATCGCGGCGCGCAGGCCTTCCGGGGTGACGCGGCCGCGGTAGCGGACGCCGTTGACGTACAGGGTCGGGGTGCCCTGGACGCCGACGGCGAGGGCGTCGGCATAGTCGCGCTGGACCGGGCCCGCGTACTGCTGCGCATCGTCGCCGACGACGGACGCGCCGTCGAGGCCGAGCTCCTCGGCGCGGTCGGCGAGGCCGGCCTCCCCGAGCTGGTCCTGGTGCTCGAAGAGCGCGGCCTGCATCTCCCAGAAGCGCCCCTGCGCCGCTGCGGCCTCGACCGCGAGCGCCGCGCTGAGCGCGTGCGGGTGGATCTCGAAGAGGGGGAAGTGGCGGAAGACGAGGCGCACGCGCCCGGCCGACGACTCGACGACCTGTCGCAGCACCGGTGCGGCCGCGGCGCAGTACGGGCACTCGAGGTCGCCGAACTCGACGACGGTCACCGGCGCGGCCGCGTTCCCGAGCACGTGGGCGTCGGCGGGAACGAGCCTGTCGGCGGGGATCGGGGCCTGGTCCTCGGTCTGCTCGGTCACGCGTCTCAGCATGGCACGCGACGACGGGCGTTCACGCGAGGACCAGCGGTCGATCCTCCGTGCTGGTGCCGGGCACGGGCTCGACGAGCCGTTCGAGGTCGGTCCCCGCCGTCTCGCGCCACCACGCGATGTTCTGCGCGTGCCGGGCGTACTCCGACGTGTCGTCGACCACGAGCCGCGCGGCGGTCTCCGCGAGGTAGACGGCGTCGACCGTCTCCGGGGGCGTCGGGACCCCGGCGAGCACGCGGCGGTCGCCGCGGAATCGCGGCCGAGGACGCACGCGCTTGACGAGGTTGAGGGTGCCGAAGAGCAGTCCCGGCCGGAACCGGCACACGAACTCCTCCTCGTGGCGGAGCTGGGCGAACAGGCGGTCCTCGTCGAAGGTCAGACCGCGGGCGATCGCCTCGCCGACCATCCACAGCAGCGCGGTGTCCGACAGCGCGCGCGCCCGGGCGCCGCCGCCGACGTCGCTGTGCCCGCCGGGGAACCAGACCTGCTTGACGCGTGCCGCCATCGACGCGGGGACGTCCCACAGGCACGGCTCGAACGTGATGCGCCGGTCGTCGATCGCGAGCGCCTGGCGCGCGCACTCGACGTCGGTCGAGAGCCGCACGTCGTGGAACTTGCTGCGTCGTCGCGACAGGCCGGGGACCCCGAGCGCGCCGACCGTGTCGAACACGCCGAGGAAAGCGACGGGGACGCGGGCGTGGCAGTGCTCGGCGCGGAACTCCGCGGCCCGCGCGGACCGCTCGTCGGGGTCCCGGAGCCGGTAGATGCGTTCCGCGTCGCACAGCTTGTCGCGCACGAGCGCGTCCTGCGTGACGAGCCCGACGGTCGCGATCATGCCGACGACGCTGCGCGCGGTGTACGCGCCGCGGCTGAACCCGAACACGTAGATCTCGTCGCCGGTCTCGTAGTTGAGCGCGAGGTGCCGGTAGCCCGCCACGACGTTGCGCGTGAGGCCGTACCCGAACGCCCCGCCGAGCAACCGGTCGACGAGGTAGCCCTGCGCCCCGACGCCCTCGACCGAGAACACCATCTGTTGCACGCCGTCCGGTGCGATGCCGGTGCGGACCGAACGCGCGATCTTCTCGATGTTCGACACGCTCGCGTTCACCGGCGAGTTCCACGTGCCGTCGCAGCACAGCACCAGCCGCTTCATGACCCCTCCTGTGACCGCCCCGGCGCCGTCGCCGAGGGACACCATGTGGGGAGTGCTGGGGTGTGCACCGTGATGCACGACGGCGGTCCGTGCGCCGGGATCGTGAGCCTTCGGTGAGCGTGTCCGCCATCACCGGCCGAACGGTCCGAGAGGGCTTGCCCGTGGCGTAGGTTCTGGCGATGTGACCGTGACGAGCACCGCGCCCTCCACCGACCCCTCGGGCTTCCCGACCGGGACGGAGCGACGGCACGCTCGTGGCTCGCGCCGCCACCGCGGCGCGTGGATCGCCGTGATCGTCACGCTCGCGCTGCTCCTGGGGGCGGCCGCCGGTGGGCTGGTCTGGTACCGGGGATCGACGTACGACGAGCTGGCGGTCCAGGCCGCGTCCGCGCAGGAGCTGCTGGCGACCTCCGACGGGAAGGTCGCCGACCCCGCGGTCCGGGACGACCTGGCGATCGAGGTGGACGACGCGCGCGACGTTCTGGACGCGTCGTTCCTCACCCGCATGACCACCGGGACGACCGGGGCGAGCGCGTCCCTGGCGTCGACGTCGGACGCGGTGCACGCCTCGATGCTGGAGCACGCGCGCGAGGAGGTCGCCGCGGCCCGGGCGAGCCTCGCGCCCGTCGAGGAGCAGGGCGAGAGGATCTTCGCCGCCACGGAGGGTCTGGGCGCCGACGAGGCCGTCCGCGCCGGCCTGCGCGAGGCGCTCGACGCGTCGGTCGCGACGGCGGGCTCCGCGGAGTCCGGTGTCGCCGGCGACGACCTCGGCGCGCTGGAGCAGGCGGTGCTCGACCTCGAGGCGAGCCTGTCGACCGTCGCCACCTCGACGGAGGAGCTCATCACCGCGCAGGATGCCGTCTCGTGCCCCGCGCCCGATCAGGTGTGGGATCCCGACAGCGGTCGCGTGCCCGACTCGGCCCTCGCTGCGATCCCGTGGTCACCCGCCGACCGGGTGCGGGCCGACGTGCTCGACGGGCTGGTCGCGCTCGACGCCGCGTACGTCGAGCGGTTCGGGGTGCACCTGACGATCAGCTCGTCGTACCGCACGTTCGACGAGCAGGCGGGCCTCTACGACCCGTCGTCGCCGATCGCCGCACCCCCGGGCTGCTCGAACCATGGCCTCGGGTTCGCGGTCGACCTGGGCGGCGGCGTGCAGGCGTTCGGCACGGCCCAGTACGACTGGCTCAAGGCCAACGCCGAGGCTTTCGGCTGGACGCACCCCGAGTTCGCCGAGCCCGACGGGCGCGTGCCCGAGCCGTGGCACTGGGAGTCCGTGCTGGCTCGCGTGGACGACGGGGTCGGCGTCCAGGCCGGCTGACCCTCCGCTCGTCGTCGGCGGACCTCACGGCACGGGTGACCTGTCGACGTCCACGTGCACGACGCGACCCGGCGTCGGGCCGTCGCGCAGCCACGCGACGAGCCGGTCGACGGCGCCCGCCGCACCTGCCGCGACGACCTCGACCGTGCCGTCGGCCCGGTTGACGGCCTCCCCGTCGAGCCCCAGCACGGCGAGGCGTTCGCGCGTCGCCCAGCGGAATCCGACGCCCTGCACGTGCCCGTGCACGACGGCGCGCACGCGCGTCGTCGGCCCGTCGCCCGCTCGGGTCACAGGTGCACGTGCGCCGGTGCGCCCGTGGACGACTCGATGTCGGACTCCGCGTCGTCGAGCAGCCGGTCCGCGAGCCGGCGTAGCGCGCGCCCGACGGCGATCTCGTCGCCGATGAGCGGGACGTCCGTGTCGTGCGGGTCCCGGCGCGCACGGCCCACGGTCCGCACGTGCTCGGGGGTCTCCGCGACGAGGACGGCCTCGGCCGTCGTGCGCCCCTCCGACTCGACGACGCTGATCTGCACGCGCCACATCTTGGTCGCGTCCGTGCCGGCGCCGGTCTCGGCACCGGGCACGTGCTCGACGTAGCTGTCCGACCCCGGGTACACGAGCGTGCGCTCGCCCGTGTCCGTCCACTCGACGAGGTACGGCGGAGATCCGTCGTCGTGCCGCAGCTCGACCACCACCCCGTCGCGCACCGCGCCACCGACGACCCCCGACGCGGTGACGATCCTGTCTCCGACCGATGCCCTCATGGCCCCTCCCACGACTGGTTGGCCCCGCGGAGCCGCCCCGTCGTGACCCCGCGTCCCGTCCTCCCATCATGCGACCGTGGACCTCCGGACGCGACCCGCGCGACTCCGGCGGTCAGGGTGCGAGCTGGGCGCGCAGGGCGTCGGCGTCGGACGCGGGCAGTCGGCACACGAAGTCGGCGCAGAGGTACGCGCCCGGACCGCGCCCCGCCAGGACGGCCACGCCCTCGTCGGCGAGCGCCGCGACGTCGGCGGGCGCGGCGCCGAGGAGGAGAGCGCCGGGGTGGTACCAGTCCCGCGCGGCGCGCCGGAACGCCTCACGCAGCGCGTCGTCCGCGACGAGCACGAGCTGGTGCGGCGGCTCGGCGAGCCCGACGGCGAGGCGCAGGACGCCGCCCGTCGCGAGCGGGCGCTCGCTCGGCACGGGCGCCGTGGACGACGCCACGACGTGCGCGAGCGCGGCATCGTGGTAGCGCGGCTCGCCCGTCGCGAGGTGGGCGAGCAGCGCGGCGCGTGCGGCCGCCGTCGGACCGGAGGGCACCGCCCCCTCCGACGGGTCGGCGGCCGCCCCGGCGTCGAGCCCGAGCGACACGAGCACGGGGTCCGTGCCCTGGGGCGCGCGCAGCCGCCCGTCGGGCCCGACCGTCGCCTCGACGAGCCGCAGGCCCTCCCGCAGGTAGCGCGGCTCCCCGATGAGACCTCCGAGGGTGAGCAGCGCCGTGGCGAACGCTCCGTGGTCCTCGAGCGTCGCGACGGCCGCCGAGACGACGCCGCCCTCGGACGCCCGCACGAGCGTCCCGTCGGGGCGCACGTGGGTCGCGAGCAGGTGGTCGGCCGCGGCGCGCGCGGCGTCCGTGAGCTCGGGCAGGTCGAGGTGGTGCCCGGCCCGCGCGAGCGCCTCGATCGCGAGCCCGTTCCAGCCCGTGAGCACCTTGGTGTCGAGCGACGGCGCCTCGTGGTCGGCGCGTTCGCCCGGCGGCAGCAGGTAGTACCCGCCCTCGACCCGCTCGCCGTCGACCGTCGACTCCGAGTCCTGCGCGCTCGCGAACGCGCCGCCGGGCAGTCGCAGCACGTCGAGCAGGAAGCGCCCGACGCCGGCCGCCACGCGGGCGGTCGTCTCGCCCGGGTCGTCGGCCGGCCCGGGATCGGTGCCGGGGACGTGATCGGCGAGGCCGGTGCGGCGCAGGACGGCGAGCGTCGTGCAGGCCGACAGGAGCTGCGCGTTGTCGTAGAGCATCCGCTCGTAGTGGGGCTCCGACCAGTCCGGCCGCGTCGCGTAGCGGAAGAAGCCGCCGTCGACGTCGTCGTGCAACGGGCTCGCCGCCATGGCGTCGATCGTGCGGCCGGCGAGCGCGAGCGCACGGCGCGCCACGTCGTCGTCGACCACCGACGACGCCGCGACGTCGAGGAGCAGCTCCAGCGCGGGGACGACCGGAAACTTCGGGGCGCCGCCGAACCCCCCGTGGTGGCGGTCCTCGTGCGCCTCGAGCCGGTCGACGACGGCGCGGGCGTGCGCGCCGAGGTCGACGACGAGACCGGCGGAACCCGCCGTCGCGAGGTCCTCGGCGCCGTCCGGAGAACCGCCGGCCGAGACGCCTGGCCTGCCCGCCGCGTCGCGCAGCGCCGCGCGGATCACCTCTCCGGTCTCCCGCGCCTGGTCGCGCCGCTGCTCCCACGCCTGCCCGACGGCGTCGAGCACGTCCCGGAACGCGGCCCGCCCGGCCACGGGCACGGGCGGCCAGTACGTGCCGGCGTAGAACGGGGCGCCGTCGGGCGTGGTGAACACCGTGAGGGGCCACCCGAGGTCGGGCGTGAACGCGCTCGCCGCGGCGAGCAGGCTCGCGTCGACGTCGGGGTGCTCCTCGCGGTCGACCTTCACCGCGACGAACCCGCGCGCGAGCAGGGCGCCGATCTCCGGGTCGGAGAAGCTCTCGCGCGCCATGACGTGGCACCAGTGACAGGTCGCGTACCCGACCGAGACCATGACCGGCACGTCACGACGGCGTGCCTCGGCGAACGCCTCGGCGCCCCACGGGTACCAGTCGACGGGGTTGCCCGCGTGCTGGCGCAGGTACGGGCTCACGGCGTCGGCGAGGCGGTTGACCATGCCGTCCAGCCTGCCAGGTCGGCGCGGCCGGCGCGGCCGGCGCGGCCGGCGCGGCCGGCGCGGAACGGGGACGTCGGTGTTGTCTGCTACGTCCCGGACGTGCGCGCTTGTAACGTTGCGCCCATGCCCGGCTCCGAGCGGTCCGCCTTCGCGGTGGCGACCCACGACGACACGAACCCGAGCGCGCAGGCGCCCGCGCCGCTGCCTCGACGGCCCGTCCGCCACGTGCCGGCGAGCGGCGACCGCACGGGCCCCTTCACCCTTCACGAGGTGCTCGGTCACGGCGGGTTCGCGCACGTGTACCGCGCCGTAGGCGCGGACGGTGCGGAGGTCGCCGTGAAGGTGCTGACCGGGCTGCAGGAGGGTGCCCGCGACCGCTTCGTCCAGGAGGCGAGGCTGCTGGAGGCCGTGGGCGGGCGGGGCTTCCCCCGGTTCGTGCGCTCCGGCCTGGACGACGACCAGCCCTGGTTCGCCATGGAGCTCGTCCCCGGCACCACGCTGCGCGAGCACGTCCGCGAAGCCGGCCCCCTGGACGGTCCACGAGCGTTGCGGCTGGCGGCGCAGGTCGCGCAGGCCCTGCTCGTGCTGCAGGAGCAGCACGGCGTGCACCGCGACCTGAAGCCCGCCAACGTCATGGTCGACGGCGACCGCGTGGTCCTCATCGACCTCGGCATCGCCAAGCTGTTCGACACGGCGACCTCCACGCAGCCGGTCGGGACGCTCGCGTACATGGCGCCGGAGCTGTTCGCCCGCCGCGTGCACCCGCGCTCGGACGTGTACGCCCTCGGCCTCCTGCTGATCTTCGCGAGCACCGGCGTCGTGCCGGCGGACCTGAACTTCCTCGGCCGGGACCTCGAGGCAGCGGACCTCGTCCAGGAGGTCCCGGACGACCTGGTCGGCGTGCCGGCGGGGATGGAGCGCACCCCGTCCCCGGCCGAGCTGCCCGAGATCGACCCGCACCTGCGGGACCTCATCCTGTCGATGACCCGCTACCAGCCGGACCACCGCCCCGCGCTGGAGAGCGTCGTCGCGGTGCTGAGCGCCCGGCTCGCCGGGGAGGCGGCCGACGAGACGCTGCTCCTCACCCGGCGGATCGTGGCCGACGGCGCCACCGCGGCCGAGCGCGCTCTGGGCCCGGTCGCCGCGCTGTCCGCCGCGACCGGCGTCCCCGTGCCGCCCGAGCCGCCGGCGGAGGCCGTGCCCGCGGGGTCGGGAGCGGTCCCGGACCGTGCCCGGGAACCGTGGCACGCCCTGGTGTACGACGCCACGCTCATGAGCGTGCTCTCCGAGGTGCACGGCGACGGGTTCGACGGCGCCGCCGCCGAGGTCATCGCCGACCACGTGGGGAGCATCGGCGCGCACGTCGCCGACGGCCGCACCCCGGCCGAGCTCAAGGACTGGCTCTGGCAGGCGATGCAGTGGCAGCCCGCCGCTCCTCCGGCAGGGCACGCGGACACCCTGCGCGGGTGGCGGGCGTACCGGCAGCCGACGCACGCGACCGCGCGCGGCGCCGACCCCGTGGTCCGTGCCATCCGGCCGTACCGGGACCGACCGGTCTCCGTCCCGGTGGTCGGCCCTCCGGGCGACCGCGCCCGGCCGGTGCCCGTGCAGCGCGTCTCCACGCTGGGCCGGTCCCCGTCGGCACCCTCTCGGGACGAGCCGGCGCCCGCGACGGTCGCGCGGACCCGGGTGATGACCTCCCCCGACGTCGTCGCGACGCAGGTCGGGCGACCGGTCCCGCCGTCGGTCCCGCCTCGCCGGAGCTCCGTCCAGCATCTCGGGCCCGCACCGCGGCCGTCGCCGGTCCCGGCGGTGGCTGCGCCTGCCACTCCCCCACGGGTCCCCCCGCAACGACCCGGCCCACCTGCGCGACCCGCCTCGTCGACCACGTCCGGCGGCAACCGGTCCCGGGTCGCGGTCGCTCTCCTCGGCACGGTGCCCCTCCTGCTCGCGGTCCTGGCCGTGCTGCGCACGCTGTGGCTCGTGCCGGAGGGCGCCGCCCAGGACAGCCGGCCGTTCCTCAGCCTTCCACCGCAGCTCCTCGAGACCCTGCGCGTCCCGGCCGACCTCGCCCCGCTCGCCGACGGTCCCGTGCTCGCCCTGGCAGCGCTCGTCGTCGCCGTCGTGCTGCGCGTCGCGGGCCTGCGCACGTGGACGTGGCTCTACGCCCTCGTCGCCGCGGCGTCGTTCTGCGCCACGGCGCTGCTGGTCGTGCGCGGTTGACCTCCACCGCTCAGAGCGGCCCGAGCACGTCCTCGCGAGGAGCCCTCAGGTCGAGCGCGGCGAGGACGCCGCCGAGCGCCTTCTCCTCGTACCGGAAGTGCGACTCCATGATCGCGCCCACCCCCTCGAGGTGGCGCACGACGGCGTCCCGCGACGCCTCGGGGTCCGTCGCCCGGTCGAGCGCGTGCTCGAGGTCCGCGACGAGGTACGCGATCATCCCGTGGTCCTGCCGCAGCCGTCGTAGGACGTCACCGAGCTCGGGGTGTCGCGCCTCGAGCTCGGGGAACAGGACGACGTCCTCCGCCGTGTGGTGCCGGCTCAGTGCGGTGCAGAAGCCACGGCAGTAGACGAGCAGTTCGGCGGCCGGGTCGGTGTCGGTCGCTGTGCCGGTCGTCGGGTCGTCGTTGTCGGCGGTGTCGCGGACGAGCTCGAGCGCCCGGCGCAGCCGGCCGTGCACGGCTCGCATCTCGTCGTACCAGGCCAGGAGCCTGGTCTTCTCGCCCTCACTCACCGGTGAGGAACGAGGAAAGGGCCCGATCCATCGGGTGCCCCCTTCCGGGTTCGGCGCCTCCATGCCTGACGTGGTCCGCCACCGGCACGCGACGCTGGCAAGGACCCTACCAGCCGGTCCGTCGGGTCACCCTGCGCCTCGTGTGCCGTTTCGGCGAGAACGACACCACGCGCCGTCGAACACGACGTCGCTGTCGTTCTGAGCGCCAGAACGACAGCAACGTCGTGTTCGGCGGAGCAGGGTTCAGCGCTCAGGCGTGGAGGCGGCGCAGGAACTCGCGGGTGCGGTCGCGCTGGGGGTCGCCGAGCACCTGCTCCGGGGTGCCCCGCTCGTGCACCCGCCCGTCGTGGAGGAAGCACACCTCGTCGGCCACCCGCCGCGCGAAGCCCATCTCGTGGGTGGCGACGAGCATCGTGCGGCCCTCCGCGCGCAGCTCGGCCAGCAGGTCGAGCACCTCGCCCACGAGCTCGGGGTCGAGCGCCGACGTCACCTCGTCGAGCAGCAGCAGCTCGGGTGAGTTGACGAGCGCCCGCGCGATGGCGGCGCGCTGCTGCTCGCCGCCGGAGAGCTGGTCGGGGTACGCCGTGACCTTGTGCGCGAGCCCGACGCGACGCAGCATCTCGACAGCCGCGGCCTCGGCCTCCGCACGCGAGCGGCCGCGCACGAGGCGCGGCGCGAGCGTCACGTTGTCGAGCACGCGCAGGTGCGGGAACAGGTTGTACGCCTGGAACACCATGCCCATGCGCGCGCGGACCGCGTTCGCGTCGAGCCGGGGGTCTGCGACGTCCTCGCCGTCGAGCAGGATCTGCCCGTCGTCGATCTCGTCGAGCAGGTTGACCACGCGCAGGAGCGTCGACTTGCCCGACCCGGACGAGCCGACGAGCACGACGCACCGGTGCGCGTCGACGTCGAGGTCGATGCCGTCGAGCACGACGCGCCGACCGCCCGACGCCGCCGGGTACGTCTTGCGCACGCCCCGGAGGGACAGCAGGTGCTCCGATGCCCCGTCCGGCACGCGGTCCGCCGCCGTCACCGGATGTCCCCCGCTCCGCTCACGGTCGCGAGCGAGCGACCCCAGCCACGACGCGACTGGTACGCGTCGACCGCGCGCGTGAGCGGGAAGGACACGAGGAAGAACAGCACCCCGGCGACGACGTAGGGCGTGAAGTTGTAGCTCCCGGTCGTCGCGATCTGCGCGGCCCGGATCGCGTCGACCGCGCCGAGCACCGAGATGAGGCCGGAGTCCTTCTGGAGCGAGACGAGGTTGTTCGCGAGCGGCGCGGTGACGTTGCGCACCGCCTGGGGCAGGACGACCCGCCTCGTCGTCTGCGCACGCGTGAGCCCGAGCGAGCGCGCGGCCGCGACCTGCGACGGGTGCACGGACTCGATGCCCGCGCGGAACACCTCCGCGAGGTACGCGGTGTACGTGAGGACGATCGCGAGGGCGCCGAGGAACGCGCCCGACGTCGGCAGCCACTCCAGACGCAGCGCGGGCAGGCCGAAGCCGACGAGCAGCAGCACGAGCAGGAGCGGGACCCCGCGGAACAGGTCCACGTAGGCGATCGCGAACGCGCGCAGCGGGAACAGCGCCGGGATGCGGCTCGTGCGGACGATGGCGAGCCCGAGCCCGAGCAGCGTGCCCACGACGCCCGCCACGACCCACACCCGCAGGTTGAGCCACAGTCCCTCGAGGATCGCGGGCAGCGACTCCCACGCGTTGGCCGGGTCGAAGAACGCGGTGCGCGCCCGCTCCCAGCCCGGAGCGTTGACCACGACGAGCACGACCGTGACCACGACGACCACCGTGCTCACGAGCGCGACGAGCAGCGACCGGCGCCGCTGCGCGCGCCGGAACGCGGCGCGATCGAGCGCGAGCGGCGACGGCGACCACACGACCCCCGCCCCGCCCCCGGGTACGATGTCGCTCCCGGGCGAGCGTGCGTCGTCGGGCACCTGGGGCACGGTCACGGCAGGCTCACTCGAGGACGGGGACGTCGTCCGACTTGAGCCACGTCGTGCGCAGGTCGGCGAGCGTGCCGTCGGCCTCGAGGTCGTCGACGGCCTGCGAGACGCACTCGGTCAGCTCCGAATCGAGGTCGAGCACGAGGCCGTACTGCTCGACGACACCCTGGTCGGGCAGCGTGCCGATGACGACGGAGTCCGGGAAGTACTCGGTCGACGCGGCGACGCCCTGGTCGACGTCCATGACCATCGCGTCGATCGTGCCGGACTGCAGCGCCTGCATGCCGTCGCCCGCGGCGTTGTACGGCGAGATGTCGGCGTCCTCGCCCCACGCAGCCTCGGTGAGCGTGAGGCTCGTCTGCGCGGCCGTCACGCCGATGCGGGCGCCGTCGAGCTCGGCGAGGGTCGTCGCGCCCGCGTACGGGCCGTCCTCCATGACGATGACGCCCTGGCGCGTCGTGAGGTACGGGCTGGAGAAGTCGACGGCCTGCTTGCGCTCGTCGGTGATCGAGGTCTGGTACGCCGCGACGTCGAACGGCTTGATGGCAGGGCTGACGATCTGCTCGAACGTCACGACCTCCCACTGCACGTCCTCGGCGGCGTACCCGAGACGGTCGGCGACGGCGTAGATGAGCGCGGACTCGAAGCCCTCACCGGAGTCGTGCTCGCCCACGTACCAGGGTGAGTACGCCTCGCCGGCACCCACGGTGAGCACGCCGTCGGTGAGGGTGGGGAGAGCGCCGGGCTCGCACTGCTCGGTGTCCGACGACGCGGCACCGGTCGGGTCCTGCGCGTCGCCCCCGTCCGTGCCGCCGGACGAACACGCCGCGAGCGTGAGCGCGGTGGCCGCGGTGAGCGCGGCGAGGGTGACGGGACGGGTACGCAGACGGTGCATGGTGACCTTCCGGGTGTCGGGCGCCCGCGGGTGGGGGCACCGGCCACTGACGATAACGCCGCGCCACACCCTGAGACTTCCCGCGTGACCCGGACGACAGGTGGGCCGCGTCACAGCGACGCCCCGGCGCTCGACCGTCAGCTCGCGATCCTCTGTGCGGCGTGGAGGTCGGTGGCGGTGCGGACGAGCTCGGCGAGGTGCGGGGCGCGCGAGGTCTCGGGCCAAGCGATGGCGACCGTGTACCGGCTGGCGTCGGTGACCGGCCGGTAGGCGATGTCGGGACGTGGGTTGCCAGCCCATGGCGTGTACCCGGGTGCGCTCTCGCCACCGGTCGGGATCAGTGAGGGCGAGGAGGCCGCCATCTCTGCGAGAACCCCGGACGACCTCGAGCTGGTGGACCGGCTCGAACCGGGCGAGTGGGCACAGCTCGGCCCGGACAAGCGCGCCGACCGCGTCGAGCGGTGGCGCGGCCCGAGTGCCGGACGGCGTCGTCGGCCTGGCGGGACCGCCTGGTGGCTCCGCCTTCCGCGTCGCGCTGCCCGGCATCCTCGTGACCAGCGCTCGGCTGGTGACGGGACAGGACGAGGTCACCGTGACCCAGCGGGACGGCCGAACGCAGACCGCGCAGGTGCTGGGACGTGCGGACGGCGTCGACATCGCTGCGCTGCGAGTGGACGACGAGGACGGCGCCGTGCTCGGCGTCCTCGTCGGAGCACCTGCGACGAGCGGTGAGGCGGGCGGCGTGGCGATCCCTGCGGACGCCGCACGAAGAGCGGTCCTGGCCATCGTCCGCGGCTCGTGAGAGCCCTCGTGGTACTCCATCGTCGACGCGGAACCCGCTGACAGACCGGTGAGAACACCTCTCAGCTTCGAACGGCGGTTCGAGCCGGTGCGGGGGCCCTCGCCCGACTGCCGCTACCCACCACGGGTGGGCCGCAACCGTGCGGGTTGCACGGGTCACCCGATCGGGGGAGCGGACCCCTCTCCTGGGTGATCCGGTCGGTGCATATCCCGGCCACGATCGAAGCCATGAGCGTTCACACCGACTCCCGTCTCCGGCCTGCCCCGAGGGCCTCTTCCGGCGCACGACGGCTGGCGCACCTCTTGGCCTTGATCACCCTGCCGGCGGGCGTGTGGCGGATCGCCCTGGTGGCCGGGCTGCCCGTCGCGAACACGGCGATCGTGCTCCCGCTCTCCGAACGGATCCAGATCGTCGGGCTCTCGCTCCTCGCCGAGGCGGCGGCGCTGCTGTCCCTCGGCCTGGTCCAGCGGTGGGGCGAGGTGGTACCGGGCTGGCTGCCGCTGATCGGCGGACGTCAGATCCATCGGCTTGTCGCGACCGTCCCCGCGGCACTCGGGGCGATCGCGCTCACCGGGATCTGGCCGTTCGCCGTCGTCAACATGCTGAACGGGACGACCAGTGGCAGCTTCGACCACATCTTCCCCACGCTCATGCAGAAGGTGGTCCTGCTGGTCTGCTATGTGCCGCTGCTCGCGTGGGGCCCGCTGCTTGCGGTGCTGACGGTCGCGTACTTCCGTCGCCGGGCTCCTGTCCTGGCCTGACTCCGACCTGCCTGCCTGGCCACGCCACCTCACCACAGCAGTGGCCCGTCACCTGACCCCAGGAGCCGGGACGGGAAGGACGGGGTCAGTCCGACCGGTGCCGCCGCACCCGCTCCTCGGCGAGCCAGTCGTCGAACGACATCGAGGTGATCCTCGCGTCCGCACCGGGGAGGAGCACGTCGCCCGCCATGGTCGAGTCGAAGATACCGCCGTCCCACGTCGGCACCAGGCGGATGGGTAGCCCGCGCGCGGCGTAGGTGCGGCGGGCCATGTCGACGAGGTCGTGCGGGTCCGGGCCGGCGATGTCGACGTGCTGGCCCTGGGGCGCGCCTGTCGCGACGTTGGCGAGCACGGCGGCAACGTCAGCGGGTGCGACCGGCTGGATGAGGAGCGGGGCGATCTCGGCCACGCCGTCGTGCTCGGACCAGGAGGCGGCCATCGCGGCGAAGTCGTGGAACTGGGTTGCCGGCACGATCGTGTAGGGGACGCCCCCGGCCTCGACCGCCGCCGCCTGTGCGCGCTTGCCCGCGTAGTGCGCGTTGCCGCGGACCTTCCGGACCCCGGCGATCGACAGTGTGACGTGGTGCCCGACGCCGGCCCGGTGTCCCTGCTCCAGGAGGTTCTCCGTCACCGTGGTGAAGAAGCTGACGTTCTCGGATTCCAGGCTCGCGGTGCAGTTCGTGACGTCGATGACGGCGTGCACACCGGCGAGCGCGGCTGCCAGGCCGGCACCCGAGAAGGCGTCGACCCCATGACTGCGGCTGATGGGCACGACGTCGTGGCGGTCGCGCTCCAAGGCGCTCCGGGTGAGGTTTCCGATGTTTCCGGTGGCTCCGACGACTGCGATGCGCACAGCGGCTCCGCTCCTTGTTATGGATATTGAAGGTCGACAATAGCGTGAATATCGGACGGAGGTTGCCGCGTGGGCGGTTCGAGCGGTCGTGCTCGTTAGTCTTGCGGCATGAAGCTGCCGGAGAGCATGGAGTGGGCGCTGCACTGCATGACGCTTCTCGCGCAGGTGCCCGGCACCACGGTGAGCACGGCGCAGCTCGCCCAGCACTTCGATCTGCCGCCCGCGTATCTTGCGAAGCAGCTCGCACGGCTCGTCCGGGCCGGGGTCCTCTCCGGTACGACCGGTCCACGCGGCGGGTTCCGTCTCGGGCGTCCGCCGGCACGGATCACCGTGCTCGACGTGGTGGAGGCGATCGAGGGTGGTGGCAACCCTTACCAGTGCCGCGAGATCCGTCGGCAGGGGCGCGGTGCGCTCCCGGCCGATGAGTGCGGCGAACGGTGCGCGCTCGCCGCGACCATGGACGCCGCACACGCTGCCTGGCAGGACAGTCTTCGGTCTGTGAGCATGGCTGAGCTCGTCGGGTCGCTCCCGGCCCAGATCCCCGAACGCAACCGGCGCCTCCTCGCCCGCGGTGCCGTACCCGACTGAGGCGCACAGCCTGGCGCGCAACGACCGGTGCGTACGGACCCATCGCCGTCGCGTGACCGGAGACCAACCGTGCCTCGGACGCGGGCACTCGCCGCCCTGAATCCTCGGACCCCCGCACCGACTCTTATAGGGGCCGGGACGCGCCCGGCACCGGAGGAGGTCACCTTGACGACGAGCACAGCGGTCCAGGCGAACGCCGCGGGTCAGCGGCACGGGCAGATCGAGGAGCACAGGCATGGCTGAGACCGCCTGGCCGCAGCAGTCGCTGGTCGTCGCCGCGCAGGCCGGGGACCCGGCCGCCCTCGCGGCACTGGTCTCGGGATCGCACCCGCACGTGCAGCGCTTCGCGCGTTCCCTGTGCGCCTCGCCCGAGGACGCGGAGGACTCCGCCCAGGAGGCGCTGATCATCCTCTACCGCAAGATCGGAACGCTGCGGGCGTCCGGTGCGCTCGTGTGGTGGATGTTCCGGATAGTCCGCAACGAATGCCTGCGGCGGACCCGCCAGGCGCTGCGCGGCGACCCGGACCTGATACCGCCCGCGACCACGATCTCGGCGGAGGACGACGTCATGCAGCGGCTCGAGGCCGAACGGGTAGCCGGAGCCATCGCCCAGCTGCCTCCCGACCAGCGCCGGGTCCTCATCATGCGGGACGTCCAGGGCTACCCGGGCAAGGCCGTCGCCGACGCCCTCGGCCTGAGCACACCCGCGATGAAGTCCCGGCTCCACCGGGCGCGGACGACGGTCCGCGAGCTGCTGCTGCACGGCTGACGTCCCCGCAGACGAACGACCTCACGACCACCTCACCACCACCTCACCTGGAGACCTCATGCTCGAAACCGGATCGGTGCTCCCCGACCTGGAGCTCGAAGACACCACCGGGGCCCCCGTCCGCCTCGCGGACTACCGCGGCACGGACAACGTGTTGCTCTACTTCATGCGCTCGGTCACCTGCCCGGTCTGCGCCATGCACGTCAAGGACCTCGCGGCCCGGGCCGACGAGCTCGCTGCTGCCGACGTGCGCGTGCTGGTCGTCATCCCCGAGGGCCGAAGCGAGGCGTCCGCCTGGCACGCACGCCGCGAGCTGCCCGTGCAGGTGGTGACCGGCCGCCACGGCTCACCCCACGAGACAGTGGGGCTGATGCGGAAGGTGTTCGGCACCATGCAGCAGTCGGGCAGCGTCCTGATCGACCGGGACGGTGTCGTCCGCCACGCGCACGCGGCGACCTTGCCGACCGGCAGCTACGACCGGAAGGGGATCACCGAGGCGATCGCTGGCCTGCCCTGGGTCGGCCCCCGAGACTGACCCGGCTGAGGATCCCACGCCGGGCGCATCACGCCGGCGACGATCCCGCCGGACGCTTGGCATGACGTCCAGGTATCGGGCGTACTCCTCCTGGCCGATCCGGGTGCACCAGAGCCCAGACCGTAACCCGGCAAGCTCGCGGGCAAGGCGAAGGGCCCCTGATCAGCGTTTCCGCTGATCAGGGGCCCTTCTTTTGTAGCGGGGGCAGGATTTGAACCTGCGACCTCTGGGTTATGAGCCCAGCGAGCTACCGAGCTGCTCCACCCCGCGTCGGTGATCACTACTCTACGTGAGGATTCGGACCCGGCCAAATCGGGTGGACGAGACGTGGGTCACGTCGGTCCGCCGCAGAGTCACGGCAGGACCTCGACACCGAACGCGAAGGCCCGCTCGGCCCCGGGCTCGAGCCGGACGTCGTCGGCGCAGTCCGGCCGGTTGAAGGCGTCGGTGAGCGTCTCGACCGGTTCGACGGCGAGCGCGGCCCGCTCGCGACGCTCGAGCCCGTCGCCGGTGTAGACGTGCACGAGGCCGCGGTCCTGCCACACTGCCAGCCCCTGCCCGGTCCTCGGGTCGCGCACGAGCGTCCGCGCTCGGCCGTCGGGGTCGGGGCGCAGGTCGCCGAACGCGTGGTCGAGCCGCGTACCTGCCAGCGGGAGCGGCCCGACGCCGTCGATCTCCGCGTAGGCGGCCGCACCGGGGCGCGGGAAGAGATCGCCGCCCGTCACGACGGCCCGGCGCGCCGGGACCGTGAGCTCGAGACCGTCGATGCTCGCGTGGCCTGGCACGCGCAGGTACGGGTGCCAGCCGAGGGAGACGGGGGCCGGACCTGCGCCGAGGTTGCGTGCGCGCAGCACGACGTCGAGCCCGCCGGCACGGAGCGTGTACTCGGCGTCGAGCTCGAGCGCGAACGGGTAGCCGGGGCGCGTCTCGGCCCCGACGGTCGCACGCAGGGTGACCGACACGGGCCGGTCGGTCCCGACCCGGTCGCCCTCGGGCGCGCCGCTCACGCCGTCAGCCCGGCGCTGGACGACCCAGTCGAGCGTGCGCGCGAAGCCGTGCATGGTGAGCGGTTCCCACGGCAGGACGGGCGGCACGTGGTGGCGGACGCCGTCGAACACGTAGGAACCGCCCGACAGGCGGTTGACGAACGGCGCCATGATCGCCGAGCGGGCCGCGTCGTGGTTCACCAGCTCCGCCGGGTCGGCGTACCCGTCGACGAGGCCCTCGATCGTCTCGCTGCCGTCGGGCCCACGCCAGGGCGCGCGCCACGCGAGGACGGCCGCCCCGCGCAGCGCCACGACGAGCTCGGCACCGGAAGGGTGCCGAAGGCGCACGGCGGGCACGTCGCCGGCGGCGCCGAACACGTCGTCGAGCACGTCGTGCCGAGCGTTGCTGAAAGCGTTGCTGCAAACAGTTGCAGAGGTCACGAGGAGCGATCCTCGCGTGCCCGCAGGGAAAAGACAACTTGCCCACGACGAACGACGGGCGGGACCACCGTCCGGTGGTCCCGCCCGTCGTCGTCCCCGAGGCCGACTCAGCCCTGGGCGCCGGCGTCGAGCGCCTCCTCCGCGGCGAGCGCGGACTCGAGCGCCTCCTGCAGGCGCGTCTGCGACTCGCCGTAGGCCGCGAAGTCGCCCTCGGCGAGCGCCGCCTGGCCGTCCTCGATCGCCTGCTGCGCGGCGCGCAGCGAGGTGTCGAGCTGCGTACGGGCGTCGCCGTCCACCGTGCCCCCGTCCGCGGGCGGCGCCGGCTCCTCGGCGCCGGGCTCCTCGGTGCCCGGCTCCTCGGTGCCCGGCTCGGTCGTCCCGGGATCCGTCGTGCCGCCGTCGGCCGGCTGGTCGGGCACCTCGGTGTCGACCCCGCCTTCCGCGTCGCCGGCGGACGCGCCCGACTCGCCGTCGAACACCTGGTTGAGCGCCTCGTCCAGGGTGTCGGCGAAGCCGATCTCGTCGCCGAACGAGACGAGCACCTTGCGCAGGAGCGGGAACCGGGTGCCCTCGGTGGACTGCACGTAGACCGGCTGGACGTAGAGCAGACCGCCGCCGACGGGGAGCGTCAGGAGGTTGCCGTTGATCACCGTCGAGTCGCCGCGCCGCAGCGCGAGCAGGCCGTCGGCGGCGGTCGGGTCGGTGTTGAAGTTGTTCTGCACCTGCCCCGGACCGGGCACGGTCGCGTTGCGCGGCAGCTCGAGGAGCCGCAGCGTGCCGTAGTCCTCGGACCGCACTCCCGCCTCGCTCCCCGGCTCGGCGTCCACCGCGAGGAACCCGGTGAGGATGTTGCGGTCGGAGCCGCCACCCGGGATGTACGTCGACATGAGCGAGAACGTCGGGGCGTCCTGGCTCGGCATCTGCAGCGTGAGGTAGTACGGCGGCTGCGCAGGCTTGGTCGTCCCGCCGACGGTCGGGTCCTCGGGGATGCGCCAGAAGTCCTGCTGCGTGTAGAACTCGTTCGCGTCCTCGACGTGGTAGGCCGAGAGCAGCGTGCGCTGGACCTTGAACAGGTCCTCGGGGTAGCGCAGGTGGCTCATGAGGTCGCCCGAGATCTCCGAGATCGGCTGGATCGTGCTGGGGAAGACCTGGGTCCACGCCTGGAGGATCGGGTCCTCGGCGTCCCACGCGTAGAGATCGACCGACCCGTCGTACGCGTCCACCGTCGCCTTGACCGAGTTACGGATGTAGTTCACCTGCTGCGGCGCGAGCGCCTCGACCGAGTTGGCCGCCACCAGGGAGTCGCGGGTCGAGTCCTCGAGCGACTCCGACGTCGAGTACGGGTAGGCGTTCGACGTCGTGTAGCCGTCGACGATCCACTTGACCCGCCCGTCGACGACGGCCGGGTACACGCGCCCGTCGAGCGTGAGGTACGGGGCGACCTTCGCGACGCGGTCACGCGGGCTGCGGTCGTACATGATCTGCGAGTCCTCGGTCACGCGGTCGGAGAACAGGATCTCCTCGGACCCGAACTTCAGGGCGTAGAGCACCTTGTTCAGGAACGACCCGACGCTCGGCCCGGCCTCGATGTCCTGGGTCGGGAAGGTGTTGCTGACCTGCCCGGCCTCGTCGTCGACCGGGTAGTCGAGCTCCCACGGGTCCGTGCCCTCAGGCGACCCGACGATCGAGTACTGCGGGGCCGAGGGCGAGAAGTAGATGCGAGGCTCGTAGCCGCCGGCGTCCGTGAACGCGCCCGTCGACGGGATGGAGCCCTCGTAGAAGGCCGGCCGGCCGTCGGGGCCGATCTGGTTGCCGTACGCCGCGACCACGCCGAAGCCGTGCGTGTAGACCGTGTGGTCGTTGACCCAGTTGCGGGCGTCCGCGCCCAGGCCCTCCTGGTTGAGCTCACGCACGGCGATGACGGTGTCGCGGCTCTCGCCGTCGATCGCGTAGCGGTCGACCGACAGCGACTGCGAGAACTGGTAGTACTGCTTGTTCTGCTGCAGCTGGCTGAACGACGGACTGACGACCTCCGGGTCGAGCAGGCGGATCGACGCCGTCGTGTCCGCGTCCTCGCGCAGCGCGCCCGCCTCCGCCTCGGTCTTGGCGTTGTACGCCTCCGTCTGGACGTCGGCGATGCCGTAGGCCGACTTCGTCGCGTCGATGTTGCGCTGGATGTACGGCTCCTCGAACTCCTGCGCGTTCGGCGAGACCTGGAAGCGCTGGACGACCGACGGGTAGATCCCGCCGATCGCGATCGCCGAGACCACCATGAGACCGACGCCGATCGCCGGCAGGCGCCAGTTGCCGCGCACCGCGGCGACGACGAAGAGCGCCGCGACGAACACCGCGACGGCGGTGAGGATCGCCTTGGACGGGATGACGGCGTGCACGTCGGAGTACGACGCACCGTCGAACCGGGAGCCGGCCGAGGTGAGGATCGAGTACCGGTCGAGCCAGTAGTTCGCGCCGATGAGCAGCATGAGCAGCGCGGCGACGACAGCGAGCTGGACGCGCGCCGCCGTCGTCGTGCGCGGCCCGGCGTCGGCGCCCCCGCCGATGCGCAGACCGCCGTACAGGTAGTGCGTCGCCACGGCCGCGATGCCGGAGATGATGACGACCGCCATGAGGAAGCTCACGACGAACCGCAGCGCCGGCAGGGTGAAGACGTAGAACGACAGGTCGATCCCCCACTGCTGGTCGCTCGTGCCGAACGGCACCGAGTTCATCGCCAGCAGGACCGTCTGCCACTGCGAGGCGGCCGCGGCGCCGGCGAAGAACCCGACGAGCGCCGGCGCGACGATCATCACGACCTTGCGCAGGGGCTCGACCGCCTCGCGGTACTGGTCGAGGGTCGCCTGCTCCGGCGTCGACGGCGCGTAGATCGGCCGCGACCGGTAGGCGAGCGAGAACGACAGGAACACGAGCCCGCCCATGACGAGGAAGCCCCCGACGAACAGCGCGATGCGCGTGCCCCACTGCGTCCACAGCACCGACTCGAAGTCGAGCTGTGTGAACCACAGCACCTCGGTCCAGAACTGGGCGAGCAGGAGCAGGAGGACCACGAGGGCACCGACGACGGCGATCGCGATCCCGATCGGGCTCCGGCGCCGGGAGGGCCGCGCCCCGGAGGACGGCCGGCGGGGCGCTGCGGCGAATGACACGGTGGGTATACCTCTTCAGATCGTGGCTCGGGCGTGCACCGGGGTCAACGCCCGGCCCTCCCCCAAGGTTCCCACGAGGTGGCGTGCCGTGGGGAGCGATGCGCGACGATAGGTCCATGCCTCACGACGAGCCCGCCCCGGACGCCCCTCAGCCCTCCCCCGTCGCACCCGGCGGCCCGACGCCGCAGCACGCGCTCGCTCTCGCGGTGCACGAGGTCGAGGCGCACGTCGCGGACGACGGCTGGGACGCCGTGCCGCGCCTGTTCGCGCTCGTCGCCACCGCGGGCGCGCTCGCCGCGGACCCGACGCTCGCGGACCGCCTCCCGTCCGACGTCGTCGCCGCGGCGGCCGCCGACCCGCACCACCTGCTCTCGGTCGAGCAGGAGGGCTTCGCCACGGACGGCGACCTCGAGGAGGCGCTCGCGCGCGTCGCGTGGCCCCCGACCGTCGACGGCGCCGCGCTCGTCGTCGAGCGGA
Organism: Cellulosimicrobium sp. BMG9.22; assembly: GCF_059159975.1. NCBI lineage: Bacteria > Bacillati > Actinomycetota > Actinomycetes > Micrococcales > Promicromonosporaceae > Cellulosimicrobium > Cellulosimicrobium sp. BMG9.22. The sequence goes on along the minus strand of NZ_JBZGBY010000032.1, from coordinate 23,489 downwards.
TCGTCCTGCCCCCCGCCGCGGAGGAGGGCGTCCCCACGGACCCCGACGCCGCGCTGGAGCACCTCGCGTCCCACCCCGACCGCCAGGACGTGCGGCTCGCCGTCGGCGTGCTGCGCGACGGGCCGAGCTGGTGCGCGGTCCGGTCGCGCGCGCACGACGCCGCCACGGACGTCGCCGGCGGGCCCGACCTCGTGCCCGGGCTCGTCACCGCGCTGCGCGCGACGCTCGAGGACTGAGCCCCGGTCAGGGGCGCGCTTCGCACGTCGGGAGGGAGTCGCCCTCTCCGGCGCCGATCGCCTCCATCGCCGCCCGCGCGTCGGCGAGCGTCGCGACGGCCGCGACCCGGAGCCCGTCGGGGACGTTGCCCGCGACCTCGCCGCAGTTGGCCTGCGGCGCGAGGAACCACGTCGCGCCGTCACGCAGCGCGCCGTACAGCTTCTGCTGGATCCCGCCGATCCCGCCGACGTCGCCCTCGACGCTCATCGTGCCCGTGCCCGCGATGACGACGCCGTCCGCCTCGTCCTCCGGCGTGAGCTGGTCGATGATCCCGAGCGCGAACATAGTCCCGGCGCTCGGGCCGCCGATGTCCTCGATCTGGATCGTCACGTCGACCGGGAAGTCGAACGCCGGGTCGATGAACACGCCGAGCAGCGCCGTGTCGCCGCCGTCCGTCGTCGTGACCGTGAGTTCCGTCTCGACGCCGTCGCGCAGCACGCCGAGCGACACGTCGTCCCCCGGCGGGACCTCGGCGAGGCCGTCGATGAGGTCCTGGTACGTCGGCACCGGCGCCCCGTCGAGCGCGACGATGACGTCCCCGGGCTCGACGACGCCGTCGGACCCGCTCCCGGGCACCGCGTCCTCGACCGTGAGCGTGGCCGGCACCTCGTAGCCGAGCTCCGTGAGCGCCGCGACCGTGGCGTTCTCCTGCGAGCTGATCATCTCTGCCTGGCCCTGCTCCTCGGTCTCCTCCTGGGTGCGGTCCGGCGGGAAGACCTCCTCGACGGGGCGCACCGAGCGCGACGCGTCGAACCACCCCTGGACCACCTGGGCGAGGTTCACCGGGTACCCCGGTCCGCCCGCCACCGAGACCGTCGTGAGGCGCAGCTCGCCCGTGGAGTCGAAGGTCTCGGCGCCCGCGATCGAGATGAGGGGCGTGCCGCCCTGCTCGCCGAGCGTGTCCTCCGTCGGGCCGGGAGACCGCACGGCGTACGGGGCGGGGAGGACCGCGAGACCCGCGACGAGCAGCGTCGTCGCGAGGAGGGAGATCCCGAAGGTGAGGGAGCGTCGCGTCACGGGCGGCGGGGTGTAGTCGTCCTCGGTGAGAAGGGTGTCGAAGGAGGGGCTGTCGCTCACCGGGACATCATCCCCGAGGTTGCTGGGATTTCCCCGCCCGGGCCTGACGCCACACCGCAGCCGTCCCGAGGACGGCGACGGCGGCCCCCGCAGCCCCGAGCGCCGCCGCGTCACGGCCCCCGAGTCGGCGGCCCGCCACGCCGACCCGCCCGCGCACCTCCGCGAGCAGCACCTCGAGCGCGGCCGCGCCCGACCAGGCGGGCGACCAGCCGGCGTCGTGCAGGCGGCGCGCCGAGACGGACCACGGGTGCACGACGAACGCGAGGTCGCCCGCGGGCGAGGGCAGCACGCCGACGCGGTGCAGGCGCTCGGCCGCGCCGAACGCCGACGCGGGCGGCAGCTGCACGGTGCGCATCCCCGCCGCGGCGGCGACCGTCTCGCTGTCGAGCTCGTCGGGCCGGCCGTCGCGCAGGGGGCCCGCGGTGAGCCCGCCGACGAGGTGCCGGTCGAGCGCGACCCGCACCGCCCCGACCACGTCCTCGACGTGCACGAGCTGCCACGTGCGCTCCCCGCCACGCACCGTGAGCAGTCGCGGCGCCTCGAAGTGCCGGGTGAGGACCGTGTCCACGTCGGGGCCTACGACGACGGCCGGGCGCACGAGCGCGAGCGGCACCTCGCCGAGGGCCTCGCGCAGCGCGTCCTCGAAGGCGACGAGGTCGCCCGCGAAGCCGGGGCCGTCGGGCGGGGCGACCGGGGCCTCGTCGTCGATCACGCCCTGGCCGGGCGTCGCCCCGTGGACGGCGGCCGACGTCACCGCGACCACGTGCTCGATCCCGGCGGCGAGAGCGGCCTCCCCCGCGCGACGGCCGAGGAGCGCGAGACGGGCGCGCTGCTCGTCGTCGGTCCGCGCGCGCGGCGCGCCGAACTCCCCGGCGGGCGCGACCACGACCAGCCTCCGGGCGCCCTCGGGCCACGTGAGGGCGTCCACCGGGGAGGCGTCCGCAGCCCCCAGCCCCGCACGCACGGCGTCCGCGACCTGCCCGACCCCGACGACCACGGGCGGAGGCTCGGTCTCCGGCGCGACGTCGGCCGTGGAGCGGTCGGTCAGGGGGACGTCCCCCGGGTCGCGCGGGTGCGCTCCCTCCGCGCCGGCCGCGGCGCTGCGCCGTGAGCGAACCCGGCCCTCGGACATGGCTCAGCCCCCGTTCTCGGCGCTCGATCGTGGTTACGGTGATTCCCGACGCTACCGTGAGGAGTCCCCATGAGCAGCCTGCCCCCGGACCGCACCCCTGGACCGGACGACGACACGCCCTTCGACCCCGGGTTCGAGGAGCTGCTCCGCTCGATGCTCGGCCCCGACGCGGACGAGGCGCTGCGCGAGCTGCGCGCCCGCGGCCTCGACCCGCAGGCGCTCGCCGCGGCGGGCGGCCCGGCCGCCGACCCCCAGCTCTTCCAGCACGTCCTCGCCCAGGTCCAGCGGCTCCTGTCGACACCGAGCGACGGCCCGGTGAACACCGACGTCTCGCACGACGTCGCACGCCAGGTCGCGGTCGCCGAGGGCGACCCGTCCGTCTCGGCAGCGCAGCAGCGGGCGGTCACCGACGCGCTGTCGGTCGCCGAGCTGTGGCTCGACGCGGTGACCGACCTGCCGCCGTCGGGCGGGCGCGCGCAGGCGTGGAGCCGCTCGGAGTGGGTCGAGCACACGCTGCCCGCGTGGAACGAGCTCGTGGCGCCCGTGGCGTCGTCGGTGGTCGACGCGCTCGCGACGGTGCTGCGCGACCAGCTCCCCGAGGGCCTCGGCGACGAGGGCCCGTCGGCGCTGCCCGGCGTCGGGTTCACCGTGCCAGGTCAGGTCCCCGGCCTGCCCGCGGGCGCCCTGGGGATGCCGGCGGGCGACCCCGCGGCCCTCATGCAGCGTCTCGGCTCCGCCGTGTTCGGCATGCAGGTCGGCCAGGCGGCCGGGACCTTGTCGCGCGAGGTCTTCGGTGCGACCGACATCGGGCTGCCCCTGCTCGACAAGCCCGCCACGGTCCTCCTGCCCGCCAACGTCGAGGCGTTCGCCGACGGGCTGGACGCCCCCGCCGAGGAGGTCCGCCTCTTCCTCGCCCTGCGCGAGGCCGCGCACGCGCGCCTGTTCACGCACGTGTCGTGGCTGCGCGGGCACCTGCGGGGGCTCGTCGACGCGTACGCGCGCGGCATCACGATCGACCTCTCCGCGCTCGAGTCACAGCTCTCCGACGTCGACCTGACGGACACCGGCGCGCTCCAGCGCGCCCTGTCCGGTGGCGTCTTCGGCGTGCAGAACACTCCCGAGCAGCAGGCCACGCTCCTGCGGCTCGAGACCACGCTCGCGCTCGTCGAGGGCTGGGTCGACGAGGTCACGGCCGCCGCCGCGCTGCCGCACCTGCCGCACGCCGTCCCGCTGCGAGAGATGCTGCGCCGGCGGCGCGCCGCCGGGGGGCCTGCCGAGCACACGTTCGCGACGCTCGTCGGGCTCGAGCTGCGGCCGCGGCGGTCGCGCGACGCGGCCGCGCTGTGGGCGTTCATCGCCGCCCAGCCCGGCCCCCGCTCCGGGAGCGCGGCGCGCGACGGCGTGTGGGACCACCCGGACCTGCTGCCCGACGCGGCCGACCTCGACGACCCCGCAGGCTACGCCGACCGCCGCGACGCGACGCGTGCCGAGGAGGCCGACGTCGACCGCGCGCTCGAGGAGATCTTCCGCACCGCCGGCGGTCCGGAGTCCGGGCCGGACTCAGGGCCGGACTCAGGTCCGGACACCGGGCAGGACGACGACGCGCAGGGAGGACGCGGGTGAGCCGACCGGCTCAGCCGTCGACGGCGTCGTCTCCCGTCCCGGAGCCGGCGTCGTCGTCGGACTCCACCTCCGCGTCACGCGCGTAGGAGAAGCCCTCGAGGAACCCCCGCGCGCGGTCCGTGCGCGGGTACGCCTCGAGCAGCTTCCAGAAGCCCGGGCCGTGCCCCGCGTGCTGCAGGTGCGCGAGCTCGTGCAGCAGGACGTAGTCGAGCACCCAGGACGGCATCCCCCGCACGCGCGTCGAGATGCGGATCGAGCCGTCGATGAGCGTGCACGACCCCCAGCGACGGTCCTGGTTCCCCGACCAGCGCACGCTCGACGGGTGCGCCCGGCCGTCGAGGTAGCGCTCGGACAGCTCGACGGCACGACGGTGGAGCTCGTCGTCCGAGGGTCGTCGCCGGCGCTCGGAGTCGGCGAGGCGGTCGAGCATCCGCTGGACCCACTCACGTTCCTGGGCCCGCGTGAAGCGCGCGGGGATGGCGACGATCGTGCGCTCGCCGTCGCGGTACGCGCTCACCGTGCTCTTGCGTCGGCGGCTGCGCCGAACCTCCACGACCGTCTCCTGGACCACGCTCAGACGGTACTGGTTCACGCCACGAAAGGGCAGGGTCCACGCCGGACAGATCCCGTTCCTGGCGCACCCCGACGACGATCCGGCGGGTGCTGCGACGCGGCAGGACCGGCGCCGCACCTCGAGACGGTCAAGCAGTCCCCGCGGAAGCACCAACTCGTCCGGGGCTGTGGAAAACCCCGGCCGGGTCGTGCCCGCGTGCCACGCTGGCCACGGGCCGCCACGACGCGACGGCCCCCGGCGGACCAGGAGGAACCGTGCACCGAGGCAGCGTGCTGCGCCCTGACACTCCCGTGCTGCGACGCGCGCCCGGCGAGCTGCAGTTCGGGACGGACCCGCGGTGGTCCGTGCGGCTCGTCGGCCTCGACCCGGACGAGGAGCGGTGGCTGCGCGGTCTCTCGCGCTCGCCCGCGACGGCCCTGCGGCGCGGCCCCGCGGCACCCCGTCAGGAGGCGCTGCTGCGCCTCCTCGACGAGGCCCACCTCCTCGTCCCGCGCCGGCGGCGCACCGCGACCCCCGCGCCGGGCCAGGGCGAGGCCGACGTCGACGTGCTCTCCGCCGTCCGGCCGGACGGGGCGGGGCAGCGCGTCCTCGCCGCACGTCGACGCGCCGTCGTCGCCGTCGTCGGACTCGGGCGCATCGGGGCCTCGCTCGCGACGATCCTCGCGACCGCCGGGGTCGGGACGCTCGAGCTGCGCGACCCGGCACCCGTGCTCGCGGCCGACGTCGGCGTGGGCGCGTTCCGGCTGCGTGACGTCGGGGCGGCACGCGAGGCGGCGGTGCGGCGCGTCGTGGGCGAGGTGGCGCCGGGCGCGGAGCTGCGGTCCCCGTCAGACGGGACGCCGACCGAGGGCCGTCGGGGCGGCCTCGCCGTGGCGGCACCGGACGTCGTCGTCGTGGTGGAGCACGGCGCGGCGGACGCGCAGAGCTTCCGCGGGCTCGTGGGAGAGGGTGTGGCGCACCTGTCGGTCGTGGTGCGCGAGGCCGACGTGCTCGTCGGACCGTTCGTGCGGCCGGGGCTCGGCCCGTGCCTGACCTGCGTCGACCTGCACCGGGCGGACGTCGACCCGTGCTGGCCGCAGGTCGCTCAGCAGCTGCGGGAGTCGGCGCGTCCGGAGCGCGAGGAGACGGTGCTCGCGGCCACGGCGGCTGCGCTCGCTGCCGGCCAGGTGCTCGCCGCCCTCGACGGGGCGGTGCCTCGCGCAGCCACGGCATGCATCGAGATCCCTGCTCCCGATGCCGTGCCGCGGCTGCGCGAGACCGGACGGCACCCGCGGTGCGGGTGCGACGAGCTCGCGCGCACGCCCCCGGACGGGGCGCCGCTCAGCATGTCACGCCGCCGTCGAGACGCCGGCTGACGTCTCGGCGTCGGCGCGGACGGCCTCCTCGGCCTGGCGCTCGGCCTCGCGGGCAAGGACCTCGGCCTTGCTCGGGCGGCCACGACCACGCTTGCGCGCGACGACGACGCCGTCCACGAAGACCTCGCCGCCCCAGACGCCCCAGGGTTCGCGACGCTCGACCGCGCCCGCGAGGCAGCCCTCGACGAGCGGGCACGTGCGGCACAGGGCCTTGGCCTGCTCGACCTCGGAGGAGCGCTCGGCGAACCAGAGCTCGGGGTCGTTCGTGCGGCAGGGCAGCAGGCCCGCGAGGAGCCGGTCGAACTCGGCGGCGTCCTGCTCGCCGAGCGGTGTGGTGAGTGGTTGGTGCGGGACCCAGGGGCCGGATCCGCCCTGGGCAGTGATGTTGTCGAGCAGCGCGGTGAGCCGCACGATGTCCTCCAGTGATGTCCTGTCGTGGGTGTGAACGTCGTCGTCACAGGACCCGAGGGACCGCTGTCCCGTCAGTGGAGAGACGGGAAAGACCGGTGATCCTCATCGGCAGTCGTGCTCTGGAGAGAACGAAGGCCGCGGGTCCGAGATGGACTCCGCGGCCTGGAAGGTTCGGTCGGTCAGACCGGACGAGTCCTGGGGGCGGAGTCGGGCGCGGGGCGGGAGACGAAGATGCCGCCGCGGTGCGCGGTCGCACGGGGACGGAGTCCTCCTGGCGTGCCCGTGTACACGGTCGCGATATCCAGCAGGTTCGCCATGGCGATCTGGTTCTTCATCAGCTTTCCCACCCCCTCTCTCCGTTCAGGGACCCGCCTCTCGGCGCGGTCCCTCCCCAACAGGACTCGTCGACCATATGCCGCCCCTCAGGAGACGCACAACTTATTTGCGGAGATTTCTTCGACGAGTTTTCGAGGACCACCCTGTGGTCCCGCTCACGAGCCGGCGCGCCCCACGATCTCGAGGAGCGCGGCACCGTAGCGCTCGATCTTCGCCGGGCCCAGCCCGTCGATGCGGGCGAGTCCGGCGGGGTCCGTCGGACGCGTCTCGGCGATGGCGGCGAGCGTCGTGTCGACGAGCACGGTGAACGCCGGCTTGTCGGTCTCCTGCGCGACCTGCAGCCGCCACTCGCGCAGCCGCTCGAAGAGCTCGCGGTCGTACTCGCCCGTGAGGCGCAGCTTCGCCTGCCCCGAGCGCGGGCGCCGTCCGTGGCCGGACGCGCCCGGCTCGTCGGGCCACAGCCCGTCGAGGAACCTGGTCCGACGCCGTGTGGCACGACCGCCCGGGTTGCGCGAACGGGCGAACGACACCTCCAGGTGCTCGCGCGCCCGCGTGATGCCGACGTAGAGCAGTCGGCGCTCCTCCGCGACAGCCTCGTCCGTCTCCGCGAGCGAGATCGGCATGAGCCCCTCGCTCATGCCCGCGAGGAAGACCGCGTCCCACTCGAGACCCTTCGCGGCGTGCAGGGAGGCGAGCGTCACGCCCTCGACGGTCGGCGCGTGCTGCGCCGCGGCCCGCTCGTCGAGCTCGGCGACGAACGTCGCGACGGTCGGAGCCGGCCCCTCGGCCGCCAGCGCGAGGGCCGCGACGTCGTCCGCGAGCGCGACCAACGCCTGCGTGGACTCCCAGCGCTCCCGCGCGGCGCCGCGCGCCGCGGGCGGTCCGGGTGCCCAACCCGCGGAGGCGAGGACGTCGCGCACCATCTCCGGCATCGGGACCTCGGGGTCCGCGGACCGCGCTGCCCCGCGCAGGAGCACGATCGCGTCGCGGACCTCCTTGCGCTGGAAGAACCGCTCGCCGCCGCGCACGAGATAGCCGATGCCCGCGTCGGCGAGCGCCGACTCGAACGCCTCCGACTGCGCGTTGGTGCGGTAGAGCACCGCGACCTCGCTCGCGCGCGTCCCGGCGGCGAGGAGACGCGAGACCCGCTGCGCGATGCCCTTCGCCTCCGCCTCGTCGTCGTCGTACGCGGTGAACGCGACGGGCGGGCCCGCGGGCCGCTGGGCGACGAGCTCGAGCGCCTGGTGCGCCCCGCCCGCGCGGCCGGCGCGCGCGAGGAGCTGGTTCGCGAGGTTCACGACCTGCGGGGTCGAACGGTAGTCCCGGACGAGACGGACGACCTGGGCCTTCGGGTGCGTGCGCGAGAACGTGAGGAGGTGGTGCGGTGACGCGCCCGTGAACGAGTAGATGGTCTGCGACGGGTCGCCGACGACGCACAGCTCGTCCCTGCCTCCGAGCCACTGGTCGAGGACGAACTGCTGGAGCGGGGACACGTCCTGGTACTCGTCGACGACGAAGTGCCGGTACTGGCGCCGGACCTCGTCCGCGACGGAGCCCTGCGTCGAGAGCATGTCGCCGAGCATGAGCAGCACGTCCTCGAAGTCGATGACGGACCGCTCGGTCTTGACGTCCTCGTAGGCGGTGACGAGGCGCGCCACGGTCTGATGGTCGTAGCCCGCAGGGGGCTCGCGGTCGATCGCTTCGCACGCGCGCACGTAGTCGTCCGCGGTGACGAGCGAGACCTTCGCCCACTCGACCTCGGACGACAGGTCGCGTACCGCGACGCGGTCGACGCCCACCCCGAGCCGTCGGGCCGCCTCGGCGATCACCGGTGCCTTGTACTCGAGGATGCGCGGCGGCGCACCGCCGACGACCTTGGGCCAGAAGTAGCCGAGCTGGCGGAGCGCGGCCGCGTGGAACGTGCGGGCCTGCACCCCGGTGGCACCGAGCTCGCGCAGGCGGGTGCGCATCTCCCCCGCCGCGCGCGCCGTGAACGTCACGGCGAGCACGCTCGTCGGGGCGTAGACGCCGGTGCGGACGCCGTACGCGATGCGGTGCGTGATCGCTCGCGTCTTGCCCGTCCCCGCGCCGGCGAGGACGCACACCGGCCCGCGCAGCGCGAGCGCGACGTCGCGCTGGTCAGGGTCGAGCGCGTCGAGGATCTCGTCGGCGGAGCGGAGCGAGGGCGGGCGTGAGACCGGTGGCGTGGACATCACCCGCGATTCTCGCAGGCTCCGGTGACACCGGCTCCCGAGGATCCACAGGTCGCCGCCCGGGCCGGAGCCACCCTCCAGCGCCGGGAACAGTGCGTCCGGCGCCGGTGTTACGGTCACGTCTCGGCCGTCCGACCCCCCGAACAGGAGAGCTCCCGATGCCCACCGCCCCGACCCTTCCCGAGTCCGGCTCGATCGTCATGTACTCGACGAGCTGGTGCGGCTACTGCCGTCGCCTCAAGACGCAGCTCGACTCCGCGGGCATCGGCTACACCGAGGTGAACATCGAGGAGACCCCGGGGACCGCGGAGTTCGTCGAGTCCGTCAACGACGGCAACCAGACCGTGCCGACCGTCGTCTTCCCGGACGGGACCGCCGCGACCAACCCGTCGCTCGCCGAGGTCAAGCAGCGCCTCGCCGCCTGACCCGCTGTGGGCAGGGAACGGGCTCGGTCAGGTCGTCCTGACCGGGTCCGTTCCCTTCCTCAGGCGTCGGGGAGGCGACCGCCGAACCAGTCCTCGACGAGCGAGCGCGCGATCGACGTGCGGCCGGGGAGCAGCACCTCGCCGGAGCGCGCAGCCCGGTCGAGCTCGGCGCGCGTGAACCAGCGTGCGTCGGTGAGCTCGACGCCGTCGACGTGGATCTCGCTGGTGCGTGCCCGGGCCGTGAACCCCAGCATGAGCGACGCGGGGAACGGCCACGGCTGGCTCCCCCGGTACGCGACGTCGCCGACGACGACCCCCGCCTCCTCGAGCACCTCGCGCCGCACGGCGCTCTCCAGCGACTCCCCCGGCTCGACGTACCCGGCGAGCGTCGAGAAGCGCCGCTCGGGCCAGTGCGCGGCGTGCCCGAGCAGGAGGCGCTCGTCGTCGCCCTCCCCGTGCACAACCGCCATGATCACCGCCGGGTCGGTGCGCGGGTAGATCTCGACGCCCTGGGCGACGCACCGCCGCGTCCACCCGGCGTTCTCGACGGTCGTGCGCCCACCGCAGCGCGGGCAGCGCTCGTGGTTCGCGTGCCACGCCGCGAGCGCCACGGCCTCCGTCGCGAGCCCCGCGGTCGCTGACCCGAGTCCGCCGACGAGCTCGCGCAGCCCCGACCAGGCGTGCCCGCGCACGAGGACCGCGGCCGGGTCCGACGCGTCGACCCCCTCGATGTCGACCTCCTCGGCGTCGGCGTCGTCCGGAAGCACGAGCGCGACGTACGCGGTGCCCCCGTCCTCGCCGAGGAACAGCCAGCGGGCCTGCTCGTCGTCGGTCGCGGGATCGACATCAGCGACCGCCCCAGCGTCGAGGAGCGCGACCCCGCCGCCGCCGTCGTCGAGCGCAAGTCGGCCGCGGTGGACGAGGAGGACGCGTGTCGTCGGCTCCCCGCGCAGCGTGCGCACGAGGTGCGGCTCGGTCCGGCGGTGCGCGGCGCGGTCGACGAGCGTGCCGTCGAGCGGGAGCGGCAGGTCGCTCAGCGGGGGCAGGGCAAGGCCGGGCGGGAAAGGGCTGCGGGGGGTGGTGTCCGACGACGGGCCGGCGGGTGGGGTGCTCACGCTCCGACCGTAGGCCACGCCCGCGCGACGACCATGTTGATGCCGACCGCCGAACATGCGGTCGTCGCTCGTCCGAGCGTCGAAACAGCCCGCAACCGCATGCTCGGCCGAATGATGGTCGGCGTGGGGCCCAGGGGACCTGGGTAGCAGCGACTACCGTGGTCGGGTGCCTCGTTCTCCGCTCACCCTGGCCGCGCTCGCGACGGCGGCCGTCCCCGGCCTCGACGCCCGCACCGCGCAGCCCGTGGAGGACCCGGGCGACTACGACACGGCCGTCGTGACGGATGCCGACGGCACCCGCTGGACCGTGCGAGCCCCTCGGAGCCTCCAGGCGGGCGCCGCCCTCGAGGCCGAGGCGGAGCTGCTCGCGTCGCTCCAGATGTACGCCGAGGCGGGGGTCCTGTCATTCACGGTCCCCCGCGTCAGCGGGTCCGCGCTCCTGCCGGAGGGCGGTCGCGCCGTCGTGCACCCGGCGCTCGACGGGACCCCGCTCGACGTCGAGACCCTGCGGCCCGGGCCGGGCCTCGCCGCGGACCTCGGCCGCGTGCTCGCCTCGATCCACGAGCTCCCCCGCTCGATCGTCGACGACGCGGGCCTCCCGGGGTACGACGTCGAGGAGTACCGCGCGCGGCGCATGGCCGAGCTCGACGAGGCGGCCGCGACCGGCAAGGTGCCGCCGGCCCTGCTGCGCCGCTGGGAGTCGGCGCTGGAGGACGTGTCGCTGTGGCGGTTCCAGCCCGTCGTCGTGCACGGCGACCTGGGCCCCGAGCAGGTGCTCGTGGCGCGCGGGCGCGTCGCGGCCGTGACCGACTGGGCGAACGCGCGCGTCGCGGACCCCGCGGACGACCTCGCGTGGCTGCTCGTCGCGGCGCCCCCGGAGTCGATCGACTCGATCATGGAGGCGTACCAGCTGCGCCGGACCGAGCTCACCGACAAGAACCTCGTCGAGCGCGCCCTGCTCGTCGGCGAGCTCGCGCTCGCGCGCTGGCTCCTGCACGGGGTGCGGCACCGGCTCGACGACGTCGTGGCCGACGCGCTCGACATGCTCGCCGACCTCGAGGACTCGACGCGCGGGCACGACGAGGACTGAGCGGCTCTCAGGTCCGCAGCAGCGCCTCGATCTCCGCCTCGCCCAGCAGCCGCTCCGGTCGCACCGTCTCGTCGGACGCGACGTAGTAGAACGCCGCGCTCACCTTCTCGAGGGGGAGCCCGGACCACCGGGACCAGGCGAGCCGGTAGACGGCGAGCTGCACCTCGCGCACGCTGCGCGCCGCCGGGTCCGACGGCGCCCGGCCGGTCTTCCAGTCCACGACGACGACGCCGTCGGGCGCGCCGGTGTCCGGGGAGTCCGGAACCTCGGGAAACACGGCGTCGATGCGCGAGCGCAGCACCGTCGCGCCCACGGGCGTCTCGACGTCGACCTCGACCGCGAGCGGCGTGCGCGCCGCCCACTGCGACGCGAGGAACGTGCGCTGCAGCCGGTCGAGGTCGAGGTCCGGGTCGAGGTCCTCGTCGTCCGCACCGGGCAGGTCCTCGACGTCGAGGAGCGACGACGTCGTGAAGTAGCGCTCGGCCCACAGGTGGAAGCGCGTGCCGCGGCGGGCGTGCACGGTCGGCTCGCCCGGCACCGGGCGGCGCAGGTGCAGCGCGAACTCGGCACGGTCGGCGGCGAGGCGGACCAGAGCGGACGCCGACACGTGCGCGGGCATCTCGACCTCCCGCCCGGAGCGTTCGGCCCGCTCGGCGAGGAGCACCCGGGCGAGGGCGACCAGGTCGCGGCCGTCGCGGTCGACGAGCACCCCCTGGGGCGCCGTGACGCCGAGGGCGTCCGGAGCGACCCCGGCGCGCTCGCGCGCCGCGCTCTCGACGCGCCGCGCGGTCGCGCGGAGCACCGACCGGGCCGTGCCCGGCGCCGCGTCGTCCGGGGCCGGCCAGGTGCCCGTGACCTCGAGGTCCTCCAGGGGGTTGGTGTCGTCGGGGCCCGGAGGCGCCGACCAGCCGTCGGCCCGTACGACGCCCGCCTCGACCAGCTCGAGGAGGAACGGGGACACGACGCGAGGCCGTGAGCCGCCCTGCCACCACGAGGCGGTGAGGAACAGCTCGCGTCGTGCACGGGTGAAAGCCACGTAGGCGAGCCGGCGCTCCTCGGCGAGCTGGTGCTCGCCGCACGCCGCACGGAACTCCTCCCTGCGCGCCACGAGCTCCTTCGTGTCCGCGGCCAGCTCGTGCCGGAACGCGGGCAGGTCGGCGGCGTCCCCGCGCAGCGGGTACGGGAGCTGGGAGACGTCGGTGAGCCAGCCGCTGTCCGCCCGGACACCGGTCGAGGACTGCACGACCGTGGGGAACACGCCGTCGACGAGGCCCGGGACCGCGACGACGTCCCACTCGAGGCCCTTCGCCGCGTGCACCGTGATGACCTGCACCGCGTCGGGGTCCGGCTCCCGCACGGGGAGGTCGAGACCGTTCTCACGGTTCGCGGCGACACCGAGCCACGCGAGGAACGCCCCCAGCGTCACCACGTCCGCCGTCTGCGCGAACGTCGCCGCGACGTCCCGGAGGCCGTCGAGGTGCTCGCGTGCGCGGTCGCTCACGGCGTCCGGGTCGACGAGCCGGTGCGACTGCAGGAGCGCCGCGTTGGTCGCGGCCTCCACGTCGAGGCCCAGCGCGCGCTCCGCCTCGACGACGAGCTCCGGCAGGGAGAGGTAGGTCAGCCCGCGCAGCGTGCGCAGGGTCGCCGACAGCGCCCGCAGACGGGCGTGACCGTCCGCGGTGAGGGTGCGCCCGTCGCCCGCCGCCTCGCCGGGCTCGGGCAGGTCGTCGAGCGCGTCGACGATCGACCGGTGGTCGGCCACGTCGCCCTCGACGACGACCGGGTCCCCGTCCTGCCCGGCACCGGGCGAGCGGCGCCTGCCGAGCCGCTCCTCGCGGCGCGCGAGGTCGGCCGCCCGGCTGCCGAGCGCGTGCAGGTCGGCGGCGCCGAGGTTGATCCGGGGGCCGGTGAGCAGCCGGACGAGCGCGTCCCCGCGCGACGGGTCGTGCACGGCCTCGAGGAGCGCGACGACGTCGACGACCTCCGGCGTCGTCAGGAGCCCACCGAGGCCCACGACCTCGACCGGGAGGCCGCGGCGGCGCAGCGCGACCTCCAGCGCGGCGAACTGGCTGCGCTTGCGGCACAGGACGGCGGCCGTCACGCGGCCGCCGGGGGCGCCCGCCGGCCGCCAGCGGGCTGCGACGTACTCCGCGACGGCGGCCGCCTCCTCCTCGGCGGTCGCCCCGACGTGCGCGGTGACCGCCCCGGGTCCGTGGTCCGGGCGCAGCGCGAGCGGCGGGACGTCCACCCGGTCGCCCCGAGCACCGTGCGCCCCGTCGCTCCCGGCGCCACCCGCTGCGGCGCGCAGGGGCGCGGCAGCGACGTTCGCCGCCCGGAGCACCGCCGCGTCGTTGCGCCACGACGTGGACAGGTAGTGCACCGCTGCGGGCCGGCCCGCCTCGCGGCGGAACCGCTCGGGGAACCGCGCGAGGCCACCCGCGCTCGCCCCCCGCCAGCCGTAGATCGACTGGTGGGGGTCGCCCACCGCGGTGACCGCGTGCCCGTCGCCGAAGAGGCCGGCGAGCAGCTCGACCTGGGCGTGGGACGTGTCCTGGTACTCGTCGAGCAGCACGACGCGGAAGCGCGAGCGCTCCGTCACCCCGACGACCGGGACATCGGCCGCGAGGCGCGCCGCGAGCGCGACCTGGTCGCCGAAGTCGAGCGAGTCCGTCGCGCGCTTGCGCCGGCGGTACTCGGCGACGACGTCGAGGAGCCGGACACGCTCCGCGACGTCGCCGATCAGCTTCTCGACCTCCTTGGTCCGCGCCTTCTGCTTGGGGCCGGGCGGCAGGGCGTCGAGCGCCCCGACGATCTCCTCCAGCCGGTCGCGCGCCTCCCGCGGCTCGAGCAGGTGCTCACCGAGCGCGCCCGAGAGGCCGAGGACGGCGGCCACGACGGTGCTCACGGCACGCTCCGTGCCGAGGTCCTCGTCCCAGCCCTCGACGACCTCGGAGGCGAGCTGCCACTGCTGCGCCTCGCCCAGCAGCCGCGACCCGGGCTCGACGCCCACCCGCAGGCCGTGGTCCGCGACGAGCGACGCCGCGTAGGCGTTGTACGTGGCGACGGTCGGGCGGTCGAGCAACGAGAGCGCCGACGTCGCGCCACCCCGGGCCCGCGCGAGCTGCGCGAGGCGCACCTGCACGCGCTCGGCGAGCTCCCCCGCGGCCTTGCGGGTGAACGTCAGGCCCAGCACGGCGTCGGGTGCGACCAGCCCGTTGGCGATGAGCCAGACGACGCGCGCGGCCATCGTCTCGGTCTTGCCCGACCCGGCGCCCGCGACCACGAGCGCGGGCTCGAGGGGCGCCTCGATGACCTCGACCTGCTCCGGCGTGGGCCGCGGACGGCCGAGGAGGTCGGCGATGCGGGTCGCGGAGAGGATCGGACGCGCCGGCTCGACCGCCCGCTCCTCCGCCGCCACGAGCCGCACCCGCGGCTCGGGCTCCGGGAGCTCGAAGAGCTCGCTGCTCATGCCACCACCTTCCGTCCTTCGGGCTGCACGGGGCACGACCGGCGCACGGGGCACATCTCGCACAGCCCGTTGACCCGGGCCGTGAACGTCGCCGACGACATGGTCGTCGCCGCGTCGTCGACGAGGTCGCGCGCCCAGCTCGTGCCGTCGGGCGCGGGGTCGAGCGCGGGCTGCGTGACGACGGCCGGCCCGACGTGGGTGCTGCCCACGTAGACGAGCTGGGCCCCTGCACTGCGCGTCTCCTCGGGCACGTCGAGACCGCCCACCTCGACCGCGAGCTGGTACGCGCCGAGCTGCGGGTGCTCCGCCCCCTCGGCCTTCGTCGCCGTCCGGCGCCCGGTCTTGAGGTCGACGACCCGGACCTTCCCGTCGCCCGCGTCCTCGACCCGGTCGATGGTTCCTCGCAGGCGCGCGCGCCCGACCGTCACGTCGAACGTGGGCTCGACGAGCAGCGGCTCCCCGGCCTGGGCGAGGTAGGCCGCGAGCTTCTCGATCATGCGGTCGGCCCGCTTGCGCAGCTGGCGCGAGGGCCATCCCTCGGGCAGGGCGAGCTCGGCCCAGCGGTGGTCGAGCTCGGCCCGCAGCTCGGCCAGGGAGCCCGACGGCGTGGTCTCCGCGATCGAGTGCACGAGCGTGCCGAGGTTCTGGTGCGTCGCGTCGGGTGCCGTCCCGCCCGCGGCCTCGAGCGACCACCGCAGCGGGCAGGTCGTCACGGTCTCGACCTTCGAGGGCGAGACCGTCACCGTCTCGTCCTCGCGGCGCAGCGCCGCCGTGCTGGACACGCCCGAGACGCCGTACCAGGACTCCGGCCGGGCCTCGGCGACATCGAGCGCCCCGAGGTCGGCGAGCAGCGTCGCGGCGGCGACGGCGCGCGGGTCGAGCCCAGGCCCGGGGTCACCCGGCACCGGACCGACCGGGACCTCGTCGTCCGGCCGGCCGGCGGCCTGGTCGCGCGCCGCGTCGGCGACGAGGACGGCGCGCGCGGACGCGACGAGGCCGCGCAGGTCGAGCGGCGCGCCCACGAGCACCCGGCGGCGGTCACCGGGCACCTCCTGACCGGGCGCGACACCGCCGTCCGGCCCGCGGTCGCCGCCCGGCCCGTCACCGCCCGGTTCACCGCCGCCGTCCCCCGGACCCGTCGGGTCGCCGTCCGGCTCGCCGGGCGGGACGACGAGGTCGCAGAACACCGACGGGGTCTCCTCGGCGTCGTCGACCGCGGTGACGACGAGGCGCCGCGTCGCGCGCGAGGTCGCGACGACGAAGCCGCGCAGCTCGTCCGCGAGGACCTGCGCGCGCGCCTCGGAACCGACGCCGTGCGCATCCTGCGCGCGGCCCGCGACGAGCTCCACGAGCGCCTGCGACCCAAGCAGCGAGTCGCGCAGCCGCAGGTCCGGCCACACGCCGTCCTGCACGCCGGCGACGACGACCACGTCCCACTCGCGCCCGGCCGCGCCCGCGGGGGTGAGTGCGGCGACGGCGTCGGAACCGCCCGTGCTGGCCGCGAGGGAGTCCGCCGGCAGGTCCTGCGAGGCGAGGTACTCGACGAAGGCCTCGACGGGTGCGCCCGGCATGCGGTCGACGAACGTCTCCGCCGCGCGGAACAGCGCGAGCACCGCGTCGAGGTCGCGGTCGGCACGCGCGCCCGAGGGTCCTCCGTCGAGCGCAGCCGAGCGCCAGCGCTCGGCCAGCCCGGTCGCCGCCCACACGGCCCACAGGACGGTCTGCGCGGTCGCGCCCGGCTCGGCCGCCGCCGCGCGTCCCGCCGCGAGCGCCCGCGCGACCGCGACCGGCCCGCGCCGCACCGCCGGTGGGAGCGTCGCAGCCCGCGCCGGGTCGTCGAGCACCTCGACGAGCAGCGTGTCGGACGAGCGCCCGCCCCCGCCGTCGAGCTCCTCCGCGCGCAGCGCCCTGCGCAGCCGGCGCAGGGCGACGACGTCGAGCCCGCCGAACGGGGAGGTGAGCAGCGCCGCGGCGGTCAGGGGGTCGAGGGCTCCGAACGGTTCCGACACGTCGCCGCGCGGTGCGACGCACACGCGGACCGCGGCCAGGAGCGGCGCGACGGCCGGCTCGTCGCGCAGCGGGACGTCCGAGCCGAGGAGCGTGACCGGGACGGACGCGGCGACCAGCTCGCGCCGCAGTGCGGCCAGCCGCGTCCCTGTGCGAGCGACGACCGCCATGCGGTGCCACGGCGTGGCGTGCAGCAGGTGCTCCGCGCGCAGCTCGCGCGCGACGTACGCCGCCTCCTGCGCCGCGCCCGCGAGCACCGCGACCTCGACCGCCGGTGCGCGCTCGGGGTCCGGGCGCGCTGCGGCGCCGCGGTGGAGGGCTCCCGCGACCGTGCCGACCTGCGTCGTGACGCGTCGCGTCACGGCCCGCAGCGCGGCGGGCTGGCGCCACGCCGTCCCGAGGACGGTGACGCGCGCGCCGAGCTCCCCGCGGCGCGCACCGTCACGACGCGCCGGCGCGGACGCCCGGCCGACGAGGCCGGGGCTCGCGCCGCGGAACGTCTGGACCGCGGAGTCCGGGTCGCCGAGCAGGACGAGCCGCGCCCCGTCGTCGTGCAGCACGTGGAGCAGGCGCGCGGTGGCGACGGTCGCCTCCTGGTAGTCGTCGACGACGACGAGGTCCCAGCGCGGCCGCGGGGCGTCGGGCACCTCGTCGTCCCACGCGAGCAGCGCCTCCGCCGCCTCGTCCACGACGACGGCCGGGTCGAACCGCGCCCCCGCGTCGGGCGTGCCCGCGCGCAGCGCGGTGACGTCGAGGTACTCGGCGAACAGGTGCGCGCCCATCGTCCACTCGGGCCGGTCGTACCGACGCCCGAGCGCCTCGAGGTCGGCGGGCGTGAGCCCGCGCTCGGCGGCGCGCATGAGCAGGTCGCGCAGCTCCTGGCGCAGACCGCGCAGGCCGAGCACCTCCTCCGGGACGCCGGGTGGCAGCGCGAGCGGTGCGCCCTCGCCCTCGAGGTGTCCCTCGAGGAGGTCCGCGAGGACGAGGTCCTGCTCCGGCCCGGAGATGAGCGTGGGCGGTGGGTCGCCCAGTGCGGCCGCCCGCTCGTGCAGCACCGCGAACGCCACGGACGCCGCGGTGCGGACCATGGGGGCGCCCACCGTGCGGCGAGCCCGGGCCGAGAGCCGGTCGCGCAGCGCCGCGGCGGCGCGGCGCGAGGACGCGAGGAGCAGGACGCGCTCGGGTGCGACGCCGTCGGCCAGCGCGGCGAGCACGACCTCCTGCGCGACGAGCGTCTTGCCCGTGCCCGGCGCACCGACGACGAGGGTGGCTCCCGGTCCTGCGGCCGCCACGACCGCAGCGCGCTGGGAGACGTCGAGCTCCACGTCCGTCTCGTGGTCGCGGGCCCTCGCGACGAGGCGGGGCCCCTGCGGGGGTCGGGTCCTGAGCACGGTCCAGATCCCATCACGGGCCACCCACACGAGCGGGCGCGGCGCGCCCGGGGACGCGACGGGCGAGGCTACGGGACGGGCCAGCCGTTCGGGACGCAGCCCTGCGCGGAGATCGTCTGCTGGACCATCACCGGCGCGACCGCGCCCGGTGCGGGGCAGTCCTCGTGCCCGTGCCCGAGCACGTGCCCGACCTCGTGGTTGACCAGGTACTGGCGGTACGTCGCGACGTCGTCGCCGAAGTCCGGCGCGCCGACCACCCAGCGCTCGAAGTTGAGCACCGCGACGCCCGCGACCGAGTTGCCGCACGAGTACTTCCCCTCGGTCGCGAGGGGCGCGCACAGGCGGTCGGTCGTCGCGGGGCTCGCGAGCACGACGCGGATCGACGCGTCGTCGGCCGCGGTCCGGGAGAACGTGACGCCGTCCGGGACGGACCAGCCGCGGGCGTCGTTGAGCGTGGCGAGGACGGCCGTCGCGAGCGTCTCCCCGTCGACCGGCAGGCCGGCCTCGACCTCGACCCGGACGGAGCGCACGGTGCCTGCCCCCGGCGCGGGCGCCTCGCCGGGCACGACGACGAGCGCACCGCCCAGGTCGGGCACCACGGCGACCTCGCCCACCAGACCCGAGCCCGGCTCGGGGAGCGGCACGGCCGGGGCGGGCGGCGCCGCAGGGGGCTCCGGCGCCGGCGCCGGCGGGGTGGTCGGTGCGGGCGACGAGGACGGCGACGAGGACGGCGTGGGCGCGACGAGCGGCAGCGGTCGTGGCGACGCGAGGTCGACGAGCCCCGGCCCGTCGTCCTCGTGCTCGGCGCGTTCCACGCCCGAGCGGCTCGCGGCGACGGTGCCGTCGCGCTCCGGGGGTGCTTCCCGGCCGGCGGTCACGGGGACGGCGCCCCCGGGGTCGGGCGCGCGTCCCGGGACGTCCCACACCTCCGCCGTCGCGGCACCGGCCGAGAACCCGACGGCGAGGCACGCCGCGACCGCCGTGAGCCGCCGCAGCCGCCGCGCGGGTCTGCGCGCGGCACCGGTCGAGGTGCCGATCGGGCGGTTCGGGACGGTATGTCTGTCGGGCACCGACCCATCGTCCCACTCCTCGCGACGACCGGTCGACACCGCGGCCCGTTTCCGTATCCTCGCCCCATGACGGGAGCCGGTGAGCGAGGGACGCGAGCCGCCGTCGTGCCGGGGGCCCGCACCCGCATGCCGCGCGACGAGCGCCGCGCGCAGCTCCTGCGCATCGCGGAGGAGCTCTTCGCCTCCCACGGCTATCACCACATCTCGATGGACGACATCGCCGACCGGGCCGGCGTCGGCAAGCCGGTGCTCTACCGGCACTTCCCGTCGAAGCTCGACCTCTACCTCGCGATCGTCGACGAGCAGGGAGACCGTCTCGTGCGGTCCGTCGAGACGACGCTCGACCCGTTCCGCGAGGCCCCGCCCGGGACCGCCCCCGGCGACCTCGACGCGCTCGCCGTCGACGGCCTCGCCGTCATCGAGGGCATCGTGCGCGCCTACGTCGCGTACGCGCTGTCGGCCGGGCGCTCCGCGGCGCTGCTCTTCGAGTCGGACGTCATGCGCGACCCGGTCGTGCGTGCCAGGGTGCTCGCACCCGACACGCACATCGCGGGCGCGTTCGCCGACGTGCTCGTCCGGATCACCGAGCTCCGCACCGACGAGGCGCTGGTCGTCGCGCGCACGTGCACGGCGGTCGGGCGCGCCGCGGCGACCGAGGCGGTGCGCGCCGACGGCGTCGCCACCGCCGACGACGTCACTCGGCTCGTGCCCCGGCTCGTGTGGCGCGGGGTGCACGGGATGCTGCGCCGGGACCGACCCGGCACGCCCGACGCCGCCGGTGCCGAGGGAATCTGACTACTATCGTTCGCGTTGTCGCCGGTGGGACCGCCCCCCGTGCGGTCGAGTCCGTCACCGGGCCGTCATCGCCGCGCCTCGCGCGCGGCCACTGTGAGGAGAAGCTGTGGAAGTCACGATCGGTGTGCAGAACCTGGCCCGCGAGCTCGTCGTCGACACGGACCTGTCCGCCGAGGACGTGGCGACCGCGGTCGCGGACGCCCTGGGCGGCGCTCCTGCGCTCGAGCTCACCGACTCACGCGGTCGCCGCGTGATCGTCCCGACGGGGTCCCTCGGGTACGTCGAGATCGGCACCGAGGAGCAGCGCAAGGTGGGCTTCGGCTCGCTCTGACGCGGTCGCCTGGCAGGTGGTCAGGCAGATCGGCCTGGCCGCGCCCTCGCGCGGTCAGGCCGCCAGGCCGAGGCGGTCCATGCGCCGCGTGTGCTCCGCGGTGAGCCGCGCGAAGACCCACGACTGGGTCGCGGGAGCGGGGCCGTTCGTCCCGCTCGCGACCGCGCCGTCGGCCGCCGCGGCGACGCCCAGCACGACGAGCCGGGCGAGCGCGGGCCGCTCGGCGAGCACGACCCCGACGACACCGAGCGCCTCACCGACGAGGCGCCGGCCCCACAGCGCGAGCCGCGACGCGAGCACCGGGTCCGCCTGCGCCGCCTCCGCGATGACGGGCGCGTAGCGCTGCGACGGCGCGTCCTGCGTGAGCGCGTCCACCACGACGCCGCGCGACCGCTCGTCGAGTCCCTGCGCCGCGAGCAGACAGAAGTCGTCGGCGACGCCCTGGCCCACGTAGCCCTTGAGGATGCCCTCCCACCACGTGCTCGGCCGCGTGCGCGCGTCGAAGTCGTCGAACATCCCGTCGAACGGGGCCATGCACGTCGCGGGGTCGCCCCCGAGCTCGGCCACGCGGTCCAGGACCGTCTCCTGCCGGTCGAGCATCGCCGCGGCCAGGCGGGACAGCGCCTGGCGCTGGCGCAGCGTCGGCGCGTGCGCGGCGTCTCCCGCGAGTCGACCGAAGCCCGCGAGCTCGGTGTACGCGACGAGCCCGAGCAGCTCGGTCGCGTCGGCGGGCTCCGCCGACGGCAGGGTCGTCTCGGTGGCGTGCTCGGCGTCGCTCATCCCGCCAGGATAGTTCTCGGATATCATGGCCCGCGTACATCGGTTGCCCGGTCGTCCAGACCTCATACGCCAGGAACTCCAGTCGTCCGGCACGACGCCCGACGACGGCAGGCCGGATCCGCCCCGCGGACCTGCCACGACATCCCGCGATCGGCTGCCGGCCACGAGGCGCGTACGACCGCGACCGGGAGCCTCCCGGGACCGGGCCCCAGGGCCCGCGGACGGTCGCGCGTGCCCGAACGAGACAGAGGCATCCAGTGACCACCACCGACGCGTCCACCACGGACGCCACCCCTGACGTGAGCGCCGACGCGACCGCCGTCGCCGCGAGCGTGCAGGCCGCCAACACGTCCTTCGCCGACTTCGGGGTGCGCCCCGAGATCGTCGAGGCGCTCGCCGACGCGGGCATCACGCACCCCTTCCCCATCCAGGCGATGACGCTGCCGGTCGCGATGTCGGGCCACGACATCATCGGCCAGGCCAAGACAGGGACGGGCAAGACGCTCGGCTTCGGCGTCCCGCTGCTGCACCGCGTCGTCGCGCCGGGCGAGCCCGGCTTCGACGAGCTGCCCTCCCCCGGCAAGCCGCAGGCGCTCGTCGTCGTGCCGACGCGCGAGCTCGCGGTCCAGGTCGCGAACGACCTCGCCACGGCGTCGAAGCGCCGCTCGGTGCGCATCGTCCAGCTCTACGGCGGGCGCGCCTACGAGCCCCAGGTCGACGCGCTGACGCGCGGCGTCGAGGTCGTCGTCGGCACCCCCGGCCGCATGATCGACCTCATGAACCAGGGGCACCTCAACCTCACACGGGCCGCGACGGTCGTGCTCGACGAGGCCGACGAGATGCTCGACCTCGGCTTCCTGCCCGACGTGGAGAAGATCCTCGCCCGCACGCCGGCGCAGCGGCACACGATGCTCTTCTCGGCGACCATGCCGGGCGCCGTCGTGTCGATGGCGCGCCGCTACATGAAGCAGCCGACGCACATCCGCGCGAACGACCCCGACGACGGCGGCCAGACGGTCAAGAACATCGAGCAGGTCGTCTACCGCGCGCACGCGCTCGACAAGGTCGAGGTCCTCGCGCGCATCCTCCAGGCCCAGGGCCGGGGCCGCACGATCGTCTTCGCGCGCACCAAGCGCACGGCGGCGAAGGTCGCGGACGAGCTCGTCGACCGCGGCTTCGCGGCCGGGTCCATCCACGGCGACCTCGGCCAGGGCGCGCGCGAGCAGGCGCTGCGCGCGTTCCGCAACGGCAAGATCGACGTGCTCGTCGCGACCGACGTCGCGGCGCGCGGCATCGACGTCGACGACGTCACGCACGTCGTCAACTACCAGTGCCCCGAGGACGAGAAGACGTACCTGCACCGCACCGGCCGCACCGGCCGCGCGGGCAACAAGGGCACCGCAGTGACGTTCGTCGACTGGGACGACCTCCCCCGCTGGGGCCTCATCGACAAGGCGCTCGACCTGGGCATCCCCGAGCCGGCGGAGACGTACTCGAGCTCGCCGCACCTGTACGCCGACCTCCACATCCTCGAGGGCACGAAGGGACGCCTGCCGAGGGACCAGCGCACGCTCGCGGGTCTGGACGCGGAGGAGATCGAGGACCTCGGCGAGACCGGCAAGCGCCACACGCCGGCGGGCGGGTCGCGCGGCGGCCGGCCCGAGCAGGGCGACCGCGGCGGGCGCGACCGGTCGGGCGAGCGCGGCAGCGACCGCGGGCGTTCCGACCGTGGCGGGCGCGCTGAGCGTGGTGGCCGTCCGGCCGAGCAGGGCCGCACCGAGGAGCGTCCCGACGGCGACCGTGCCGCCGCGACGGGTGAGGACCCGGCCGGGTCCGCCGAGGGTGGCGAGCGCCGTCGTCGCTCGCGCAGCCGTCGTCGCACGCGCGGCGGCAAGCCGGTCGAGCAGCAGGGTGGCGCCCCCGCCGCCGAGTAGTCAGGACGACGCCGAACCCCGGGTTGTGCGCCGATCGTGGTCTCGATCGACGCGTGACCCGGGGTTCGGCGTCTGCGGAGAGGCC